>NZ_NSGB01000015.1:0-148994 GCF_002294785.1 Mesorhizobium sp. WSM3868 | reverse complement strand
AGCGGGTCCAAAACAATCTGGCGCGCTCAAGGCGCGTATCCATGATCTGGTTTTCCCGATCCCGTCTCGTTGACCGTGGCGCCATACTCTCCTTTGGACCTTCTCACACCTTCAAGCCCAGCAGCGATATTATCCCGCTACCGCCGGGGCCCGATAAGTTCCCCCTTTCGCCATCAATGCCCACACGATGCGCGCCGTCTTGTTGGCCAGGGCGACGATCACCAGCATGGGCGGCTTGCGCTCAAGCATCCGCGAGAGCCAAAGATCCCCCGTCGATCCCTTCCGCATGGCCCAGCGCACGGCGGCGCTCGCCCCGATGATCAGCAGCCGACGCAGGGTTCGTTCACCCATCCGGGACGTCTCGCCGAGCTTCTGCTTGCCGCCTGAGGAGCGTTGCAGCGGCGTGAGGCCGAGCCACGCCGCAAAGTCTCGCCCGCTCTTGAAGGTTGTCGCCGATGGAGCCAGAGCAGCAAGTGCCGTCGCGGTGATCGGCCCTATGCCGGGAATGGTCATCAATCGCCTGGCTTCTGCATCCTCCTTGGCACGCCGGGCGATCTCACGGTCGAGCACGGCCACTCTCTCATCCAGCGACCGCAACTGTGCAACGAGCAGAGACAGGATCGGACGGGCAGCTTCGGGGATGGCGGTACCTTTGTCCTCAATCGCCGCGACAAGCTTGGCGGCATGGAAGAGACCCTGTGCAGCCACGAGACCGAATTCGGCAAGATGGCCCCGTATCGCATTGATGGTCTGGGTGCGCTGACGAACCATAAGATCGCGAACGCGGAACACCATTGCCGCGGCCTGCTGCTCTTCGCTCTTTGCCGCTACGAACCGCATGGTAGGCCTCTGGGCTGCTTCGCAGATCGCCTCAGCGTCAGCGGCATCGTTCTTCTGCCGCTTCACGAAGGGCTTCACATATCCCGGCGCGATTAGCCGGGCATCGTGCCCAAGCTTCGCAATCTCCCGCGCCCAGTAATGACCGCCGGCGCAGGCCTCCATGGCCACCGTGCAAGCAGGCTGCGCGGCAAGAAACTTGAGCACCTGGCCACGACGCAGTTTCTTGCGGAAGGCCACGGCTCCCGATCCATCCGCGCCGTGCATCTGGAACACGTTCTTCGCCAGATCCAACCCGATTGTGCTAACTTCCAACATGGACGCCTCCGTTCAAGTGATGATCAACGACACCACTTTGGCACAGCGATGCCGTGAGGGGGCGTCCACCCCATCAATCTCGGCTCGCATAAGGGCAAGGCCGTGAGTCGCACCATTCGCAAGGCAGGGGCCAAGTTGATTCTCCTGCCCAAATACTCACCTGACCTCAATCCCATCGAACAGTTCTTCGCCAAGCTCAAACACTGGCTTCGAAAGGCGGCCAAACGGACGGCCGAGACCGTCTGCCAGGCGATCGGCGAAATCCTCAACCGGACGACACCTGCCGAGTGCTCAAACTACTTCGCCAATGCAGGATACGACCGGAGATGACTTCATCCCGCTCTAGACGAACAGATCGACCTTCTGGAACGACGTCACGTCGACAAGGCCGACATCGGAAATCCTGAGTTCCGGGATGACGACCAGCGCCAGCAGCGAATGCTGCATGTGGGCGTTGTTGAGCGAACAGCCGACCTTGCGCATCGCTTCCGTCAACTGCTCGGCCTTGGCCGCGACGATCTCCGCGCGCTCGTCCGACATCAGCCCTGCGATCGGCATTTCGACGAGCGCCAGTTCCTTGCCCTTGGAGTAGAGCACGACGCCGCCGCCGACCTCGCTCAGCCGGTTGACGGCTAAAGCCATGTCCTCCTTGTTGGTTCCGACGGCGATGATGTGGTGCGCATCATGCGCCACGCTCGAGGCCATCGCGCAGTCTTCCATATAGCCGAACCCCGACACGAAGGCGTTGGTGACGCCGCCCGTGCCCCTGTGGCGTTCGACCAGGGCGATCTGGCAAATGTCGTTGCGGCGATCCATGGCGACCAGCCCGTCCTCGACGGGCAGGTCGGCCTCGAGCGCTCTGGTCGGCGCCTGGTTCTCGATAACGCCGATCACCCGCGCCCGCACCTCGTTGGCACCCTGTGGCGCGGCGATGTCAAAGTCAGAGGCCTTGAGCCTTTTGCCGAGGTTGACCGTGTTTTTCGCCGTCCCGGGATAATCATAGGCCGGAATGTCGATTTCGAGCTTGCCGGCTTTCGCCAGCCTGACGCCGCGGCCATAGACCTCGTCTATCGTCATCTGGGCAAGATCGGAGACGATCAAAAGATCCGCCAGCCGCCCCGGCGCGATCGAGCCGATCTCGCGCTCCAGCCTGAAATGCTGGGCGGTGTTGAGCGTCGCCATTTGGATCGCCGTCACCGGTTTCAGGCCCTGGCTGATGGCGTGCCGCACCACCCGATCCATATGACCCTCATGCACCAGCGTGCCGGAATGGCTGTCGTCGGTGCACAGGATGAAGTTGCGCGGGTCGATGCCGCCTTCGGTGACCGCCTTGATCTGCGCAGCGACGTCGTACCAGGCGGACCCCAGCCTAAGCATCGCCTTCATGCCCTGGCGCACGCGGGCGATCGCATCCTCGGCGCGCGTGCCCTCATGGTCATCCTCGGCGCCGCCGGCGACATAGCCGTGGAACGGCAACCCGAGATCGCGCGAGGCATAGTGGCCGCCGACGGTTTTCCCGGCCTTCACCGTCTCGGCGATCTCGCCCGACATCACCGGATCGTTGGCGGCGACTCCCGGGAAATTCATCACTTCGCCAAGGCCGATGATATTCTCCCAGGTCATCGCCTCGGCGACGTCTGCAACCGTAAGCTCCGCGCCGGCATGCTCCAGGCCGGGCGCCGAAGGCACGCAGGACGGCATTTGCACATGGACGTTGATCGGCATCGCGACCGCCTCGTCATGCATCAGCCGAACGCCCGGCAGGCCCAGAACATTGGCGATCTCGTGCGGATCGATGAACATCGAGGTGGTGCCGTGCGGGATCACGGCGCGGCAGAATTCCGTCACCGTGACCATGCCGCTTTCGACGTGCATGTGCGCATCGCAGAGGCCGGGCACCAGATAGCGGCCGCCCGCATCGACCACCTTGGTCCCCTGCCCGATCGTATGACCGGCATTCGGGCCGCAATAGGCGAAGCGTCCGGCGGCGACGGCGATGTCGGTGCCCGGAATGATCTCGCCCGAATGGACATTCACCCAGCGTCCGTTGCGGATCACGAGATCGGCAGGCCGGCGCCCCATCGCGACGTCGACCAGTTGCGTCGCCACTTCGGTCCAGGGCTTGGGTTTCGTCGGATTGGTGCCGGTCGCCATGAAGAACTCCTGTTTGCCCGACTGTGCCAAGCTGGCGCGGTTTTGACCAGTTGGCAAAACTGCTTTGTTTTTAAGGCAGGACCGGCTCCCGACAGATCTCCCCTGCGGCATCAGGGCGAAATCTCGCCTAGACTGGATCTCCGGCTATTCGGGTTGCAGAAGAGATGGCAAAAACGATCCGGTTCGCAACCTTCATGCTGTCGGCATGTTGCGCCGGCCTGGCCTTCTTCACCTTGCATTCATTCTGGGCATGGGCCGCGCCGATCGCCATCTTCATCGCCGGCTCCTCACTAGGCGAATATGCTTTCGCACGGCTGGCCAAGTCCGACGAGAAACAGCGTGACCTGGAAGATCGCGTGCGCAACCCGCCGAAGTAAACCACTGTTGCAGGAATACAATTCCGTTTTCGGGCGAATAACGCTAGGTTGCACCGAGAAGTTTTCGAAACCGCCATTTCGGAGCGCTCGATGGGTCGCCTGACACTTGCCAGTGCCGGCTTTTTCGCCCTGCTGTCCGGGCCGGCCTTGGCCGCGGACGCGATCGCCGACCTGCCCATGACTGCGCCGGGCTTCGATTGGACAGGCTATTATGCCGGCCTGCAGGCCGGCTATGGCTGGGGCTCATCTGACATCTCCGGCACGGAAGGCGAGCCGTTCGCCGCTTCTCCCGATGTCGACGGCGGCTTCGTCGGCGGCCATGTCGCCGGCCTCTGGCAGTTCAATCAGGCGGTGATCGGCGCGCGCGCTGAGCTCAACTATGCCTCGATCGACGGTTCGGCCTTGCTCGACCCTGGCAATGCCGTCGGCACCGAGGTCAAATGGCTGGGATCGATCAATGCCGAAGCCGGCTTGGCGGTCGATCGCTGGCTGATCTATGGCGTCGGGGGCGTCGCCTTCGCCGGTATCGAGACCTCGCAAGATGTCGGCGGCAGCGGCTTCGCCAGGACACGCACCGGCACCGGCTGGACGATCGGCGCCGGGGTCGACTATGCGCTGAGCAGCAACATCGTCGTCGGCGCCCAATACCGTTACTACGATTTCGGCAAGGAGCATTTCGACGTCCCGGACGACTTCTCCGATCGTGATCAGGACCTGAAGCTCCATACCCTGGGCGTAAACTTCAGCTACAAATTCTGATTTGCGGAGCAGCTACGCGGAAAATCCAACCGCATCCTTCAAGGAAAATCCCGATTGGCGGAACTTCATGCCAAAGGGATTTGTCGAGCATGTCAGCGCGCGTGCTAACCCAGCCGCTCCACAATGGTCCTTGCACAAGGTACGCCTCAACAAACGCCCACGTGGCTGCGCCTCTAAGCGCTGAGGAATCCCATAATGATAATGATGGTAGCGGAGGTTGTCTCACTCGGTTTGGCGATCTTCCTAGTGGAACGCTACGACCTGATCGACGGGAAGAAGTGGCGGCGCGCATCGGAACCGAAGATCGCTCGAGCCTATATGCTGCTATTTGTGACCGTCGCCCTTGCCGGCGCGGCGGTGTTCTTTCACGAGGCCGTGGTTGCTAAAGTGATAACACCGACCGAACGGCTCCCAGGGTAAGTAGCTAGCGCTTCACTTACCCTAGTGCTAATCGGTGCGCCGCGAGCCACACATGAACTCTGGCAATCGTGTGGGATTTTTCGTGGGAGATCGGTGGTAAAACCCCACCATGTGGGAGTGGGCGTGGCGGAACTGGTATACGCAGCAGACTTAAAATCTGCCGGTGTTTCAAGCACTTACGGGTTCAAATCCCGTCGCCCACACCAACTCGTCAAAGGGACTTAAAATCCCTCGATCTCTGATCGTACGGGTTCGATTCCCGTCGTCCGCACCACCCTTCGCTCCTCGCTTCGGGTGGCAGGCCACTCAACCGTTGATCGGATTGAGCTTCAGGTGCTGGATCAAAATGATGGTCTTGGCGTCGACGATACGGCCGCCGGCGATGCCGGCCAGCGCCTCGTCGAGCGGCATTTCCAGCACCTCGATGTCTTCGCCCTCTTCCGGAGCTCCGCCGCCGTCGGAGATACGGTCGGCCGGCGAATAGCGCGCGGTAAAGAACCAGAGCCGTTCGGTCACGCTGCCGGGGCTCATATAGGGCGCGAACAGCCGCTCAACGTTCTTCAAATAATAGCCGAGTTCCTCTTCCGCTTCCTTGCGGATGCAGGTTTCCGGATCGTTTTCGTCGAGCAGACCGGCACAGGCCTCGATCAGCGGCTCGCGATGGCCAGTGACATAGGCCGGATAGCGGAACTGCCGCACCAGCAGCACCGTCGAGCGCTGCGGATCGAAAGGCAGGATCACCGCGCCGTCGCCGCGATCGTAGGTCTGGCGGATCTGCGTCTCCCAGCGCCCATCGCGGCGGCGATAGTCGAGCACCGTCTTCTTGAGCACCGCCCAATCGTCGGACAGGATTTCTTCAGACTGGATGCGGACGCGATCTTCCATGATGGGCTCCATGCTGTCGGCAAGCGTTATCGGCGAACAGGCGCGGGCGCTATCCTGGAAACCGACTGGTCCAGCGTGACTTTCACCGGCTGTTGTCTGGCGCGAAGTGCCGCGGCTGCCTAGATAGCAATATCTCTCCCAGGAGCCGTTTCCATGACATCATCGCTTTTCCAGCCGATCACCCTCGGCGGCCTGACCTTTCCAAACCGTATTGCGGTGGCGCCGATGTGCCAGTATTCGGCCGAGGACGGTTCCGCCAGCGACTGGCATCTGCACCACTGGATGAACCTGGCCATGTCCGGCGCCGGCATGGTGACCGTCGAGATGACCGACGTCGAGCGGCGCGGCCGCATCTCGCATGGCTGCCTTGGCCTCTACTCCGATGACAACGAGGCGGCGGCCAAGCGCACCCTCGATGCGGCCAGGCGCGTCGCCGCGCCCGGCACCAAATTCGGCGTCCAACTCGCCCATGCCGGCCGCAAGGCATCCAACAGGCGGCTTTGGGAAGGCGGCGGCCCCCTGCAAGCGGGCGAGGATCCCTGGCAGACCGTTTCGGCTTCGGCCATCGCCTATGACACAGGGTGGAATATACCGCACGCATTGGACGAGGAAGAGATCCGGCAAGTCATCCAACATTTCGCCGACGCGGCCAAGCGGGCCGAGCGCGCCGGCTTCGACTTCATCGAGCTGCACGCCGCTCACGGCTATCTGATCTTCCAGTTCCTGTCGCCGCTTTCCAACCAGCGCACCGACCGCTGGGGTGGCTCGCTGGAAAACCGCATGCGCTTCGCCGTGGAGATCGCCAGGGCGGTGAAGAAGGCAGCGCCGGGCCTGATGCTGGGGGCCCGCCTTTCGGTGAAGGAATGGGTCGACGGCGGCTTCGAGATCGAGGAGGCAATCGAAGTGGCCAATGCGCTGAAGGCGGAAGGCGTCGCCTATCTGTGCTGTTCCAGCGGCGGCAATTCGCCGTTGCAGAAGCTGCCCAGCGGCCCCGGCTACCAGGTGCATCTGGCCGAGGCTGTGCGCAAGGGCGCCGGCATTCCGACGCGCGCCGTCGGCCTGATCGACGATCCAGAGCAGGCCGAGGCGATCGTGGCCGACGGCCGCGCCGACATGGTGGCTCTGGCTCGCGCCTTCCTTGCCGATCCGCGCTGGGGCTGGCGCGCGGCGGCGACGTTCGGCGAGGAAATCCGTCCGGCGCCGCAGCTGGCGCGCTCGGTCACGACGATGCAGCACTGGATGAAAGCGGCGGGCTGAACGGCTTGCACAGGTGACGATGGGCTGAGACCTTTGGGCGCAGCCTTCCGCCACCATTGCAACCAAATTGGCCGTTTTACGTTGGCGGCCATGACAGACAGCAAGCCATTTGAGAAGCCGGTGGTGGTCGAACTCGGCCATGTCGGCAAATATCGCCAAATAAGCAGCACCCGCGAAGCGGCCGAGTGCCTGATGACCGTGTGGCCGCTCAATCGCGGCCAGCGGCATCGTGATGCTCTCGATACTTGCCTGAAAGCGCTGGAGGGGTATCGTTCGACGGCGGACGCGCGCCGCGCGCTGATCGAGGCAGCCGAGGAATCTGAAGTGCTGGTTCCCGAAGAAAGGCTGTCCGACGGAAAGCTGCATTGAGCAGGCAAAGGGCTTCTCGACCGGAGGATTCCATGGCGAAACTGACTTACAAGATCGTCGAGCATGACGGCGGCTGGGCCTACATGGTCGGCTCGACTTTTTCAGAAACATTTCCCACCCGCCAGGACGCGCTGCGCGCGGCTGAAATTGCTTCGGCCGAGCAGCAGGTCGCCGGCACCACGGATGGCATCCAGTATGAGGATTCCGAGGGTGTCTGGCATGACGAACTGGCCGATGGCCGCGACCGGCCGCAGACCGAAGTCTCAGAATAGTTTCCGTCGCCCGACCTGGCTGCGACCGACGCTGTAAAAGCTTCACGTCGGTCGCTCGCTGGCGAACGGACTACTTGCCGCAATACTGGTCGTTGACGTTCGGGCCGGCATTCGCATCGGGGCCGGCCGTATCCGAGGCGCATGGGCCGACGGCACCGTTGCCGAAGCTGTTTAGCGCGCTGGCGTCGCGATCGGAATAAATGCTGCCCGTGGTGTAGGGATCAACCGGCACTTGCTCGCTATGGACCGGGCGATCACGATGCCACCACCACCAAGCGTCCGACGATTGTGCCATAGCCGAGGTGCCCATGGCCAGGACAAGCGCCGAGGCTGCAAAAATCTTCGTAAGCATAATTGGTACTCCATCTGGTGATTTGCCGCATTCTTGCTGGCCGGAAATTCGCCAGCCGACACGGATTAAAACCGAGGGTTGGAGCCGAAGTTCCCGTTGAAAGTGTAGGTGAGGCGGAATGTCCGACACTTTTGCGTGACGGTTCGTGGACGGACGCGATCCCTCTCGGCCTTTGACCGAACGGGATCCTCACGCTGGGAATGCGCGCGCGGCGATGCGCTCGATGAAGGCCACGACGCGTTCCGGTTCCACGAATTGCGGCATGTGCCCGAGCCCTTGGACGCGTTCGAAATCGAGCTCTCTGATCCTGCCCGGCATCGGTTCGCCATGAGCCGCGATGCCGATCACCCGGTCATCCGCGCCGAACAGAATGCCGGCCGGCATCAGGATCTCGCCATAGCGCTGTTCGAGGCGGCCGAGATCCTCTTCCACCGCCACGATATCGGTGGAGGTCGCCTGGAAATGGGCGGGCCGCAACCCGAGCCAACCACCTCCGGCGATCATGTAGTCCCCCGGCACGGCTTGCGGCGCAAAGATGAACTTCATCGTCGGCTCCGCATATTTCAGGCTGTACGGTATCGCTAAAGTATGGGCCAAGATCCAGCGCTTCAGGCGCGAGGGAACATAGAGCAGGTCGAATTTCTGGCGCACCCTCGCCTCCAGATGCGTCAGCGGCGCGATGAGCGCGATGCCGGAAATCGCCGTCGGATGCTCGATCGCAAGTGCAAGCGCGATGGCGCCGCCCAGCGAATGACCGACGATCAAAGGCCGTTCGAGCCCAAGCTCCTCGATGAAGCGCCGCACCACTTCCGCCTGTTCGGGCAGACGGCCGCTCGCCCCGCCCGCCCGCACCGAGTATCCCGAGCCCGGCCGGTCGAGAGCGATTAGCCGGTAGCCGGCGCCGAAGCGGCCGAACAGCGTGTGCCGGAAATGGTGGAGTTGCGCGCCGAGCCCGTGCAGGAACACGATCGGCCTGCCCTCGCCTGCTTCGACATAGTGGATGCGGCTGCCGCCGATCTCGATGAACTTGCCGCACGCCGGTACCAGCCTCTCGGCCTTGGTCGCGATCCACCATGTTGCGAGCATGAAGCCGAGCACGACCGCGGCGGCCGCAACGAGCAGGCCACCGATTAGCCACGGCAAAATCGATATCAGCATCTTGCACCCGAGCCGTACCGACGCACCTTACTCGCAACCGTGTCTGCCACAAGAGCCCCGCCTCGCGCGCGCATTGCGGCCGGCTGTCCGCCGCGTTATTTCAGGCCACCTGCAGCCGGAGTGAGCCATGCCCGAAATCGTCACCGCCGCCATGCTCGTCATCGGCGACGAGATCCTCTCCGGCAGGACCAAGGACAAGAATATCGGCCATCTCGCCGATATCATGACCGCGATCGGCATCGACCTGAAGGAAGTGCGCATCGTTCCCGACGAGGAGGACGAGATTGTCGCCGCCGCCAACGCGCTGCGCGCCCGCTACACTTATGTCTTCACCACCGGCGGCATCGGCCCCACGCATGACGACATCACCGCCGATTCGATAGCCAAGGCCTTCGGCGTGCCTTGCGAATACGATGCCAGGGCTTACGCCATGTTGGAGGCAAGCTATGCCGAGCGCGGTATCGAATTCACCGAGGCGCGCAAGCGCATGGCGCGCATGCCGCGCGGCGCCGACCACATCGATAATCCGGTGTCGATCGCGCCAGGCTTCCGTATCGGCAACGTTCACGTGATGGCCGGTGTGCCGTCGATCTTCCAGGCGATGCTCGACAATGTCGTGCCGACGCTGAAGACCGGCACCAGGATGCTGTCGGCCACCGTGCACTGCCCGTTCGGCGAAGGCCTGATCGGCGGACCGCTCGCCGACATCCAGAAGGCGCATCCCCACACCATTATCGGCTCCTACCCGAAATATGGCGAGGGCAAATTCTGGACCGAGCTCGTCGTGCGCGCCCGCGACGAAGCGGCGCTAGAGGCCGCGCGCAAGGATGTTGCGGCCATGGTGGCGGGCCTGTCGGTCGCGAGCTGACCCCGGAACCAGAAGGCGCGCGCCGACGTTTCTGGCAAGGCACTTTCGTTGCGGCCATTGATGCCGGTGGCGATCTTGCGCCGATAAATTTGAGGGATCTGCCATGCGCTTCAAGACGATCGTCGCCATTCTGCAGAACGAACAGGACGCCGAGCGCGTGCTCGATTGCGCCATCCCGCTTGCCGAGCGATTCGAAAGCCACCTCGTCGGCATCCACGCCGAAGCGCTTCCCGTCCCCTATACGTCGGCAACAGGTTTCCCCGACACCGAATTCCTGCAGGTCTCGGCCGAGATGAACAAGGAGCGCGCCGAGAAGCTGCAGGCGGTCTTTCTCAGGCGCGTCGAGGATTCCGACCTGTCCTTCGAGTGGCGGAGCCTCGAAAGCTTCTCCGGCGACAGCGCGCTGACCGGCATTTCGAGCGTGCGGGCGGCTGACCTGATTATCGCCGCGCAGCGCGACACCGGGGGCGATCCGGGCGCCGATGTCGATACGCTGGTCTACGATGCCGGCCGGCCGGTGCTTGTCGTTCCGCATGCCGGGCCGCTCGTCACCACCTTCAGGCGTGTGCTGCTGGCCTGGAACGGCAGTAAGGAGGCGGCTCGTGCAGCATTCGATGCCCTGCCCTTCATCAGCGAGGCGGACAAGACTGACATTCTCGTCATCGATCCGCCGGAAACGCTCGACGAGGCTCCCGAGGCGGCGGGCGCCGAGATCGCGGCTGCCTTGTCACGCCACGGCGCCAATGTCAGCGTTTCCGTGCAGAAATCGGGGGCAAGCTCGGTCGACGACATCATCCAGGAGAGGATCGCCGAATCCGGCGCCGATCTGCTGGTGCTCGGCGCCTACAGCCACTCCTGGCTGCGACAGCTCCTGTTCGGCGGCGTCACCCGCACCGTGCTGCGCACGGCAAACGTGGCAGCCTTCCTGTCGAGATAAGCCTTTCTCCGCGAAGTGGGAATCGGGTTCGGGGGACAAGGACATGTATCAAACAGGGAACTTGCACCGCGTCGCCTGAACAGCGCGATAGAAGTACACAGCCATTCTTGGCTGCCAACTTGCCAAGCCTGGCGCTTTCCGGCTAATTCCGGCTGCATTCCATCGTATCTGCGCGCTGCGGCGCGCGCTTGCGGAGTGCACGAACCATGTCCCTTCCCGAAAAAGCCTTTCCGGTCTCCTGGGACCAGTTCCACCGCGATGCCCGCGCGCTCGCCTGGCGGCTTTCCGGCACCAACAAAGGCCAGTGGAAGGCGATCGTCTGCATCACCCGAGGAGGCCTGGTGCCCGCCGCGATCATTTCGCGCGAGCTTGGAATCCGCGTCATCGAAACGGTCTGCGTCGCCTCCTATCACGACTACACGAGCCAAGGTCAGTTGCAGGTGCTGAAGGAGATCTCGCCTTCGCTTCTTGCCGATGACGGCGCCGGTGTGCTCATCATCGACGACCTCACCGATACCGGCAAGACGGCCGGCATCGTGCGCGCCATGATGCCGAAGGCGCATTTCGCCACCGTCTATGCCAAGCCGAAGGGAAGGCCCCTGGTCGATACATTCGTCACCGAGGTCAGCCAGGACACCTGGATCTACTTCCCGTGGGACATGGGCTTCACCTATCAGAAGCCGATTGCCGACGATCATGCCGGCTGATCGTTGGAAGCTGCTGTCTCCGTCCAGCGCCCGCCCAAATCACTGTTTGCTGCATAGAGAAGGCTCTCGGGGAGAAGGCTCTCGGGGGCGATGATTTCGCAATTGCCTGCCCTGTCCGGGTTAACACCCGAGTGAAGTTTTTTACTTTTATCGTCCACAATACGTCGTAAGATTCGTTTGATGGCAAATGATTCTAGAGGCTCGGGGCAGCTTCTACGATGTTGACGAGGCCAACGACGCACAACCAGATTGCCGAAAGAGTCCGACGACTCTTCGGCTCAGTGCCCTGCCGCCTGCAGGTTGCAGCCCTGCCTTGGCGTGAGAACGAAAACGGCGTCGAGATCATGCTGATCACCAGCCGCGATACCGGGCGCTGGGTGCTGCCGAAAGGCTGGCCGGAAGCCAGGGAGCCGCTTTGCGTAGCTGCCGCGCGCGAAGCGGGCGAGGAAGCGGGGTTGCACGGCACGGTCTCGCATCTCGAAGCCGGCCGCTATTTCTACGGCAAGGTCCTGGCATCCGGCGAGGAGGTGCCTTGCGAGGTCTTGGTGTTCCCGCTCAAGGTCGACCGGGTCGCGGACCGCTGGAAGGAAAAGCGGGCTCGCACCCGCAAATGGGTCGGCTCCGCCGAGGCCGCCCGCATGGTCAACGAGCCCGATCTTTGCCAGATCATTGCCTATTTCTGCGCCGATCCGCATAAATTCGCCTGAGTCATCGCTCAAATAACGCATATGTGACCCGACGAGCATGCCGCGCGTTGCGGTGCGCGAACATCGGTGCTTTGTGTGGTTAATGCAGTGCCGATTCGGCTAATGGCGTCGATCGATGACGAACTCCGCGCTTGAAGAAAACTCCGGCGAACACCGGCGCGAGCACCGCCAGCGCGTGCTCAAGGGCGGGACGATCATCACCGGTATCCAGAATTCCGAGGTCAGTTGCACGTTGCGCAATCAGAATGCCGGTGGCGCCGAGCTGAAAGTCGCACCGGAATCACGCGTTCCCGATCGTTTCCTGCTCTACGTCCCGCTCGATGGCGTGGCTTATCGCGCGGAAGTCCGCTGGCGACGCAACGACCGCGTGGGCGTCAAGTTCACCGGTACCGAGGCCAAGCCCAAGTTGCACTACGGCTGACGGTCGGTCCGCAAGGCGGGAAGGCACCCGGCCGAAGCCGGATGCCTTTCCTCAGGCGACCAGGCCTTTGGTGAGTTCGAGCGCCTGGCGCTCGAACAGCCGGCGGTAGATACCGCCGTTCAGCCGGATAAGCTCGTCGTGCGAGCCTTCCTCGATGATGCGGCCGCGGTCGAAAACCAGCAGCCGGTCGAGTGCCCGCACGGTCGAAAGCCGGTGTGCGATGACCAATGTCGTGCGCCCGACCATCAGCCGCTCCATCGCCTTCTGGATGAGCACCTCCGATTCGGAATCCAGGCTCGATGTCGCCTCGTCCAGGATCAGGATGCGCGCCTCGGCCAGGAAGGCGCGCGCGATCGCCACGCGCTGACGCTCGCCGCCCGACAGTTTCACGCCGCGCTCGCCGACCAGGGTTCCGTAACCCTTGGGCAGATCGGCGATGAAGTCGTGCGCGCTGGCGAGCTTCGCGGCATGCTCGATCTCGGCCTGCGTTGCGCCCGGCCTGGCATAGGCGATGTTCTCGGCCAGCGACCGGTGAAACAGGATCGGCTCCTGCTGCACGATGGCGATCTGGCTGCGCAACGATGATTGCGCAACCTTCGAGATGTCCTGGCCGTCTATCAGGATCCGGCCCCCGTTCACGTCATAGAGGCGCTGGATCAGCTTGACGAAAGTCGTCTTGCCCGATCCCGAATGCCCGACCAGCCCGACGCGTTCACCCGCGGCGATCTCGACCTCGAAGTCGCGATAGAGCGGCAGCCGGTGATTGCCGTAATGGAACGTCACCTTGTCGAACGCAATACGGCCGTCGGTGATCCGGATCGGAGCGGCACCGGGCCGGTCCTCGATGCCGAGCGGTTCAGACTGGAAGTCGACCAATTCCTCCATGTCGTTGATCGAGCGCTGCAGGTTGCGGATATGCGTGCCGATATCGCGCAGATAGCCCTGCAGGACAAAGAACGACGTCAGAACGAAGGCGATGTCGCCGGCACTCGCCTCGCCCCACGCCCAAAGCATGAGCGCAAGGCCGATCACGGCCGCCCTCATCAAGAGCAGCATCGTGCCTTGCGCGGTGCCGTTGAACGTGCCGCGCACCCAGGTACGGCCCGTTCGCAGACGCCATTTGGCGACCACGCGGGCAAGCCGCGCTTCCTCGCGCGCCTCGGCGCCAAAACCCTTGACCACGGCATTGCAGCTCACCGCGTCGGCCAGCGCGCCGCCGAGGCGTGTATCCCAGCTGTTGGCGAGGCGTGCCGCCGGCGCGACGTAGCCAAGCGACAGCATGGCGGTGACGGCGATGAACAGCACCGAGCCGATCGCGACCACCAACCCCATCATCGGCCAGAACCAGCCGAGCAGCAGCGTAGAGCCGACCAGCATGACGAACGACGGCAGCAGCGCGATCAGGATCGTGTCATTGAGCAGGTCGAGCGCCCACATGCCACGCGTTATCTTGCGCACCGTCGAGCCGGCGAAGCTGTTGGCGTGCCAGTCCGTCGAGAAGCGCTGGACGCGGTGGAACGCGTCGGCGGCGATATCCGACATCATCTTCAACGTCAATTCGACAATCCCCATGAAGGCGGCGTTGCGCAGCACCACAGCCGCCAACGCCAGCGCCATCAGGATGGAGAACGCCGTCATTGCGGCGTGCCACGCAATCTCGTCGGCGCCGGCGCTGCTGGCGACCGCGTCGACCAGCCGGCCGGAATAGAGCGGCGTCAGCACGTCGGCCAGCGTCGAGAGCAGGAATGCGCCCATGATGAGCGACAGGCGCCACGGCTGGCGGCGCCAGTGGCCGAGCGTGAAGCCGAGCACGCTGCGAAAGGCGCTGGCGCGCAGATCTATTCTGAAACGAGCCATGATGTCATCCGGGCGCAGAGAGGCCCGGTCCCGCTAAAATCAAATTGGAAAACCCGCGCCGGCGCCTTATGGCCCCCTTAAAACGGGGAGGTTCAGTATGGCTGGTCGCGCGCCCTCGGTGGCGACCGGCAGGAGCCAGATGCCTGCCTGCGGCTGGCCTTCCGAACGGAGTTCGGACGGCCGGTGCAGATCTAGGCTTCGCGGCCTCGCATAACGATGTCAAATCCTGCCATACGGTCCTCCCGAAAGGGAATCGCGGAAGCGCTTTTATAGAGGCGGCTCACCATCTCGCCAAGGCAGGGCGGCGCCAGGAGGGCGTCTTGTCCGGCCACTGAGACGATTTTGCAACAATGGTGGGTTGCGCTGCCAACAGCGCCGGTTCAGGCGAACAGCCTTGCGTTTCAGCGGACTAGTTGCGATCCCGGAACCGATTGGTGATCGGGTAGCGGCGGTCGCGGCCGAAATTCTTCTTCGTGATCTTCACGCCTGGGGCCGCCTGCCGGCGCTTGTACTCAGCAATGTAGAGCAGATGCTCGACGCGCGTCACCGTCGCCCGGTCGTGGCCGCGCGCGACGATGTCGTCGACGCCCATCTCGTGCTCGACCAGGCATTCGAGAATGTCGTCCAGCACCGGGTAAGGCGGCAGCGAATCCTGGTCGGTCTGGTTTTCGCGCAGCTCCGCCGACGGCGCCTTATCGATGATGTTCTTCGGAATGACCTCGCCCGATGGGCCGAGCGCCCCCGGCGGCACATGCGCGTTGCGCCAGCGCGCCAGCGCATAGACCTGCATCTTGTAGAGGTCCTTGATCGGGTTGAAGCCGCCGTTCATGTCGCCATAGAGGGTGGCGTAGCCGACCGACATCTCACTCTTGTTGCCGGTGGTGACGACCATCGAACCGAACTTGTTCGAGATCGCCATCAGGATCGTGCCGCGCGCACGGCTCTGCAGGTTTTCCTCGGTGATACCTTCCTGAGTGCCCTCGAAGAGCTGGGTCAGCGCATGCCGGAAACCTTCGACCGGCTCGGAGATCGGCACGATGTCGTAACGGCAGCCGAGCGCGCGGGCGCAATCCTCGGCGTCCTTCAGCGAGTCCTTCGAGGTATAGCGATAGGGCATCATGACGGTGCGCAGCCGCTCCTCGCCAAGCGCGTCGACCGCCAGTGCAGCGCAGATCGCGGAGTCGATGCCGCCGGAGAGGCCGAGCACCACGTTCTTGAAGCCGTTCTTGTTCACGTAGTCGCGCAGGCCCAGCATGCAGGCCCGGTAGTCGGCCTCCTCCCGCTCCGGAATCTTCGACATTGGGCCTTCGGAACAGACCCAGATGCCATCCCTTCGCTTCCAGGTGGTGACGTCGACCGCTTCCTCGAACTGGCTCATCTGGAAGGCAAGCGTCTTGTCCGCGCCGATGGCGAAGGAGGCGCCGTCGAAGATGAGTTCGTCTTGGCCACCAAGCTGATTGGCGTAGATCATCGGCAATCCGCATTCGATGACCTGACGGATCACCACCTGGTGGCGGACGTCGATCTTGGCGCGGTAGTAGGGCGAGCCGTTCGGCACAAGCAGGATCTCGGCGCCGCTCTCGGCCAGCGTCTCGCAGACGGCGATGTCGCCCCAGATGTCCTCGCAGATCGGGACACCGATGCGCACCCCGCGGAAATTCACCGGCCCTTGCAGCTCCGGCCCGGCCTGGAAAACGCGCTTCTCGTCGAACTCGCCATAGTTCGGCAGGTCGAGCTTGTAGCGCTCGGCGATGATCTTGCCGCGATCGGCGAAGACGATGGAGTTATGCGTGCCGGTCCGGCGCTTCAGCGGCGTGCCGATGATGACGCCAGGACCGCCATCGGCGGTGTCGGCGGCGAAATCCTGCGCCGCCTTTTCGCAAGCCTTCAGGAAGGCCGGCTTCAGCACCAGGTCTTCCGGCGGATAGCCGGCGAGGAAGAGCTCCGTGTAGAGCACCAGATCGGCGCCCTGGCGGGCCGCATCCGCCCTTGCCTCGCGCGCCTTGGCGAGATTGCCGGCGACATCGCCGACGGTCGGGTTGAGCTGGGCGACGGCAATGCGCAGTAGGTCGGGAGCGGTCTGGGTCATGAATTGGATTTAGCGTGGCGGCAATCGCCGGGCAATGGCGATTGCTTGTGCCACCCAGGACTGGCCGGCGAATGCCGGTCAAGTCCCGCTGCAGCCGCAGCGATCAGGCCTGCTCGCCCATATATTCGCGCAGCGTCTCCGGCGAATGGTTCTCGCCGATCGACATCGCCAGAATGCGCGAGATGTGCCGGCGCGGCAGCCCGGTCTCGGCGGACCATCGGTTGATCTGCGCCTGGATCTTGTCGAGATCCCGCTTCGAAGTCGGGCTTTCGGCGATGTCGAGACCGGCGTCGCGCAGCGCCGCCGCCATGTCGGCGGAAACAATGAAGGTGTCCCACTCCAGCCAGCGCAGAAAATACTGGCCGGTGTTGCCGCCGAGCCGGCTGCCATGCTTGCCGAGATAGGCGGTCAGCCCGACCTGGTCGTCGGCCGGCCAGTCGGCCAGGAACTTGCCGAAGCCGCCATGTTCCTTCGAGACGCGGTCGACGAAAGCCGCGTTGTCGCGCACGGATTTGATCTTTTGCGGGTTGCGCACGATGCGCTTGTCGGACGCCAGCTCGTGCCAGAAGTCGTCCGGCTGGAACAGGAGCCGCTTCGGCTCGAAGCCAAGGAACGCCTCCTCGAAACCAGGCCATTTCTGCTCGATCACCCGCCAGACGAAACCGGCGGCAAAGATGCGCTCGGCCATGGTGGAGAGGATGCGGTCGTCATGAACTTTCGCCACGGCCGCGTTGTCGGGCATGGGTCCGAGCAGCGACGCCAGCGCCTCTTCACCGCCCTTGCGTTTTGCCGCCCGGGCACGAATTTGCTGGAAGTCGGCCATTTCCGCCCTCGCCTGTTCCGACCAATCTATCACTTCCCGTCAGGCTCGGTAGCCTCTACCTCTATAAGCAATTCCAGGAAAGGTGCGCAGCGGTTTTCCGTCCGGAATTGCGTGAGATAAGTGAGCAATTCCAGGAAAAGTGCGCAGCGGTTTTCCGTCCGGAATTGCGTGAGATAAGTGAGCAATCTCAGGAAAAACGCGCAGCGGTTACCATCCGGATTCTTGGAAACGCGGGCCTGACGACGGAGAGGACGATGAACAAGACGGTCGAGGATCTGTCGAACCGCTGGCTGAAACGACAGCCGGACGGTCTCTCTCCTCTAGAGAGCCGCGTGCTCAAGTCGACGCTGGAACGCACCACCATCACTAGGGACACCAACAAGGCAGTCGCCTTTCATCAGAGCTATGGCGATCGCGTTGCCGACACGATCGCCCGTATCGGCGGCTCATGGTCCTTCATTCTGGGCTTCATCGCCTTTCTGGTGCTGTGGACCTTTGGCAATGTCTGGCTCTTGTCGCGGAACGCCTTCGATCCCTATCCCTTCATCTTCCTCAACCTCGTGCTCTCGATGGTCGCCGCCTTGCAAGCACCGGTGATCATGATGTCGCAGAACCGCCAGACCGAGCGTGACCGCATCGACGCCGCCCATGACTATGAGGTCAACCTGAAGGCCGAGATCGAGATCATGGCGCTGCATGAGAAGCTCGACGAACTGCGCCACAGTGAGCTCATCGGCATGCGCGACGAGATCCTGCGCATGGCCGAGCAGATCAGGCGGATCGACGAAAAGCTGTCGGCGCGGTCGGCGGGCTGATGACCGAGGCCATCCATCGTCTCATCGAGCAATACGGGCTGATCGCGGTCTTCCTCGGTTGCGTCGCCGAGGGCGAAAGCGCTGCCATCCTCGGCGGCTTCTTCGCCCATCAGCACATATTCGTGCTCTGGCAGGCTTTCCTGGCCGCCTTTCTCGGCGCCTTCGCCGGCGACACGGCTTTCTTCACCTTCGGCCGCAGCTTTGCCGATCATCCCTATGTCGTCAGGCTGCGCAGGCGGCCGGGTTTTCGCCGCGCCTACCGGCTGCTCAACACCCACCCCAACATCTTCGTGCTGACGAACCGCTACGTCTACGGAATGCGGCTTGTCGGCGGCATCGCCGCAGGGCTGTCGACCGTGTCGGTGCCGCGCTTCGTCATCCTGAACGCCATCTCGTCGGCCGTCTGGGCAACCCTCTTCGGCACCCTCGGCTATGTCTTCGGGCTTGGGGCGGAGCGCATGGTCGGCCAGGCATTTGCCCGCCATGAGCGCGTGCTCGTAGCCCTCGCCGTCGGCATCGCTGTGGCCGTCCTGGCCGGACTGGTTGCCCGCCATTTTGCCGGAAGGGAGCGCGCAAAGGACGCAAAAGAGGATCAGGCCGAATCCTAAGCTGTCGGACCGATGCCTCCCGGTCAGATCGGCGCGCCGAGGATGCGCTCGACGATGGCAATGCCCCAGACGCCCGCCGCAATCACGATCGAAATCAGCACCGCCAACGAGCCGCAGTCCTTGGCGAGCTGGATGTCGATGTGGAACTCGCGGGAGATCGCGTCGCACGCCGCCTCGATGCCTGTGTTGAGCACCTCGACCAGGATCATCAGCAGAACCGCGCCGATCAGCAAGGCGTAGCCGCGCCAGGATACCGAGATGAACCAGCCGGCCGGCAGAGCGAGCGCAAGCAGCATCAACTCCTGCTGGAACGCCTTTTCGTGAGCAGCCAGCTTGCGGAAAGCCCGCACCGAATTGATGAAAGCGTCGATCAGCCGCTGCATGCCCAGCCCCGTTTCGAATCACCGTGAGGGGATATCGCAACAGCCGGGTCAAGGGAATAAGGCAGGCGGCCAAAAGTCACTCGACCGCGACCTTTATCGACGGCGTCGACTTGTCGAACTGCGGCAGGCCGTCGTCGATTGCATAATAGTCGCCCTTGTCGCCGACGAAGATGTGGCTTTCGGCCGAAAGCCCGGTCGGCTTGTCGAACGAGCCGGCCATGATGGAGATCGTGTCGAGCTCGTTGTGCTTCCAGAACAGCACCGAGCCGCAGCTGCGGCAAAAGCCGCGTTTCGCAATGTCGGACGCGCCGTACCAAGCAAGCGCGTCGGCCCCCTCGATGTCGATGTCGGCGTCCCTCGAAGAAGTCGCTGCAACGAAATGGCCGGTTTGCTTGCGGCACTGCGAGCAGTGGCAATAGACCACTCCGCGCAGCGCTCCTCTCGTCGTGAAGCGCACCGCTCCGCACAGGCACGATCCAGTGTGATTTTCGCCCATCCCGGCCTCCTTCAACGCCATTCACCTCGAGCGCGCCGGACAAGATTCCAGTTTTGCGCTCGTCCGGCGCAGGCAAATGCGACACCGAAGCGGCGCGTTTCAAAAGCTGCGCCTGCACCGCAGTGCAACCTGAAGCAGCAAAAACGGTCTGGAAACGCCCGCCATTAAGGAAACTTTAGCGCAGCTGCATTTATGGTTCCTGCAGGCGATGGTCGTGTTGGGGACGCGGCCTAGCATCGCAATTCTGATTCGATCCCCATATTGGCGGCTCCCGGCGGTGGCAGGTCTCCGGTCGCGCACTGAAGGGGGTAGTGAACAGACTATGCAGCCGGCAGCCGTCCCGAGCGACAGAAATGGCGACATCGCCAGCACCGTTGTGGCGACCATGCGCCAGCTCGGCCTGCTCGGCCTGCCGCGCAACTACGAAATCTTCTATGAAGCGCTGAGCGGCAGCAATCACGAGCTCAGCCTCGCTGTCGTCTCGTTGAGCAATCGGCCGACGCAAGAGGATCTCGATCGCATCGGACGCACCTTCTTCCCGCAGCACCACGGGCCTGCGATCGTCGAACACGCCCGCGAGGTGGTCGCCAAGGAGCTTGAGGACGTCGCCGCGCTGCTGCGCAGCGAGCGCAGCCATATCGAAAAGTACGGCCGCATCCTCGACGAGACGTCGAGCGGCCTGAGCAATCGCAGCCTGCTTTCCCAGGATCTGCTGCAAAAGATCGCCGGCGCGATGTCTGCCGCCACCAGTTCGACGCTGGATCACAACCGCCAGATCGCGAGCACGCTCAGCGAAAAGACGGCCGAGCTCGAAAGCGTCAAATCGAAGTTGGAGGAATACAAGCGGCTCGCCAATACCGATCCGCTGACGCAGATCTGGAATCGCCGCGCCTTCGACAAGGAAATCACGCGCATCTACAACAGCAACCGCGGTATCCTCTTCAACGCGCTCATCCTTGCCGACATCGATCGCTTCAAGGACATCAACGACCGTTACGGCCATCCGGTCGGCGACAAGATCATCCAGATCATCGCCGAAATCTTGCAGTCCAGCATCCGTGCCGACATGTTCGTGGCGCGCACCGGCGGCGAGGAGTTCGCGCTGATCGTCGAAGGCGCCAGCGAGGACACCACCTATGAAATCGCCGAGCGCATCCGCGTGCTGATCGAACAGACGCCGTTCACAAGCAGCCAGACCGGGATGAACTATGGCACGGTGACTGTCTCGATGGGCATTTGCATGGCTTCCGAGGCCGACACCCCCGAAGACCTCTACACCAAGGCCGACCGCGCGCTCTACCGCTCCAAGATCGGCGGCCGCAACCGCGTCACCAGGCATTCCACAATGGCCGGCCGTGCCGGCAAGGGCTGGCTGCTCTACAAGAAGGACTGAGGGCACATTGGACACCCTTTCCAAATGAATTTCTGTGGACTATATTTTCCACGGAAATGAAAGGGTGCGCTCATGCCACGTCCAGTCGCTGCCGCGACGGCGGCAGAAAATGCCGTCATCACCAAGGCCACGCTGCGCGCGGCCGACCTGCTCGAGATCACGGCGCGAACGCTTGCTCTGGTCATCGGCGTCTCTGAGGCGACGGTCTCGCGCATGCGCAAGCAGGAGTTCCTGCTCGAGCGCGGCACCAAGCCGTTCGAGCTTGCGGTGCTGTTCGTGCGGCTGTTCCGCTCGCTCGACGCCATCGTCGGCGGCGACGAGACGGTCGCCCGGGCATGGCTGAAGAACCCGAACACGGCGCTCGACGGCACGCCGCTCGAAAAAATCCTGACTATTGCCGGACTTGTCGATGTCATTGCCTACCTGGATTCCCGACGCGCTCTCGTCTGAGGCCGTCAGGCTCGAAGGCAAATATTGGCGGATGGTCGAGGCGCAGCATCGCGTCTCGACCCTGAAGCTCGTCGACAGGCTCGACGAGCAGGGCCTGCTCGAAGACCTCATCGAGGAAAGCAAGCCGCGGATCCCGCTGGAATGCCGCCATCTTCACTATCTTCTGGCGACGCCCTTCCGCTACGGTTCGATTTATCCGTACGGCTCGCGCTTCCGCCGCGCCGGCAAGACCAAGGGCGTCTACTACGCCGCCGAGACGGTGCTGACGGCAGTGGCGGAAATGGCCTTCTACCGCTTGCTGTTCTTTGCGGAATCACCGCAGACGCAATGGCCGAACGACGCGGCCGAATATACCGCCTTTGCCGCGGCGATCAGATGCGAGAAGGCCGTCGACCTCACGCGGCCGCCGCTCGACCGCGACGAGAAGGCTTGGACGGATCCGACTGACTATGCCGCCTGCCAGGCCATCGCCGACGTGGCGCGCGAGGCGGGGATGCAGGCCATCCGCTACCGCTCGGCGCGCGATCCGAAGGGCGCCAACATCGCGCTCTTGACGTGCAGCGGTTTTGCCAAGGCCAAGCCGCTGGAGCCTCATACCTGGCGCATCCGCATCGGCTCGTTCGGGGTCCAGGCAGTCTGCGAATTTCCAGACAGGCGGCTGGAATTCTCAAGGACGAGCTTTGTCGATCCGAGGCTGGCGAATATGCGCTGGGAGCGCGGGCGCTAGTTAAGCCAGAATGTTGACCGCACGCGCGGCGACCAGCGCGATCGTCAGCAGCGAGATCATTGCCTCGGCCATCATCAGGAGCTTGGCGCGCTGAGAGAGCGGCAATGTGTCGGTCGGCGAGAACGCCGTCGCATTGGTGAAGGCCAGGAACACGTAATCGACAAAGCCGGGCAGCCAGTCGCGGATCTCGCGATCGGACAGCGTCATCTGCGGGAACAGGAAATCGGCATGCGCGCGCTTGACCAGGCCGCAGGTCGGCGGGCCGCCGCGGTCGGTGCTCCAGAACCACAGCGCGAAGACGATGACGTTGGTGACCCAGATGTTGAGCGCGTCGACAAGCAGCGTCGTGCCGGCGCCGGCATGGCCTGCCAGCAGCTTCTGGACCAGAAAGACCAGCGAGCCGCAATTCATGATGCTGATGACGCCGGTCATGACCAAGGCGGTACGGCGGATGAAGACGCGAAACCGGCCGATCGCATACCAATGCTCGTGATCGACGGCCTTCTGAGTCGCCATTTGCGTCCAGGCCGTTGCGATCGACAAAGGCACGAGCAGCGCCGCCTCGATCGCGGGCGCGAGCCAGCGCGGACCGAAGCACAGGTCGTTGATGACCAGAAGCTGCAGGCAGATGACGACAAGCACCGCCGCCCGCGCCGACCAGAAATCGATCGCGCGGTGATGAACGATGGCATGCTCGTGGCGCATGGGGGGACCTGTGTCGTGTGCGCGGTTTTCGACCGCGGGCGACACCTCCACCTCAATCTTGGTCTTGCGATGGTCGCGTAACTATAAATTTTCGTAAGGTTTCGGCGGCCGGCGCCTCGCAGGATCGGCCCAAACGAAAAGGGCGTCGGACTTTGTCCGACGCCCCGGTTCGATCGCCGGCAAGCGGCTTAGGCGTTGGCGGCTTGCTTGTGCTGGATCGTATGGCTTTTCTTGAGCAGATCCGAGACCAGGAAGGCCAGTTCGATCGCCTGGTCGGCATTGAGGCGCGGATCGCAATGGGTGTGATAGCGGTCCTGCAGGTCTTCCGCCGTGATGGCCCGGGCGCCGCCGGTGCACTCGGTGACGTTCTTGCCGGTCATCTCGACATGGATGCCGCCCGGATGCGTGCCTTCGGCGCGGTGCACCTCGAAGAAGGTCTGCACTTCCTTCAGGATACGGTCGAACGGCCGCGTCTTGTAGCCGGCCGCCTCGATCGTGTTGCCATGCATCGGGTCGGAAGACCACACCACGTTGCGGCCCTCCTTCTTCACCGCCCGCACCAGCTTCGGCAGATGCTCGGCGACCTTGTCGGAGCCGAACCGCGCGATGAGCGTCAGCCGTCCGGGCTCATTCTCGGGGTTGAGCAGGTCGATAAGCTCCAGCAGGCCGTCCGGCGTCAGCGACGGACCGCATTTCAGGCCGAGCGGATTCTCGATGCCGCGGCAATATTCGACATGCGCATGGTCGGGCTGGCGGGTGCGGTCGCCGATCCAGATCATATGGCCCGAAGTCGCGTACCAATCGCCGGAAGTCGAATCGACGCGGGTCAGCGCCTCCTCGTAGCCGAGCAGCAGCGCCTCGTGGCTGGTGTAGAAATCGGTCTCGCGCAGCGCGAAATTGGTTTCCGACGTGATGCCCACCGCGCGCATGAAATCCATCGTCTCGGTGATGCGGTTGGCGAGCGATTCATATTTCTCGCCCTGCGGGCTGTCGGCAACGAACCCCAGCATCCAGCGATGCACGTTCTCCAGGCTGGCATAGCCGCCTTGCGCGAAGGCGCGCAGGAGATTGAGGGTCGCCGCCGACTGGCGATACGCCATCTCCTGCCTTGCGGGATCCGGGATGCGCGACGCGGCGTCGAACTCGATGCCGTTGATGATGTCGCCGCGATAGCTCGGCAGCGTCACGCCGGCCTTGGTCTCGCTGTCGGAGGAGCGCGGCTTGGCGAACTGGCCGGCGACGCGGCCGACCTTCACCACCGGCTGCGCGCCGGCGAAGGTGAGCACCACCGACATCTGCAGGAAGACGCGAAAGAAGTCGCGGATGTTGTCGGCGCCATGCTCGGCAAAGCTCTCGGCGCAGTCGCCGCCCTGGAGCAGGAAGGCCTCGCCGGCGGCGACCGCCGCCAGTTGCTTCTTCAGCTTGCGCGCTTCACCGGCAAACACCAGCGGCGGATAGGTGGTGAGCCGGGCTTCCGTGGCCTCCAGCGCCGCAAGGTCCGGATAGGCCGGAACCTGCTTGATCGGCTTTGCTCTCCACGAATTCGGCGACCATTTTGTCATCGCTGCACCCAAAACTCTTCAGAGCAATTCCAGGAAAACTGTGAACGGTTTACGTCCGGAATTGCGTCAAAACAAACTGGCGAGCGGTCTCGCCCGCCATTCCCACCCCAATCAGAGGTCGCGGCTCCTTACACGAAGCCGATTTTCTATTCTAGCCGGGAATTTCAGCAGTGGCGAATGCCTTGAACTGCTCGGATGCCGGTGTGAAGGCGTCAGGCAGCTTTGTCGACCAGCCGCGCCAATTGAGTCATGACAACAGCCGAGCCGGCCAGCCGCTTCTCGGCATTCGGCCAGTCACGCATGAAGACGACGCTGTGGTCGGCCCTGATCTTGGCCAGCGAGCCCTGCTCGCCGATGAATTTGACCAGTCCGACCGGATTGGGGAATTCGCGCTTGCGGAAGTGGATGACGACGCCCTTGGGGCCGGCATCGAGCTTCTCGACATTGGCCTTGCGGCAAAGCGCCTTGATGAAGACGATCTTCAACAGATGCGTCACTTCTTCCGGCAGCGGCCCGAAGCGGTCGATCAGCTCGGCGCCGAAGCCGTCGATCTCCTCGGTGGTCTCCAAGTCGCCAAGGCGGCGGTAGAGTGCCATCCTGAGCTGCAGGTCCGGCACATAGCTCTCCGGGATCATCACGGCGGTGCCGACCGCGATCTGCGGTGACCAGCCGCCATCCAGCACTTCGCCGGAATCCTTCACTTCGGCCACCGCCTCCTCCAGCATCTGCTGGTAGAGCTCGAAGCCAACCTCCTTGATGTGGCCTGACTGCTCCTCGCCGAGGAGATTGCCCGCGCCGCGGATATCGAGGTCGTGGCTGGCAAGTTGGAAGCCAGCGCCGAGCGTATCAAGCGACTGCAGCACCTTCAGCCTGCGCTCGGCCGTATCGGTGAGCTTGCGGTTGGCCGGCAGCGTGAACAGCGCATAGGCGCGCACCTTCGAGCGGCCGACGCGGCCGCGCAACTGATAGAGCTGGGCCAGACCGAACATATCGGCTCGGTGGATGATCAGCGTGTTGGCGGTCGGAATGTCGAGGCCGGATTCGACGATGGTCGTCGACAGAAGCACGTCGTACTGGCCGTCATAGAAGGCGTTCATGATGTCGTCGAGTTCACCAGCCGGCATCTGGCCGTGGGCGACCGCTACTTTCAGCTCCGGCACGGATTCTCTCAGGAAATCATGGATTTCGGCAAGATCGCTGATACGCGGCACGACATAGAAGGAATGGCCGCCGCGGTAGCGCTCGCGCAGCAGCGTCTCGCGGATGACCAGCGGATCGAAGGGCGAGATGAAAGTGCGCACCGCCATGCGGTCGACCGGAGGGGTGGCGATCAGCGACAGCTCGCGAACACCGGTCAGCGCCAACTGCAGCGTGCGCGGAATCGGCGTCGCCGAAAGTGTCAGCACATGCACGTCATTCTTGAGCTCCTTCAGCCGCTCCTTGTGTTTGACGCCGAAATGCTGCTCCTCGTCGATGATCAGCAGGCCGAGATTTTTGAAGGAGATCGAGCTACCGAGCAGCGCGTGCGTGCCGACGACGATGTCGACCGTGCCGTCGGCGACGCCCTTCTTGGTCTCGGCCAGTTCCTTGGAGCCGACCAGGCGCGATGCCTGCGCGACGCGGATCGGCAGGCCGGAAAAGCGTTGCGAGAAGGTCTTGAAGTGCTGCCGCGACAGCAGCGTCGTCGGCACCACGACGGCGACCTGGAACCCTTCCATCGCCGCGATGAAGGCGGCGCGCAGCGCCACTTCCGTCTTGCCGAAGCCGACGTCGCCGCAAACCAGCCGATCCATCGGCTTGCCGGCGCCGAGATCGTCCTTGACGGAATCGATTGCCGTCTGCTGGTCGTCGGTTTCTTCATAGGGAAAGCGCGCCGCGAACTCGCCATAAAGGCCGTCGGCCGGAATCATGGCGGGTGCTGCGCGCATCTGCCGCTCGGCGGCGATGCGGATCAATTGCCCGGCCATGTCGAGCAGCCGCTTCTTCAGCCGCGCTTTGCGCGCCTGCCAGGCGCCGCCGCCGAGCTTGTCGAGTGGCACTTCCGCCGAATCCGAACCGTAGCGTGAGAGGAGCTCGATGTTTTCGACCGGCAGGAACAGCCGGTCGTCGCCGGCATAGTGGATTTCGAGGCAGTCATGCGGTGCGCCGACCGCTTCGATGGTGCGCAGACCGACGAAACGGCCGATGCCGTGGTCCGCGTGAACGACGATGTCGCCGGATGACAGCGACGACGCTTCGGCGATGAAGTCGGAGGCACGCTTTTTGCGCTTGGAGCGGCGGATCAGCCTGTCGCCGAGAATGTCCTGTTCGGCGACGACGACCATGCCGTCGGTCTCGAAGCCGGATTCGAGCGGCAGCACGGCAAGCCCCGCCTGCCCCGGCTCGAGCTTTTCGACCTCGGCAAGCGTAGCGACGGGTTTCAGGTTGCCGAGATGGTGCTCGGCCAGGATCTGGCCGAGGCGGTCGAGCGAGCCCTCGGTCCAGCCGGCGACGATGACGCGGCGGCGCGCGGCGCGCTCGTCGGCAATATGCTTCACCACCACGTCGAAGACATTGCTGTTCGGGTCGGCGCGCTCCTCGGCGAAGCTGCGGCCTTGCCGCGAGCCCGCATGGAAGACCTTCTTGCCGCCGACATCGGGTGCGTCGAAGACGGTGAAATCGATGTCCTCGCGCGGTCCGAGCGAGGCTTTGAGATTTTCCGGCGAGAGATAGAGCAGATCCGGTGCCACCGGCTTATAGGGCACAGCATCCTTCAGCGCGCCGTCAGCCTGCTTCCGCCGCGCCTCATAGTGATCGAGGATCAGCGTATGGCGCTCGGCCAGCGCCTCATGCGCGAGATGATCGAAGATGACAGGCGCGTCCGGCAGATAGTCGAACACCGTCTCCAGTTGCTCGTAGAAGAAAGGCAGCCAGTGCTCCATGCCGGCAAAGCGCCGTCCTTCGCTGACGGCTGCATAGAGCGCATCGTCGCGCGACGGCGCGCCGAAGGCTTCGATATAGGAGCGGCGGAAGCGGCTGATCGTTTCCGGCGTCAGCGCCACCTCGCTCATCGCCTGCAGCGCCATCGACTTGCGCTGGCCGGTCGTGCGCTGGGTCGCCACGTCGAAGACGCGGATCGATTCCAGCGTGTCGCCGAAGAAGTCGAGCCTCAGCGCCTCGCTCCAGCCGGGCGCGAAGAGGTCGAGAATGCCGCCGCGCACCGCGAACTCGCCGACGTCGCGCACGGTCGGCACGCGCTCGAAACCGGAATTCTCCAGCCGCGCGATCAGCACGTTCATGTCGATCTGGTTGCCGGGCTTGGCGTGGAAGGTCTGCGCCTCGATCAGTTCGGCCGGCGGAATGCGCTGCAAGAGCGCATTGGCCGTCGTGAGGATAACGGCGCGGTGCGGCTTTTTCGCCAGCGCAACGATGGCGGAGAGCGCGTCGAGGCGCCGCGCGGCGGCATCCGCGCCCGGCGAGACACGATCGTAAGGCAGGCAGTCCCAGGCAGGCAGTTCCAGAACCGGCAGGCCGGGAGCGGCAAAGGCGAGCGCATCGATGATCGCCGGCAGCCGCTGGCCGTCGCGCGCGACGAACAGCACCGGCTTGTCGGGCGCGATCTCCTGCGCCGTCCGCGCCAGCGCGAAAGCTTCGTAACCGTCGGCGACGCCATCGACGATGAACTGGCCGGCGCGGCCCTTCGGCAGGCCAATGGAGGGAATGAGACTCATGCTTCTTTCAAAATGTCATGGTCCGGCGCGACGCCAGGATCTTCTGCAGCACCGCGCAATCGATATCGGGCGGAACCGGGCGCTCGCCGGTGATCATCGGCAGGAATTCGGTGTCGGGGATTTCGAGGAGCTTTTCATATTGGTCGATTTCGTCGGCGGTCAAGGCGCCGATCTCGGCATCGGCGAAGGATCCCAGGATGAGATCCATCTCGCGCATGCCGCGATGCCAGGAGCGGAACAGGAGCTTGCGGCGGCGGACGTCCAGTCCCTCGCTTGATCGCTGTGTTCCGGTCATCGCGCTGCATCCCTGTTCGAAGCGGCGCATATAGCGTGGATAGCGATTGGTGTCAGCCTTTGCGCTGCGGCCTCCGCGACATAAGCTGACGAGATGCGTCCTTCCATCCTCGATCCCCTGTTCGTCCCGATCACCTCGCTCGCCGGCGTCGGCCAGAAGGTCGGGACCATGATCGAACGTGTCGTGCCGGCCGATCTCGGCGACCGCGCCGCGCGCGCCGCCGATCTTCTGTTCGTGCTGCCCAACACGGTTATCGACCGCCGCAACCGGCCTGGCATCGCGCTAGCGGCCGAAGGCCAGATCGTAACACTCGAGGTACGGGTCGACCGCCACCAGCCGCCGCCGCGCGGCAACAGGTCCGTGCCCTACCGGATCTACGCCCATGACGACACCGGTGAGATCGCCTTGACCTTCTTCCATGCCCATGCCGCCTATCTGCAGAAGATGCTGCCTGAGGGCGAGCGCGTCGTAATCTCCGGCCGCATGGAATGGTTCAACGGCCGCCCGACCATGGTTCATCCCGACCATATCGCGCCGCTCGACGAGGCCGAGGGCCTGCCGCTGGTCGAGCCCGTCTATCCGCTCACCGCCGGCCTGTCCGCAAAAGTGTTGCGCCGCGCCATCGGACAGGCGCTCGGCCGCTTGCCGGAACTGCCGGAATGGCAGGACGACGCCTTCATGCGCCGCCACACCTTTCCGTCCTTCGGCGATGCGCTGACCCGCATCCACTATCCCAAGGACCCGATCGACGTTGCCGTCGAGGGTGCGGCCTGGCGGCGCCTGGCCTATGACGAGCTCCTGGCAGGACAGGTGTCGCTGGCGCTGGTGCGCGCCAGAATCCGCCGCCTTTCGGGCCGGCCGCTGGTCGGCGATGGAAGCGTTGTCGAGAAACTGCGCGCTGCCCTGCCCTACAGGCTCACCCCCAGCCAGGAATTCGCGCTCGGCGAAATCAACGCCGACCTGGCCGAACCCGAACGCATGCTGCGTCTGCTGCAGGGCGATGTCGGCTCCGGCAAGACAGTGGTCGCGCTGCTTGCCATGGGGCGCGCGGTCGAGGCAGGCGGCCAGGCTGCGCTGATGGCGCCGACCGAAATCCTGGCGCGGCAGCATCTGGCGACCATCGCCCCGCTGGCGGAAAAAGCCGGCCTCAGCGTCGCCGTCCTTACCGGCCGCGAGAAGGGCCGCGAACGCGCCGAAACACTGGAAGGCCTCGCCAGCGGTGCGATCGACATCGTCGTCGGCACGCACGCGCTGTTCCAGGAGACGGTGACCTTCCACGACCTCGTGCTTGCCGTCGTCGACGAGCAGCACCGCTTCGGTGTCCACCAGCGTCTCGCCATCACCGCCAAAGGCGACGCGCCCGATATGCTGGTGATGACGGCGACGCCCATTCCGCGCACGCTGGTGCTGACCGCCTTCGGCGACATGGATGTCTCGAAGCTCACCGAAAAGCCGGCGGGCCGCCAGCCGATACGCACCGTCACTTTGCCAATGGAGAGGCTGGACGAGTTAGTCGGGCGCATGGTCGACGCCGTCGCCGAGGGTCAGAAGATCTACTGGATCTGTCCGCTGGTCGAAGAATCCGAAGAGATCAAGCTGATGTCGGCGGAAGACCGCTTCGCTTCGCTGAAGCCGCTCTTCGGCGACCAGATCGGCCTCGTCCATGGCCGCATAAAGGGGGCAGAGAAGGACGATGCGATGCGCGCCTTCAAGCAGGGCGAAACGCGCATATTGATCGCCACCACCGTCATCGAGGTCGGCGTCGACGTGCCGGACGCCACGATCATCGTCATCGAGCATGCCGAGCGCTTCGGCCTTGCCCAGTTGCACCAGCTGCGCGGCCGGGTCGGGCGCGGCGACAAGCCATCGTCCTGCGTGCTGCTCTACAAGGATCCGCTCGGTGAGACCGCAAAGCGCCGGCTTTCGGTGATGCGCGAGACGGAGGACGGCTTCCGCATAGCCGAGGAGGATCTGAAGCTGCGCGGCGAAGGCGAACTGCTGGGCACCCGCCAGTCCGGCACGCCAGGTTTCCAGGTCGCGCGCATCGAGTTCCATGCCGACCTGCTGGAAGCCGCCCGCGACGACGCAAGGCTGTTCTTGTCGCGCGACCCCGAATTGCAGTCTGGGCGCGGCGAGGCGCTGCGGCTGTTGCTCTACCTGTTCGGGCGCGACGAGGCGGTGCGGCTGCTGCGCGCCGGCTGAGCCGCGCCCAGCGCCGGATTGGCAAGCGGCCCTTCGATCGGCTCGCCGTTCAGCGTCACCAGCTTGGCCTTGACCTCCGGCGCCACCATGCCGGCCGAAACGATCAGCTTGGCGCCGTCCTCGATCGTCATGTCGAGCAGCACGATCTCGGATTTATAAACATACATCAGGAAGCCTGTGGTCGGGTTCGGTGTGCAGGGCATGAACACCGCGATCAACGGATCGCCTTCCTGGTCGAGCTTCTGGTTGATCTCGGTTTCCTTCTCGCTGGCGACGAAGACCAGCGACCAGACTCCCTTGCGCGGATATTCGACCAGCCCGACCTGGCGGAACATGTCGCCCTTGTTTGACAGCACCGTCTCGAAAATCTGCTTCAGGGAGCGGTAGATGCCGCGCACCAGCGGCATGCGGCCAAGCAGCCGCTCGCCGAAATTGACGATTGCGCGGCCGACGATGTTGGCCGTCATGAAACCGATGAACGTGATCAGCACCAGCGCCACGATCAGCCCGAAGCCGGGGACCGGAAACGGCAGGTAGGTGTCGGGGTTGTAGCGGGCGGGAATGTAGGGCTTCACCCAAGAATCGACCCAGCCGATGAGCGACCAGGCGATATAGGCGGTGATCGCCAGCGGCGCGCAGACGATGAAACCCGTCAGGAAGTAATTCCTGAGCCGGGTCATGCCAGAGGTCTTCAGGGCGTCGGACATAGGATCACCGCGGCGCAGATTGCGGTTGAACTTTAGTGAACCGCAATTCGGTTTGGAACTGCGAAGTTTTTAAAGAGCGCGCTCTATGAAGCGGCTTTCAGCGTTCCAAATGAAGCTCCTGCGTTCGCGACTGGCTGCAACACCCCTCCCTTCGTCATCCACGCGCGGAGCAAGGAGTGAAGCGACGCGGCGTAGACCCGAGGATCCATTCCGCGACGCCCGCCGAGGAGTGAAAGGGCCATCGGCAAGCCATACTTCGAACTACGGTGCCCAAAAGAAGCAGTGACAGTGCTATTCCACCGTCACCGATTTCGCCAGATTGCGCGGCTGGTCGACGTCGGTGCCCATGAACACTGCGGTGAAATAGGCGAGCATCTGGATCGGCAGCGCGTAGATGATCGGCGCGATGATCTCAGGCACTTCGGGCAGGATGATCGTCTCCATCGACTTGATGCCGGCCTGGGCCGCGCCCTTGGCGTCGGTGATCAGGATGATCTTGCCGCCGCGCGCCGCGACTTCCTGCATGTTGGAAACCGTCTTTTCGAAGATGCGGTCATGCGGCGCGATCACGATAACCGGCATGTTCTCGTCGATCAGCGCGATCGGTCCGTGCTTCAGCTCGCCGCCGGCATAGCCTTCGGCGTGGATGTAGGAGATTTCCTTGAGCTTCAGCGCACCTTCCATGGCTAGTGGAAAATTGGTGTTGCGGCCGAGATAGAGCACGTCCTTGTAGCGGGACAGCTCACGCGAGATGCGTTCGATCTGCTCGTCGAGCTTCAGCACCTGGGTGGCAAAGCGCGGCGCCTCGGAAAGCTCGCGCACCAGCCGCTTCTCCTCATCGCGCGAGATCGTCCCGCGCGCCACGCCGGCCCGCACTGCGAGCGAGGCCAGCACGGAGAGCTGGCAGGTGAAAGCCTTCGTCGAGGCGACGCCGATCTCCGGCCCGGCAAGCGTCGGCAGCACGACGTCGGATTCGCGCGCCATGGTCGATTCGCGCACATTGACGACCGCGCCGATCTTCATGCCGGCCTGGCGGCAGTAGCGCAGGGAAGCCAGCGTGTCGGCGGTCTCGCCCGACTGCGATATGAAGAACGCCGCGTCGTTCCCGGACAACGGCATCTCGCGGTAACGGAATTCCGAGGCGACGTCGATGTCGACCGGCAGCCGCGCATAGCGCTCGAACCAGTATTTGCTGATCAGCCCGGCCAGATAGGCGGTGCCGCAGGCCGAGAGCGCCAACCGGCCGATCTTGGCAAAGTCGAAGGGCAGATCGAGCGGCCTCGACACGCCGGAGACGAAATCGACATAATGCGCCAGCGTGTGCGAGATCACCTCCGGCTGCTCATGGATTTCCTTTTCCATGAAATGGCGGCGGTTGCCCTTGTCGACCATGAAGCTGGTCGAGAGCGACTGCTGGCGCTTGCGGTCGACCTTGTTGCCGTCGGCGTCATAGATGGTGACGCTGTTGCGACGCACTTCCGCCCAGTCGCCATCTTCGAGATAGGTGACTGCGTTGGTGAAAGGCGCCAGCGCGATCGCGTCCGAGCCCAAAAACATCTCGCCGTCGCCATGGCCGACGGCAAGCGGCGGACCGTTGCGGGCGCCGACGATCAGATCCTCGTCGCCCTTGAACATGATCGCCAGCGCAAACGCGCCCGAGAGCCGCTTCAGCGCCTGGTGCGCTGCCTGGACCGGCTTCAGCCCCTTGGCGAGCTCCCGCGCGACCAGATGCGCGACGACCTCGGTGTCCGTCTGAGAGGCGAATTTGTAGCCATCGCGGGAGAGCTCGTCGCGCAGCTCGGCGAAGTTCTCGATGATGCCGTTGTGGACAATCGCGACGCCTTCGGAAAAATGCGGATGCGCATTGGTCTCGTTCGGCACGCCATGGGTCGCCCAGCGGGTATGGCCGATGCCGATCGTGCCTTCCAGCGGATCTTCTTTCAGCCGGCGTTCAAGATTGATGAGCTTGCCTTCGGCGCGGCGGCGGCCGAGCGTGCCATTCTCGATGGTGGCGACGCCGGCCGAGTCATAGCCGCGATATTCGAGCCGCTTCAGCGCATCGACAATCAGCGGCGCGACCTGTGAATGGCCGACAATTCCAACGATACCGCACATGCGCTGCCCCCGATTCCCTGCGAAAACCCAGCGCTATTTACGGATGGCCGGCCTGCCGCGAAAGTCACTTTGCGTTTCGTTCGGTGTCACCCGGAACGGTTTTGCGACTGATGCACCATGACACGCCGCGCTTGCAATCCGGTTACTGCAAATGGTTGGTTTTTCGCGACGCGGTGCTCGATCATTTATGGTTGCCGCCAGCAGCGCCGGCCCGGAAAAACGTCTTTTGACAATCATTCCGCTGCTCTTTTCTTGGCCGCGGCCGCCGACGCGAAGCGCTCGCGCAGTTCCTTGCCCTTACCAGGCAGGGTCTTCTGGCGGGCGCGGCCGAAGGCGAGCGCATCGTCGGGCACGCTCTCGGTGATTACGCTGCCCGAGGCGACGTAGCCACCCTTGCCGATCGTGACCGGCGCCACCAGCGCAGAGTTGGAGCCGACGAAGGCGCCCTCGCCGATATCGGTGAAGAATTTCGAGAAGCCGTCATAGTTGCAGGTGATGGTGCCGGCGCCGATATTCGCCCCGGCACCGACCCGCGCGTCGCCGATATAGGTCAGGTGGTTGACCTTAGCCCCTTCCTCGATCGTTGCCTGCTTGACCTCGCAGAAATTGCCGACCTTGGCCTTTTGCCGCAGATCGGCGCCCGGCCGCAGCCGCGCGAACGGCCCGACATCGCAATAGGAAGCGACGGTGGCACCTTCGATATGGCTGAAGGCGTGGATTTTCGCCCCTGAAGCGATCTTGACGCCCGGCCCGAACCAGACATTTGGCTCGACGATCGTATCGGCGCCGATCTCGGTGTCATGCGAGAAATAGACGGTTTCGGGCGCGATCAGCGTTACGCCCGCAAGCATCGCCTCGCGCCGACGCCGCGTCTGCCAGATGCCTTCCGCCTCGGCCAGTTCCGCCCGGTTGTTGATACCGAGCGCGCTTTCGAAGCTCGCCTCGGTTGCCACCACATCGAGCCCCTCCGCGCCGGCGATCTCGACGATGTCGGTGAGATAGAACTCGCCCTTGGCGTTGTTGTTGCCGACCTTGTCGAGCAGCCGAAGTGCCTGGTTGCCGGCCACCGCCATCATCCCGGCATTGCAGAAGCCGATCTTTTTTTCCGCCTCGGAGCAGTCCTTCTCCTCCCGGATGGCGACGAGACGCCCGCCCTTCTCGATCAGCCGCCCGTATCCCGTCGGATTGGGCGGGCGGAAGCCGATCACCGCAACGGCAGCACCCTCCGCCAGCTTCTGCCGCGCGGCAGCCAGCGCTGCCGCATCGATCAGCGGCGTGTCGCCGAACATGACGAGGATGTCGTCGTAGCCCTTCGCTATCGCTTCGCGCGCGGCAAGCACCGCATGGGCCGTGCCGAGCCGCTTCTCCTGCACGAAGGTCTCGGCTTTCGGCGCGAATTTCTGCACCGCCTTCCGCATCTCGTCGGCGCCGTGGCCGATCACCAGCGCCAGACCCGTTGCCCCGGCGGCCTCAGCGGCCTTCACCACATGCGCCACCATCGGCAAGCCGGCAATGGCGTGCAGCACTTTGGGTATCGCGCTCTTCATGCGCGTACCTTCGCCGGCGGCGAGGATGACGGACAGGCAGGATCTCTGGCTCATAGGGCAACCGTATGAAAGGATTCAAATCATCGCATGCTAGCAGCGGCGTGATGCTGCACCAATGCGGTTAAATTCCGGTGAGACAGCGGATCACCTGGACTCTTGATCGGCAGGTCCACAATTCGATCCTGTGCACGAAGTGGCAGATCACCCGAGCCGCCCGAGCGCCGGGAAGTTTTCCAGCAGCCAGTAGGATGCGCTCTGCACGCCACCGGTGAGAAAAAACACGCCGGCGACGACGAGCAGCGCGCCGATCGCTTTTTCCACGCGACCGAGATGGACGCGAAATTTTCCCAGGAAGCGCATGAAGGCGCCGGAAAACAGCGCCGCGATCAGGAAGGGAATGCCAAGCCCGAGCGAATAGGCGGCGAGCAGCAGCGCGCCCTCGCCCACCGTCTGGCGGCCGCCGGCTAAGGTCAGGATCGGCCCCAGCACCGGGCCGATGCAGGGCGTCCAACCGAAGGCAAAGGCCAGCCCCATGACATAGGCGGCGATGATGCTGGCCGGCTTGCCCTGCGACTGGAAGCGCGCCTCGCGCGACAAGAGCGGGATGCGCAGGATGCCGAGGAAATTCAGGCCCATGATGATGATCAGCGCGCCGGCCACCATCGCCAGCGGTTCCTGCCAGACGCGCAGCAGCCGGCCGATCGTCGAGGCGCCGGCGCCAAGCGCGACGAATACGGTCGAGAAGCCGAGCACGAAGGCAACAGAGGCATAGAGCAGCGCGCCACGTGCGCCTTCGCGCGCCGTCGCGCCGGCGTTGCCGCGGAAATCGTCGACCGAAACGCCGGCCATGTAGCAAAGATAAGGCGGCACCAGCGGCAGCACGCAAGGCGACAGGAACGAGATCGCCCCTGCCCCGACCGCGCTGACATAGCCGATGTCCAATGCCATTTCACGATGCCCCGGTTTTGCTGGCGCCGATATAGCGATGCCGGCGCCTTCGTGCCAATCACCATTGTGTGGCGCGTGGTCGCTAGCCGAGGAAGAAGCGGCGGCCGCTGCCCGTTCCTTGGACGGCGCGATTGCCGCGTGCCGTCCGCGTACCGCCGGGCCGATGCTGGTTCTGTCGGGACTCCCCTCGGTAAAAGACCGAACCAAGACACGATCCGTCGGTGCGCCAAAAAATGTGTTCTCCGCCATACACTCTAAGAGTGTATCGCTGTCGGCCAGTTCGCAAATTGGGCCTGTCCCCTTGACCGATTGCAAAAGCACGGCCATGTGAGCGACGAAAAGAGTGGGATTTCGTCGTGCGCCGCGGAGCTCTTCCGCCGCCTCACAGCTGATAAGAGACCTCATGGACGTCGTCGTCGTCGAATCGCCGGCCAAGGCGAAGACAATCAACAAATATCTGGGCAAGAACTATAAGGTCCTGGCCTCGTTCGGCCATGTCCGCGATCTGCCGGCCAAGGACGGCTCGGTGCGCCCGGACGAGGACTTCGCCATGTCCTGGTCGGTAGACACCGCCTCCGGCAAGCGCCTCGCCGACATCGCCAAGGCGGTCAAGGACGCCGACGGGCTGATCCTCGCCACCGACCCGGATCGCGAGGGCGAGGCGATTTCCTGGCATGTGCTGGAAGTGCTGAGGCAGAAGCGCGCGCTGAAGGACAAGCCGGTCAGCCGCGTCGTCTTCAACGCCATAACAAAGACCTCGGTAATGGAGGCCATGGCCAATCCGCGCCAGATCGATGCGCCGCTGGTGGACGCCTATCTCGCGCGCCGCGCGCTCGACTATCTCGTCGGCTTCACCCTCTCGCCGGTGCTGTGGCGCAAGCTGCCGGGCGCCCGTTCCGCCGGGCGCGTGCAGTCGGTGGCGCTGCGGCTGGTCTGCGACCGCGAATCCGAGATCGAGCGCTTCGTCCGCGAGGAATACTGGCAGATCGCCGCCATCCTCAACACGCCGCGCAACGACAGTTTCGAGGCGCGGCTGACCGCCTATGCCGGCAAGAAGTTGCAGAAGCTCGACATCGCCAACAAGGCCCAGGCCGACGACATCAAGGCGATGCTCGAAGGTGCGACCTTCAAGGCGCTGTCGGTCGAAGCCAAGCCCACCAAGCGCAATCCGGGCCCGCCCTTCACCACCTCGACGCTGCAGCAGGCCGCCTCCTCGCGGCTCGGCTTCTCGGCCAACCGCACCATGCAGGTGGCGCAGAAGCTTTACGAAGGCATGGATGTCGGCGGCGAGACCGCCGGCCTCATCACCTATATGCGAACCGACGGCGTGCAGATGGCGCCGGAGGCGATCACCGCGGCGCGCGATGCCATCGCCAGCGAGTTCGGCGCGAAATACCTGCCCGAAAACCCACGCTATTATTCGGTCAAGGCCAAGAACGCCCAGGAAGCGCATGAGGCGATCCGCCCTACCGATTTCAAGCGCACGCCGGCATCGGTCAGGCAATATCTCGATGCCGATCAGGCGCGCCTCTATGAGCTGATCTGGAAGCGCGCGATCGCCAGCCAGATGCAGCCGGCCGAGATCGAGCGCACCACGGTCGAGATCGAGGCGGTCAACGGCGCCCGCAGCGCCGAGCTTCGCGCGGTCGGCTCGGTCATCCGCTTCGACGGCTTCATCGCCGCCTACACCGACCAGAAGGACGAGGACGCGGAGGACGAGGAAAGCCGCCGCCTGCCCGAGATCCGCGCCGGCGAGCAGCTTGCCCGCGAGGCGATCAACGCCACCCAGCACACGACCGAGCCGCCGCCGCGCTATTCCGAGGCGTCGCTGATCAAGAAGCTGGAAGAGCTCGGCATTGGCCGGCCGTCGACCTACACGGCGATCCTGAAGACGCTCGAGGACCGCGACTACGTCGCCATCGACCGGCGCAAGCTGGTGCCGCAGGCCAAGGGCCGGCTTCTGTCGGCCTTCCTCGAAAGCTTCTTCGAGCGCTATGTCGAATATGACTTCACAGCCTCGCTCGAGGAAAAGCTCGACGAGATCTCCGACGGCAAGCTCGCCTGGAAGGACGTGCTGCGCGACTTCTGGAAGGATTTTTCGGGCGCCGTCGACGACATCAAGGAACTGCGCGTCTCAGACGTGCTCGATGCGCTCAACGACGAGCTGGCGCCGCTGGTGTTCCCCGCGCGGGAGGACGGCTCAAACCCGCGCGTCTGCCCGAAATGCGGCACCGGCAACCTGTCACTGAAGCTCGGTAAGTTCGGCGCCTTCGTCGGCTGCTCGAATTATCCGGAATGCTCCTATACCCGCCAGCTTGGCGACGCCGCCAATCCCAACGGCGAGAACGGCAACGGCGACGACGGCGTCAAGCTGCTCGGCAAGGATCCATACACCGCCGAGGAGATCACGCTCAGGAGCGGCCGCTTCGGCCCCTACATCCAGCGCGGCGAAGGCAAGGACGCCAAGCGCTCGAGCCTGCCCAAGGGCTGGACCGCCGAGTCGATCGACCATGAGAAGGCGCTGGCGCTACTGGCGTTGCCGCGCGATGTCGGCAAGCATCCGGAAACCGGCAAGATGATTTCGGCCGGTCTTGGGCGGTACGGACCCTTCGTGCTGCACGACGGCACCTACGCAAATCTCGAAAGCATCGAGGACGTGTTCTCGATCGGCCTGAACCGCGCCGTGTCGGTGATCGCCGAGAAGCAGCAGAAGGGCAAGGGCGGCCGCAACGGGAGCACGCCGGCTGCGCTGAAGGAACTGGGCGAGCATCCCGACGGCGGCGGCAAGATCGTCGTGCGCGACGGCCGCTACGGACCCTACGTCAATTACGGCAAGGTCAATGCGACGCTGCCCAAGGGCAAGGATCCGCAATCGGTGACGATGGAAGAGGCAATCGCCCTGATTGCCGAGAAGGAAGCCAAGGGCGGAGGCGGCAAGAAGCCGTTCCGCCGGGCGGCAAAGAAAGGATAGCACGACGTGGCGCGCAGGATCTCCGGAAGAAGTCACGGCGATCCACGCAGCGCCGACACCAGGGCGAAGGTGGTCAAGGATGACTACCGGCCCTCGCGCGACGAAATCCTGCGCTACATCGCCGAGAACCCCGACCGCTCCGGAAAACGCGACATAGCCAAGGCTTTCGCGCTGCGCGGCGAGGACCGCATCTGGCTCAAGGATCTGCTGCGCGACCTGCAGGATGAGGGCCTGCTGACCAGGAACCGCAAGCGGCTCACCCGCGCCGGCTCCCTGCCGCATGTCGCCGTGCTCGACATTTTCGGCCGCGATAACGACGGTGTGCTTCTGGCGCATCCGAGCGAATACACCGGCCCGGGCTCGCCGCCCGTGATCGCCATCCGCATTTCGCGCGGCGCCAGCGGCCCGGTTCCGGGCATCGGCGCCCGCGTCCTCGCCAAGACCTTCCCGACCGACGATCCCTCAGGCCCCGCCTATACCGGGCGGGTCATGAAGATTTTCGAGAAGCGCAGCGAAGCCGTGCTCGGCGTCTTCCGCGTGCTGAAGGACGGCACCTTTCGCATCGAGCCGGTGGAACGCCGCCAGCCCGAGCTGATCGTCGACAAGGAATTCCAGAACGGCGCCAAAAATGGCGATCTGGTCGAGGTCGAGCCGGCGCGCGCTTCGCGCTACGGCCTGCCGCGGGCCAAGGTGCTGGCGGTGCTGGGCTCGCTGACCAGCGAGAAGGCGGTCTCGATGATCGCCATCCACGCCCACGACATACCCCATGTCTTTCCGGCCGATGTGATCGCCGAAGCCGACGCCGTGAAGCCGGTTTCGCTTGCCGGGCGCGAGGACTGGCGCGATCTGCCGCTGGTCACCATCGATCCGGCCGACGCCAAGGACCATGACGACGCGGTGTTCGCCACACCCGATACGGACGAGAAGAATCCCGGCGGCGTCATCGTCACCGTGGCAATCGCCGATGTCGCGGCCTATGTCCGCTACGGCACGCCGCTCGACCGCGAGGCGCTGAAGCGTGGCAATTCGGTCTATTTCCCGGACCGCGTCGTGCCGATGCTGCCCGAGCGCATCTCCAACGACCTCTGCTCGCTGCGCGAAGGCGAGGACCGTCCCGCGATCGCCGTGCGCATGACCTTTTCGGCGGAAGGCCGCAAGCTCAGGCACTCCTTCCACCGCATCATGATGAAATCGGCGGCCAAGCTCGCCTATCCGCAGGCGCAGGCGGCGATCGATGGCGTGCCCGACGACAAGACGGGGCCGATCCTCGAAGGCGTTCTGAAGCCCCTCTGGGACGCCTATGCCGTGCTCAAGCGCGGCCGCGACAGCCGCCAGCCGCTCGAACTGGAGCTGCCGGAACGCAAGATCCTGCTCAAGCCCGACGGCACCGTCGACCGGGTCGTCGTGCCGGAGCGCCTCGATGCCCACAAGCTGATCGAGGAGTTCATGATCCAGGCCAATGTCGCGGCCGCGGAGACGCTTGAAGGCAAGAAAGAGCCGCTCGTCTACCGCATCCACGACGCGCCGTCGCTGGCGAAACAGGAATCGCTGCGCGAGTTCCTGCACACGCTTGGCCTGTCGCTGGCGCGCGGCGCGCAGATGCGGCCCGGGCAGTTCAACGCAATTCTGGAGCGGGTGCGCGGTGCCGACAACGAGGCGCTGGTCAATGAAGTGGTGCTGCGCTCGCAGAGCCAGGCGGAATACTCGCCGAAGAACATCGGCCATTTCGGTCTCAACCTGAGACGCTACGCGCATTTCACGTCGCCGATCCGGCGCTATGCGGATCTCATCGTGCATCGCGGACTGATTGCCGCGCTCGGCCTCGGTCCCGGCGGCCTGACGCAGCAGGAAGCGGATCGCCTGGAAGAGGTCGGCGCGCTGATCTCGGCCACCGAACGCCGCGCCATGGCGGCCGAACGCGACACGGTCGACCGGCTGATCGCGGCCTATCTCGCCGAGCGCATCAACGACACCTTCGACGCTCGCATCTCCGGCGTCGCCAAGGCGGGACTCTTTGTCCAATTGCCGCAGTATGGCGCCGATGGTTTCATCCCGGTGTCAAGTTTGGACGGCGATTACTATATCTACGATGAAACCGCTCGATCGCTGTTCGGAGAGCGCACCGGCAAGGGCTACCAGCTAGCCGACCGCGTCGAGGTGCGGCTGCTCGAGGTTGCGCCGATGGCGGGCGCGATGCGTTTCGAAATGCTGAGCGACCCGAAGCCGCTGCCAGGCTCGCGACGGTCGTTCCACAAGACCAAGGGCCGCGCCCGCGCGTCGCAGTCGCGCATGGGTCCCCGCGGCAGGAGAAGATGATGTCGAAGGGCATGGAAGAACAGGTTTTCGGCGGCGAGCATCATTCGGGCCGCGTCGCGCGTCCGCTGTGGACGGCAATCAAGCGCGGCATGCTTGGCCGCTGCCCGCATTGCGGCGAAGGCAAGCTGTTCGGCGCCTTCACCAAGCCCGTAGACAAATGCGGCGTCTGCGGCGAGGAGCTTCATCACCATCGCGCCGACGACCTTCCCGCCTATCTGGTGATCGTCATCGTCGGCCACATTGTGGTTGGCGCCTTCATGACCGTGGAGGCCACCACCACGCTTTCGACCTGGCAGCACGCGCTGATCTGGGTGCCGCTGACCATTATTCTGGCCATCGCGCTGTTGCAGCCGGTCAAAGGCGCCGTCATCGGCCTGCAATGGGCGCTTTATATGCACGGCTTCGGCGGCGAGAAGGACGAGTTCGAGCCGCATCCCTAAGCCTGCAGCGGTTCTGCCCTTGAGACAAACAACGACCATCTCCGAACAGTGGAATTCCAGATCGAGAACCGCTGCGCGTTTTCCTGGAATCGCTGCGGCAGCGACGTTTGGTCCGGGGCTGGTGCAAAGGCCCGAACACGCAAGCCACTTTCGCGTTCGAGAAGTTTCCGCTAGGTCGAGCGCATGGAAGGAATGACCAAGGCGGATGTCGACAAGCTCGATAAAGGCTTGGCCGTGCACGGCGGTCGGCCGCTTCGCCCGCGCGATGCCGCAACCTTGATCCTGCTCGACAGGAGAGCCAGCGACGTTCTGGTGCTGATGGGCCGGCGCCATGCCGGCCACGCCTTCATGCCGGGAAAATTCGTCTTCCCCGGGGGCCGCACCGATGCCGCCGACAGCCGCGTTCCGGTGGCTGCCCCGCTGCATCCTGAGGAAGAGGCGAGGCTTGTGAGCGGCCCCGGCCGCGCGAGTGCCGCACGGGCGCGCGCCATCGCCATGTCGGCAATTCGTGAGACTTACGAGGAAGCCGGCCTGCTGATCGGTCGTAAAGGCCCGTTCGCGACCGCCAAGCGCGATTGGCAGGGTTTCGTCGAACACGGCGTCGCACCGTCGCTGGACGCCCTGCGCTTCATTGCCCGAGCCATCACGCCGCCCAACCGCGTGCGCCGCTTCGATACCCGCTTCTTCAGCGCCTGGCGTGAGGATGTCGCCGTCGAATTGCCCGACGGTGGTCCAACCAACGAGTTGGAGGAGCTCGTCTGGCTGCCGCTTGGCGACGCCCGCAAGGCCGACACACCCGACATCACCCGCATGATCCTGGAAGAACTGGAAAGGCGGCTCGCCCACGATCCGTTGCTGCGTCCGGGCGGCGCAGTGCCGTTCTTCCGCCTCATCCGAAACCGCTTCGTTCGCGAAGTCCTTTAGAAGCAGAGCATCCCCATCGATGACGGTCGATACCCAGCAACAGGGCGACGAACGCGTACACTGGCTGCCGATGACTGCGGCGATCTCCTCGATCAGCGTGGTCGGCATTGCCATCGGCCTCGGCATGCCGCTGCTCAGCGTCATCCTCGAATCGCGCGGCCACTCGGCCTCGATGATCGGCCTCAACACGGCGGTCGCCGGGCTCGCCTCGATCGCCGGCGCGCCGCTCGCCACGCCGCTGGCCATGCGCCTCGGCGTCGCCCAGACCATGCTTTTGATGATCGCCGTTGGCGCGCTCGCTTTTGTCGGCTTTCATTTCGCGCCGGCCTTCTGGATGTGGTTTCCGCTCCGCGTCGCGCTGCACATTTCGCTGACAGTGCTCTTCATTCTGTCGGAATTCTGGATCAGCACCTCGGCGCCCCCGCATCGTCGCGGCCTTGTGCTTGGCATCTACGCTACGGTGCTTTCTCTGGGCTTCGCCGCCGGGCCGTGGCTATTCGCCCATGTCGGCTCCGGTGGCTTCCTGCCGTTCGGCGTCACCATTGCGTTGGTAACGCTTGCTGCCATCCCGGTGCTGGCGGCTCGTAACGAGAGCCCGGCGATCGTCGCCGACGGCGAAACCAGCCATTTCCTGCGCTATATCTGGATGGTGCCCACAGCAACCTTCGCCGTGCTCGTATTCGGCGCCGTCGAGACCGGCGGCTTTTCGCTCTTCCCGGTCTATGGCAGCCGCATCGGCTACTCCGAGGCCGACGCTGCGCTGTTGCTGACCATGATCGGGCTCGGCAACGTGCTGCTGCAGATACCGATTGGCATGATCAGCGACCGAGTCTCGGACCGCCGCTACCTGCTTCTGGCCTGCGCCACGGTCGGCCTCATCGGAACCGTGTTCATGCCTTTCTTCGCCAAGGACTGGCACCTGATGGCGGCGCTTCTGTTCGTCTGGGGCGGTGTGGTCGCGGCCATGTACACGATCGGCCTTGCGCATCTGGGTTCTCAGCTTTCCGGCCATGAACTCGCCTCTGCCAACGCCGCCTTCGTGCTCTGCTATGGGGTCGGCATGGTGATCGGCCCGCAGGCGATCGGCATCGGCATGGACGCCTTCGGCCCTTCGGGCTTCGGCTGGTCGCTGGCGCTGTTCTTTGCCGCGTACATGCTCCTGGTCCTCGTCAGGTTGGTGCGAAAGATCCTCTAGTGAAAATGTCGCCCAGCACCGGGGCATGCTGACATCACCGTGTCAGCAGGCCCCCTGCTATACCCTCGCTCCGATCCAGGAAGAGCGAGGATATAGCGATGATCGACAGCGGCTTTGAAACCAAGTCCCTCAGGATGGAACTGCTTCTGCTCGTCACCTTCCAGGCGCCGGCGGCCGATGTCGAGCGCATCATGGAGGCGGTGGTGGCGATCACGCCGCTGCGCATGGGCAAGTATGACGGCAATGCCTACCAGTCGGCGCAAGGAATAGAGCGCTACCGGACGCTCGAATGCGCTGCCGCGGGCGCCGAGATCGAGTTGCGCAGGCGGCCGGGCACGGTCGAGGTGTCGTTCGAACTGCCCGACGATCAGGCGCTCGCCGCCCGTGTCGCCGAAGCGATATTCCAGGCCCATTCCTACCAGGAGCCTGTGATCCGCATTCAGCCGCTGCTGACCAGCCGTTCCAAGGGACTCGACGACCATACCAATCCGAACCGCTGGTGGAACACCACCGGCGACTGGAAGAAGGCCGATCTGCAGGTCAGGGAGAACGCCTGACGCGGCGAGTTCCGCCGCGTCAAAACGGGGCAAGAAGGCGCTTGGACTTGACTTTCCGGGCGCGTTCTTTATGTGTCGCGCCAAGTTTCCCGCGTCCGGGTGTTTTCCCCGTGCTCCAGCGGCCAAAACTCCACGAACATTAACGGACGAACATCATGGCCAAAGCCGCAAACATCAAGATCAAGCTTCTGTCGACCGCCGACACCGGTTTCTTCTACGTGACCAGCAAGAACAGCCGCACCAAGACGGACAAGCTGTCGTTCCGTAAGTACGACCCGATTGCCAAGAAGCACGTCGAGTTCAAGGAAACCAAGATCAAGTAATCCGGTTTATCCTGAAATGCCGAACGCCGCCCCTTGGGGCGGCGTTTTTGTTTTCAGCGGGCGGATGCTCGAGCAAGAAAGCCCGCGGCTGCCTGACGCTGAATCATCATGAGAAAAAGGGGGCCGGTCGGCGGTTGGCAGCGGTACGAGGAGGCCACTATGTGCCAGCGCCGGCCGGCCGACCCCACGGACCCAGGAGATGCGGCGGACCTGAGCATCATGGGGTATTTTCTGGATCGAGCCGGGCAGTCTACCCTCGTGCCGGCTTCGTCTTCGTTCTATGCCAAGCAGATTTGCGCAAGAACTTATGAAAATCAACCATTTCTTAACCACGGCTCCCGAATCGCTTGGATTAAGGTAAATTCCTAACCCTATCGGGTTGACGCGGAATTGGGGCTTCCGTGGGTAACCGCATCGCGGCGCAACGATTTCAGGCAACGCGCTTAAGTCTTCTGGTCTTGTCCATGTCGATGCGCCAAAACTGCTGCGCACCATTGGGTGACACGGACTAGGCGGCCTTGGCGACAACCCGGTTGCGGCCGCCGCTCTTGGCCTCGTAGAGCGCAAGGTCGGCTCGCTTCATCAACGCCGCGACCGTATCGGCTCCCCTCAGCACCGATGACACGCCGACGCTGACCGTCACATCGATCGTCTTGCCATCGCTGCCGATTGCGAAGGGCGCCTGCGCGATCTCGGCGCGGATACGCTCGGCCACCTTCTCGGCGATTGGCCCGTCGGTATCCGGCATGACCACGACGAACTCCTCGCCGCCGAAGCGGCAGGCGAGATCGATGCCGCGCACGTTCTTGCGCAGCCGCCTGGCGAATTCACGCAGAACGTCGTCGCCGCCGTCATGGCCATGGGCGTCATTGATGGATTTGAAACGGTCGAGGTCGGTGATCATCACCGAGAGCGGCCGCCGCCGCGCCACGGCGCGGTCGAACAGCGTCTCAAGATGGCTATCCAGGTAGCGGCGGTTGTGCAGGCCGGTCAGCGCGTCGGTCACCGCCATCTCGATGGTCTGGGTGACGCTGGCGCGCAGCTGATCGTTATAGCGCTTGCGCCGCACCTGCGTGCGCAGCCGGGCCGTCAGCTCGTGCTGATCGATCGGCCGCGTCAGATAGTCGTTGATGCCGAGTTCGAGGCCGCGGATGATACGGCCCTCCTCGCCCTCATCGGCCAAGAGCATGATCGGCAGGAAGCGGGTGCGGTCGAGCGAGCGCAGTTGCGAGCAAAGCCGGAGCGCATCGAAATCGGCGAAGGCCGTCGAGATCAGCACGCATTCATAGGCGGTCTCGGCGGCCTGGAAGAATCCGGCATTCGGATCGGTGGCGACGTCGAGATCGGCGCCGCCGCGAAGCATCTTCTGGATACGCTCGATAGACGACTTGCGCTCGTCCACCAGAAGCACCTTGGGCTTGGTGTCTTCCGTCGCGAAGTTGCGGCTGAGCAGCTCTTCGATGCCGATGTTGCGCGTGGTCGAGGCGCGCAGCCGCAATTCGTCGGTCAGCGACTTCAGCCTGACCAGGCTCTTCACCCGCGTCATCAGTTGCAGATCATTGACCGGCTTGGTGAGGAAATCGTCGGCGCCCGCCTCAAGGCCGCGCACCCGGTCGGATACCTGGTCGAGCGCGGTGATCATGACAACCGGAATATGCGAGGTCGCCGGGTCGCTCTTCAGCCGCTTGCAGACCTCGAAGCCATCCATGCCCGGCATCATCACGTCGAGCAGCACGACATCGACCTTGCCGTTTTCGCAGGTCTCGATCGCATCCGGGCCGTTGCCGGCCGTCAGCACCTCGAAATATTCGGCCAGCAGCCGAACCTCCAGCAGCCGCACATTGGCAGGGATGTCATCGACGACGAGGATCCGCGCGGTCATCTCAAAGGCTCCGGCTCAGGCATCGCCCAGATAGGATTTGATCGTTTCGATGAAGCGCGGCACCGAGATCGGTTTGGAAATATAGGCCTCACAGCCGCCCTGGCGGATGCGCTCCTCGTCGCCTTTCATCGCGAAGGCGGTGACGGCGATGACCGGGATCGAGTGCAATTCGTCGTCTTCCTTCAGCCACTTGGTCACTTCCAGGCCAGAAACCTCGGGCAGTTGGATGTCCATCAGGATTAGGTCCGGCCGGTGCTGGCGCGCGAGATCCAGCGCCTCCAGGCCGTTGCGCGTGCGGACCGTTTCGTAACCGCTGGCTTCGATGAGGTCCCGAAAGAGCTTCATGTTGAGCTCATTGTCCTCGACGATCATGACCTTCTTAGCCATCAATTTCCCGTCCCGACGGTCCCCTGAGCCGAAGACCGCCGTCATGCGTCCTTGCCGGATCGCACCCAACCCGCCTGTACCCTACGTCAATATGATTGACGAAACGCAAACCTGCCGTTGGAAAAGCACACCCATTCCACTTGCGGCTGCAGGGCTGAAGCGGCTGAGACTTGCCGCAAGCGACGCTTGCCATTACTGCGGAAGAAAGACTCAACATGCACATCGGCAAAAGGTAATGATGACGAACGCAGCGTCAATGCGCGAGGAGGCGGAAACCCTTGCCGTCAGGGCGCTTGGCTTCGTCGCCGGCGATCCGGAGCTGTTGCCTCGCTTCCTGGCGATAACCGGCATCGAGGCGCGGTCGATCCGCCACGCTGCCGCGGAGCCGGGCTTCCTTGCCGGCGTGCTGCAGTTCATCCTCGCCCACGAGCCGACGCTTTTGCGCTTTGCCGAGGAAACGGGCACGCCACCGGCTGCCGTCGGCAAGGCCTTGCGGGCGCTGCCGCTCGGCAATGACGATCATGAGCGCTCGACATGAGCGACGATCCCGAAACCGCGCGCCAGATCGAGGAGTTGGCGGCCGACGACCGGCCGCTGCTGGTGCTCGATGTCGATGATGTCGTGCTCGAATTCATCCGTCCCTTCCCGAACTACCTGAGGTCGCGCGGCTTCGGGCTGACCCTCGCCTCCTTCCGCCTCACCGGCAACATCGCCGAGACGGCGTCCGGCCGGCTGATCGAGCAGGCCGAGGTCACGGCCCTTCTCGGCGATTTCTTCGATGCCCAGGCCGATTGGCAAAGCATCACCGACGGCGCCGCGGAGGCGCTGGCGTCGCTCGGACAGCGCGCCGAAATCGTGCTCCTGACCGCGATGCCACACAAGCACCGCGCCGTGCGCCGGGCGTATCTCGACGCGCTTGGCCTGAACTACCCGCTCCTGACCACCGAAATGGCCAAGGGCCCAGCCATCGCCAAGCTGCGCGGCGCCAAGGGCCGGCCCGTCGCCTTCGTCGACGACCAGCCCTCCAACCTGCTGTCGGCGCGCAGCTCTGTCGCCGACGCGCACCTCTTCCACCTGATGGCCGACAATTCGCTGCGCGCTTTCCTGCCGCCGACGCCGGACGACATCATCTCGGTCGACAACTGGCGCGAGGCGGCGCCGAGGATTGCGGGCGCGCTCGGGCTATAATTCAGGCGTTCAGGGCTGCAGCTTCGCTCCAGCCCCGCTATTGTCGCCGCCGTCCGAATCGGCCCCGCCGGTTGAATTGTCCGTGCCGTTCGCGCCGTCATCGCCGCTCGAATTGTCGTCCTGCCCCGCGTTGTCGTCCTGGACTTTATCCGGGCCCTTCAGCATGGCGCCGTTGACGACGATGGACCCATCGGCCTTGGTGTTGATCACCCACTCCAGGCGACCGTCAGGCAGTGTCTTGCCAAAACCCTTGACGGCAAGCGCGAACGGGAAGGCCTGCACCATTTGCTCATCGCTCTTTGCCGCTTCCTTCAGGGCATCGACGATCCTGTCGTAGCCGGCGAGGTCGATGGTCACGCTCCCATCGGCTTTCTTGCTATCCGGGAAATACACCTCGCCTTCCATGGCGACTTCGATACCGCCATTCTTCACTGTCGAGTGCCCGAACACGATCTTGGGCTTCTTGGCCTTGAAATCCTCGACCAAAGCCTTGCCGAATGCATCCGGCAGCGACGGATTCTTATTGAGATCAAAGGCTTCCATCGTCTTCCTTGCCATCGTATCGAGATCAATATTGGCGCCACCGAAGTTGAGGTCGATATCCGTCGGCAGCAACGCGACGCTCCAGGCGGGCAGCGCTTGCTGCGGGATCGTCAGGCCGGAGGCCTTGATCGAGTAATCGACTCTGCCGTTCGGTGAGATTCCGTCCATCGCGAACGCGGTGCTGAACTGCTTCGCCGCGAATTTGCCGACGGGGCTCTCCACCTCGAAATCCTTGAAGCTGTAGTTGCCGTCGATCCTTTCCCAGACGGGCAGCGCGGCCAACAGGAGCGATTTGAGCTCCGCCTGGTTAGCCTTGAGCTTGGCTTCGTCCTCGTTGGCGACGGCAAAGGCAAGAAGGTCGAGCAACGGCTTCGTCCGTACGCCCTTGCCATTCGCATCAACGGAAAGTTCGGGCGTTTTCAGGGCGACTGGAAAATTCATTCCGCTGTTGGGATCGTCGATCTTGATCGTCTCGACGAAGCTCGAGACCTTTTGCGTTGCCTTGAAGTCGACGCCGCCATTGGCCGACTTGGTGGCGGCAATCGTCGCGGTGCCTGCACCGGCGGTGACGTCCGCCTGCTGCTTGGCTTCCCGAGACGTCATCGTCATGCCGGCCATCGAGCTGGTGCCGCTGGTGAACGCCGCCAAGTTCGGATCGTAGACGGCGGAGCCCTTGCCGTCCTTGACCGAAACTTGCATGCTTTGCGGGCCTTCGGGTCCGTTGAATTCGAAGGACATGGTTTGGGAAAAATCCGAGGTGACCTCCCAGGATCCATCGCTGCGCGGCTTCACCAACAAGGCATAGGGCGCGAGGTCGATCTTGAACGGCTTCTGCTCCGGCAGGGCGCTGACCAGGGCCTTGACGTCCACTGCGATCTTGTAGGCGTCGCCTTCGACCGAGACCTTGAGCACGCCCTTCTCGAACGCCTGCTTGCCGAAATAGCGCGCCAGATTGTCCGAAAGCTGTTTGGCGCCCTGGCTGTCGACGGTCTGTGCAACGGCCGGCGCGCTGAAAGCAAGAATGAAAACAAGTGGCAAAACACGCTTCACGTCAGTCTCCGTCGGTCTCGGAAGGCAAATCGTTTCGTCTTCTGGTAGAAAAGAAGCATTACAGCCGCAAGACGATGACTGTAAGCCAAATCCTCAAGCGGCTAAAGCACCAGCCGCATCAGCGGCCTACCGGGCTTGCGCTCCAGAAGCCTCTCGAACCCGGCCTTCTCGAACACGCGCGACGAGCCGACGAACAGCCCGATCGAACGCGAATCGCGCGACAGATCGATCGGGCAGGCCTCCAGCAGCCTGGCGCCATTTTCGCGGGCAAAGGCGATGCCGCCGTCGACAAGGCGATGAGTGATGCCCCTGCCCCGCGCCTTGGCGCGAATAAAAAAGCAAGAGATCGCCCAGACGTTCGGGTCTTGGGCATCCGCGGGATCGACAGGCGCCGAGCCCCGGCCTTGATTGTTCCATTCGGGCACGTCGGCGCGCGGGCCGACCTGCATCCAGCCGACGGCCTTGCCGTCCTCGAAAGCCAGAAGCCCGGGCGGCGGGCCGGCTTCGATGCGCGCCTTGATGTGATCCTTGTTGCGCTCGCGGTCGCTCGCCCGCCGCTCCGCCGGGGTCAGCCGGAAATGCGTGCACCAGCAGCCGTAACAGGCGCCCTGCTTGCCGAAGAGATCCTCGAAATCGGTCCAATGCTCAGGACTCAGCGGTACTATGGTCGTGCTCATACGTTCTCCCCAGGCCAAGCTTGTTGCCGGCCCTGCACTGTCGTACCATTGCGTTTGTTCTCTTTATGTTCGCAGCGATGACGGCTCCTGTCAACAATCCCCAACACGGCTTTTGTCGCGACTGCCTGGCTTCTCAGCGCAGCGAGACGCGCCGTTGCGAGCGCTGCGGCAGCCCGCGCCTTGCCCGTCATCCGGAACTCTACCGGCTGCACATCGCTCACATCGACTGCGACGCTTTCTATGCCGCCATCGAAAAGCGCGACAATCCGGCGCTGAAGGACAAGCCGCTGATCGTCGGCGGCGGCAGGCGCGGCGTCGTCTCCACTGCCTGCTACATTGCCCGCATCCAGGGCGTGCGCTCGGCGATGCCGATGTTCAAGGCGCTCGAGGCTTGTCCCGAGGCCGTGGTGATTGCGCCGAACATGGAAAAATATGTCGGCGTCGGCCGCGAGGTGCGCGCGCTGATGCAGGCGCTGACGCCGCTGGTCGAGCCGCTGTCGATCGACGAAGCTTTTCTCGACCTCGCCGGTACCGAGCGGCTGCATGGGATGTCGCCGGCGCTTGTGCTGGCCCGCTTCGCGCAGACCGTCGAGAAGGAACTCGGCATCACCGTTTCCACCGGTCTCTCTTACTGCAAGTTCCTGGCCAAGATCGCGTCGGACTTCCGCAAGCCGCGCGGCTTTTCAGTCATCGGCGAAGCGGAAGCGCCAAGCTTTCTTGCCGGGCAGCCGGTCACGCTGATCTGGGGCGTCGGCAAGGCCTTGGCCGCGACGCTCGAGCGCGACGGCATCCGCACCATTGCCCAACTGCAGCGCATGGAGCGCGGCGAGCTGATGCGCCGTTACGGTGTCATGGGCGACCGGCTCTACCGGCTTTCGCGCGGCGAGGACGACCGCCGCGTCGACCCCGACGGCGATGCCAAGAGCGTATCGGCCGAAACCACCTTCGACAACGACATCGGCTCGCTGGCAGAATTGGTGCCGGTGCTGCGCGGCCTGTCGGAAAAAGTCTCGGCGCGGCTGAAGAAATCCGGCATTGCCGGGCGCACCGTGGTGCTGAAGCTGAAGACGCAGGATTTCAAGCTGCGCACCCGCAACCGCCAGCTTGGCGATCCGACACGGCTGGCCGATCGCATCTTCCAGACCGGGCTCGATTTGTTGCGTCGCGAGACCGACGGCACGAAATTCCGCCTGCTCGGCATCGGCGTCAGCGATCTTTCCGACGACGGGAAGGCCGATCCGCCGGATCTGGTCGACGTCCAGTCGCGCAAGCGCGCGATGGCCGAAACCGCGATCGACGAGCTGCGCGACAAATTCGGCAGGAAGGCCGTCGAGACCGGTTACACCTTCGGCAAGGGCCGTGCCGCCAACCCGCCCGAGCCGCTCGAGGACTGAGACCGGCTGGCATTCATGGCTGGCTTGATCAGGTGCGCTGCAGGTCGATCCGGCTCGTCACCATGGTCTTGCCGGTCTTCGGATCCGTGTCGGTCACTGTCAGCCGCATGCTGTCGCTGCCGGTCTTTTCGACGGTCAACTGCGCTTTGCGGTCGCCATTGACCTCCTTTGCCCAACGGATGCCGAGATTGAGCGCGTTGCCCGAGCGGCTGCCGTTCAATTGCGCCGGCCCGGTACGCGAGCCGATATAGACGCCGCTATAGCCCCTGCCGGTGGCCTTCAGATCCGCGCTGATCTCCCGCGTCATTAAGATCAGCCCGCGGCATTTGCCGTCGAGCGACAGCGAGGTCGAGGTAGCGCCGGATTTGAAGTCGCAGGAGATATTCACCGTCGGCGCATTCGCGCTCACCTTGAAGGTGCCGTTGCCGGCGAAGCTGCCCTGGAACGAGCGCAGGAAATCTGCATCGTCGGCGTAGGCGCTTGCGGCAGTCATCAGGCAGCCGGCGAGAACGAGCGGAACCACTGGTCTCATCGAAATTCTCCCCCGTTGGAGCCGAAACACGCCTCCTGGCTTCGGAAGGCGCAAACAGACTCAGGAACGCAAGCGATCTTGGCAGGTTCCCCTGCCGATATGACCGTTTTGCAACAAGGCCGGTTGCCGTGAGGGTATTTTAAGCCGGCGGCGGCTCAGGCCGAGAGCGCGGCCTTCACCCAATCCAGCCGCGCTGCCGGCACCAGCCCGTAATTATAGAAATTGATGCCATCGACATCAGTTTTCCGCGCCGGGCTGACCTTCGCCGCTAGCAACTGCGGACCCGCCATTTCCGGGTAGAAAAGCCGGTAGCCGGTGCCGAGAAATTTGCCGGCGCCGAGCGCGGCGCGGCCGTCCGTCACCAGGCTTGCGACATCCTCGGCCTGCATGTCATAGGCGCACAGGATCGCCCCGTCGCAGACCTTGCCGACAGCCGCCAGATCGCAGCCGCCCAGCCAGCCTTCCTTGAGGTCGATGATGAGGACCTTGGTGGCCGGATGCGCCACCTCGCGCAACTCGGCGACCAGACTGGTCACCGGCTCGAAGCGCCAGACCAGATAGGCGTGTAGCTCCGGCCACGGCCCGAAAACCTCGAGTCCGCTCGCTGGAAAACCGGGGAAGCGCCGCTCCGGCACTGCGCGCTCGCAGGTCTCGACGATCCATTGCCGGACGAGCGCTCGCGCCCGTTCGGCGTTGACCCCGGCTTTAGCCGCGCGATCGACACAGGACGGACAGAAGCACAGCGACAGCAGGAAATCCTCCTCGGGCGTCAGGCCGACGCCGTCCTTCTCGTGATGGTATTCATGGGCAAATCCCATGAAGGAAGGGCTTTCGAGTTCGATCCTGTCCGGCTTGTAGCCGTGCGAGATGTCCGCAACCAGCGCCCGGATATAGGCGCGCGCATCGGGATGCGAGGGACAGAGATTGTAATAGTTGGGATCGCCGAACGCGTTGCGTGTGACCGCCTCGAGGTGAAGCATGCCGAGGCGGGTGTTGTGCAGGCACACCGTCCAGCAAGAGACCCCGGGGCCGCCCTGTTCCCGCCGGCGGACGAGTTGGCCAAGCACGTCGCCGCCTTCGCTGATCACATCCGCGACCTTGGGCTGGATGGCGAGGTCGGCCCATCGCGCCGCTGACGGCTTGAAATAGATGGTGCCATCCTCTGGAAAATAGGCTTTCCGCCGTGGGCTGCGCGGCTGCAGGAAGCGACCGGCATGATAGGAGGTGGCCAGGCTGATCATGTTGAGGCCGGCGCGCTGGACAATATCGCGCTCGACCGTCTCCAGGCCGAGATCCTGAATGTCCCAGGGATAGGTCCACATCGAAAGCTGCATGCTCATCCTCGGTTCTTCGTCCCTTCCGGGCCGGCGTCAGCCTTCGACCGGCTCGGCCACTTGCATCAGGCAGTCGCCCGCCTCGCACATGGTGTGCAGCCGGCGCGACAGCACAATGCCGCCTTCGGAGAAACGCAGCGCCTCCTCGGCAAGCTCCAGCCGTTCGAGATCGTGATACCATCCCGCCAGTTGGCCAGCACTGACGCTGTCGCCGAGGCGGACCGCAGGCTCGAACCAGCCGCGCCGCGTCGAGTAGATGCCCTGGCTGTGCCTCGACAGCGAAAGCAACCGCGTCGGCTTCGCCGGCTCTGCGTCCGATGTGAGCACCGGCGCCGCGACCACGCCCAGATCGACCATCAGGCGATCGAGCGCGCGAGCGGTAAGCGTCATCGAATCGACGGTAGCGGTTCCGCCGCCGCCGAATTCGCCGCTGACGCCGATGGCGCCCGCCCGGCGCGCGGCACCCATCGAGGTCGGCGAGGCCTGGCCGTTGTCTGCGACGAAGCCGAACGGCATCACGAGCGCGCGCATTAGCTCGACACCCCGCCGATGGCGCTCGGAATCGGCATTGCGCTCGACCAGCGCCGTCGGCAGATGCTCCATCGAGGTGCCGCCCGAATGGATGTCGAAGACGACATCGTGACGCGGAAACAGTTCCGTTTCCAGGAAATGGGCGAGCCGACTGGTCGGCGTGCCCGACGGATCGCCCGGGAACGCCCGGTTGAGGTTGCCGCCGTCCAGCGGCGAGCAGCGCTTGGCGGCCATAACCGCCGGCGCATTCGCCATCGGCAGGATTGTGATGCGACCGCTGATGGCGGCCGGATCGAGCCGGCGGATCAGCTTGGCCAGCGACAGCTCGCCCTCATACTCGTCGCCGTGGTTGCCAGCCATCAGCAGCAGTGAGGGACCCTCCCCGTTGCGAATGGTGCAGATCGGTACCTTGACCTGGAAATAGGGTGAGCGGTCGACCGAGAACGGAATGCTGAGATAGCCGAGCGTTTTGCCTTCGCGGTCGAAATCGAGCGTGTGGACGAGGCCGGTATGCATGCTGTCGTCTCAGACGGCCGCGACCGCGGTGACCTCGATGCGCAGGTCCGGGTCGGCCAGACGCGCTTCGACGCAGGCGCGTGCCGGCAGGCGCTCGGGATCCACCCAGGCATCGTAGATCTTGTTCATCGCGTCGAAATCGCCGATCTGCGGCAGGAAGATGTTGACCGCCACGAGCTTCGACTTGCTGCTGCCGACCTCATGCAGCAGCGCCTCGACTTTGGCCAGAACATCGCTGGTCTGCGCTTCGATGCCCCCCTTGCGGTCGTTGGCGACCTGGCCGGCTATATGCACCATGCCGCCATACACCACCGCCTGCGACATGCGAGAGCCGGACTGGAAGTATTTGATCATCTCGGATCCTTTCGAGTTCTTTTTGGAGGCCTGGTCAGCCGAAATAGGTCGGAATGGCATGGGCCACACGACCGGTCGCATCCACGCCGAAAAGAACGCGATAGCGGTCGAGGCAGGTGCAGGGATGCGAAATGCCGAATTCGATGACGTCGCCGACCGCGATGTCGTCGCCAGGCTGGAGAGCCAGGAAGGCATGCTGATCGTTGAGCTTGATTACCTGCGATTTCTCAGGTGAAGCCGGCAGCGGCTCGCCCGAACGATACGCCCTGAGCGGCTTGGGAAAACCCTGATCGAAGGAGACGTCGCGCACGCCCATGCCGCAAATGGCGAGATCAGGTTCCGGCCGCGAAAGCACTTCGGCCCAGACACGCAGGACCGGACGGAAAGAATTGCGCGCCGAGGCGGTGGCGCCGCCGAGCTCGAAACCGCTGCGGCTGTCGACCGCGCCAAGCGATCGGTCATAGACGCCGTGGTCGTGGAAGAAGATGGCACCGCTGCGCAGCACCAGCGTCGCCTTGCCGTCCTGTTCGACCAGCGGCGAAAGCGCCGCCACCACCCTGTCGAAGAAGACCGACCCGCCGGCCGTCACGACCAGGGGAGCCTCGCCGCCGAGGCGAGCGCGGAGCCTGAGGAACATGTCGCCCACCGATGCCAGCAGCGCAGAGACCGCTTCATCGGTGCGCAGCGGATCAGGCTGAGCGGCGGCGCCTTCATAGGTGCCAACGCCGGCAATGCGCAGCCGTCCGCCGGTCGCAGCGACGGCATCGGCGATTGCCTCGGCCTCGGCCGTGGTTCGTGCGCCCGCCCTCGCCGCGCCGAGCTCGACCAGGACACGCAACGGCGGGAGATCGGCAGCTGCCCGCCACGCATCCGCCAGTGCCCGCACGGCCGCGACCGAGTCGGCGAAGACATAGAGCTCGGCATCCGGCCACGCGCCAGTCAGTTTCGCGAGCCGGCCTGCACCACCGGCGCCGCCGACCTCGTTGGCAATGATCAGTCTCGAGAGACCCGCCTTCAGCATCACCGTTGCCTGCCTTATATCGGCGACCGTCGTGCCCCAGGCACCGGCCTTGACCAGCGAATGGGCGAGATCCGGCGCCATCGGCGTCTTGGCATGCGGCGCGACCGCAGCGCCCTGCTCGCGCGCATAACGCAGGAACAAGTCGCGATTTGAGGCGAAGGCCGCTTCGTCAAGGGTGAGCAGCGGCAGCGACATGCGGCCATCGGCCGGATGCCAGCCTTGCTGTCCGGCCAGGCTGGAATCCAATCCGGACGTGCCGGGGGGCACGCCACGGAAACGATCGTCGAGCATGAAATTTTCATGCACGACAAGCAATTGGGCCGGTGTGTTCTCGCTCATCCGATGCTAACCCTTCCGTCGCCGAACAATGGCTCAACCGATTGCCGGCCAAGGCCTGAGGGAACCGCGTGCCAAATCCCTACTCCGGACCCATCATCGACGCCCATCACCATCTCTGGGATCTCAGCCTCGGCCGCCATCCCTGGCTGACCGCCTCTGCCGGCGAACGCGGCGGCCTCGGCGAGCTTGATGCCTTGCGCCGCAACTATCTGCCCGAGGATTATCTGCGCGACGCCGCCCGGCACAATGTCGTCGCCAGCGTCCATGTCGAAGCCGGCTGGGCGAGCGACGACAGCGTCGGCGAGACCCGCTGGCTCGAGACGCTCGACAAGTCGTGCGGCGTAGCGGCGCGCTACGTCGTCCATGTGCCGTTGGCGAGCCACAACGCGGCGGAGTTGATCGAGGCGCAGGCCGCGTTCGACCGCGTCATCGGCATACGCGACATTCTGAGCTGGGACCCTGATCCCGCCCGGCGCTTCGCCGCTCGCGACGGCATAATGGACGATCCCGCCTGGCGCGCCGGCCTTGGCTCGCTCGCCCGGTACGGGCTCTCCTTCGACCTGATGGTGTTTCCACGCCAACTGGCCGAGGCAGCGCACCTCGCCGCGGCCTTTCCCGACCAGCAATTCGTCCTCAACCATTGCGGCAGCCCGATCGACCGTGATCCCGAAGGCTTGCAGAGATGGCGAGACGGGCTGCGCCTGCTGGCCGAGCGCGACAACGTCGCCATCAAGATATCCGACCTGGTCGCTTACGATCATGACTGGACGCTCGAAAGTCTGCGGCCGATCGTTCTGCATTGCATCGACTGCTTCGGCATGAAGCGCGCCATGTTCGGCTCCGACTTCCCGGTCGCCGGCCTGCACGCCTCGTTCGATGAGGTATATGACAGCTTCAAGGTCATCACCGCCGATCTTTCCCGGGATGAGCAGGCGGCGCTGTTCTTTGGCAACGCCGCTCGCATCTACCGCCTGGACGCCGGGTCATCGCCGGGCTTGCTCCCTGCCTGAGAGCAGCAGCAGCCCGAGGATCAACGAACCGAACAGGATGCTGCGCCAGCCGGGCGATGCATTGACCACGGTGATCAGCGCAGTGATCGTCACCAGCAGGATGGCTCCCGGGATGGTGCCGGCATAGGTGCCGAGCCCGCCGAGGATCGAGGTGCCGCCAAGCACCACTGCGGCGATCGAGGCGAGCAGATAAGGATCGCCGATCCCGACATAGCCCTGCCCGTTCATGCCGAGCACGAGCACGCCCGCGAGCCCCGCCGTGAATCCGCTGATGCCGTAGACAGCCAATGTCGTGGAAATGATCGGCACGCCCGATAACGAAGCCGCAAGCGGATTGGCGCCCATGGCGAAGATGCGGGCGCCGAAAGGCGTTGCATGCATCAGTGTCAGCACGAGCACGGAAACCGCGATCCATAGCAGGATGCCGGCCGGGATGCCGGCCGGCCGCGCATTGCCAAGCCAATGAACCAGCGGGTTCTCGGCGGTGACGGCACTGCCGCCGGCAATGATGATCAGCAGACCCTGCAGGAATGTCGCCATGGCCAGCGTCATGATCATCGGATGGACGCGCAGCAGCGCCACCCCTAACCCGTTGACCACGCCGATAGCTGTGGTCAGCGCAACCACCGCGAGCACGGAGGCAAGGCCGGTCGGATCGGCCTGCCATGACAGCAGCGGCAGGCTGATGGCGCTGACGGTGACGATCGCTGCCACCGAGAGATCGATCCCGCCGGCGATCACCACGAAGGTCTGCCCGGCCGCCACGAGGCCGATCACCGCGCCAAGTTCTACCAGGTAGCGCAGATGTCCGTAGGCGCCGAAGCCGCGCGATGCGATGCTCGCCGCGATCCAGACTGCGACGACGATGGCAAGGGTGAGGAACGGTCGGCTGGTGAGGATCGCCTTGGCGCGTCTGCCGCCGGGGCTGTCGGTCCACGCTGTCATTGCTGCACCTTGCGGAATTGCGGGATGGCGACCGCGCCGATGATGATCAGCCCTTGCGCGACATACTGCGCTACCGGGGTGAAGCCGAGGAAGAACATCACGCTGATCATCAGGCTGAGCAGCAGGCTGCCGGCGAGCGCGCCGCGCATGGTGCCCTGCCCGCCGAGAAAGCCAATGCCGCCAAGCACGGCAGCGGCAATGGAATTGAGCGTGAAGGCCGTGCCGATGACCGGATCGCCAGACCCCGTTTGCGCGGCGACGAACAGCCCGGCGCCGGTCGACAAGAGGCCGCTGATCGCATAGGCGGCCACACGCGCCGCGTCGACCGGCACACCGGAACGGTAAGCCCCGACCGGATTCTCGCCGGCGGCATAGAGGCTCAATCCAAGCGGCGTGGCGAGATAGAGCTTCCATAGCAGGACGACCACCACCAGCAGCACGAACGCCGCTGGCGTGTCGCCGGCAAGCAGGTCGGACAGCCAAGCCGGGATGGAGCCGCCAGGCCTCGGCAGGATCAGCAGTGCGGCGCCACCGATGATGAACGAGCCGGCGAGCGTCACCACGATCGCCGGCAGGCGCAGCCTGACCACGATGAAGCCGGTCGCGGCGCCAATGCCGAGCCCGGCAAGCGCCACGGCGGCCGCGCCGCCGGCGATGCCCAGCGGTCCGCCCATGGTGGTCGCGGCAATGACCGCGCCGAGGCTGACGGTCGCGCCGATCGCAAGGCTGATGCCGCCGGTGAGCATGAGGATCGCCTGCGCCATCGCCACCAGCGCCAGCGGGAACCAGCTCTGGGTGAACTTGGCGAAGCCGGAGACCGTGAACAGGCCCGGAAAAAGCACGGCATAGGCGATGAGAAACGCCAGCACCACCAGGAAGAGGCTGCGAACGCCTATGTTGCGGCGCGCCTGCACCTGCCAGTAGAGCGCGCCGTCGGCTCTCGCGTACGGAATGATGCTCATGCCGCCACCTTCCGCCTCTCTGCACCCATCGCCGCCGACACGATAACTTCCTCGCTCAGCGCGGCACGCTCGATCATCCTGACGACGCGGCCTTCACGAACCACCGCGACGCGGTCGCATAGATGCACCAGTTCCGGCGTATCGGAACTGAGCAGCACGACCGCCTTGCCAGCGGCGGCGAAGGCGCGAAGCATTAGATAGATTTCGCGCTTGGTCTCGACATCGACGCCACGCGTCGGATCGTTGAGCAGCAGCACCAGGGGATCGTGCGGCATCCACTTCGCCAGTGCGACCTTCTGCTGATTACCGCCCGACAAGGCCTGCGCCGGACGCTGCAGGTCGCCCTTGATGGAAAGCTGGGCGGCGAGATCCCTTCCCTTCTGGCGTTCAGCCTTGCGGCTGCGCAGCTTCAACGACGGAAGCCTCGCGAGGGAAGGCAACATCATGTTGGTGATGATCGGATGAATAAGGTGGAGGCCCTCGCGCTTACGGTCGGCTGGCACATAGGCGAGCTCCAGCGCGTTGGCTTTCGGCACATTGCCCGGCAGGCCCGACACGCCGTTTACCGTCGCCGAAACCGTCCTCGCCGGGATGGCCCCATAAAGACCGAGCAGCAGATCCTCCTGCCCCTGACCGACCAGGCCGCCTATGCCCAGCACCTCGCCGGTCCCGATGTCGAGGTCGACGTCGTGCATCAGGCCGGCCGAGAAGCCGCGGACCGAGATGGCGGCGCCGGGCGATCCCGAAGGCTGCCATTTCGGAAAGAGGTCGCCGGGGTCGCGGCCGACCATCAGGCGCACCAATCCAGCCGCGTCGGTTCCCTCCAGCGACCGGTCGGCCGTGCAGGTGCCGTCCTTCAGCACGGTCACATGCTGGCAGAGCGCCATCACCTCGTTGAGCCGGTGCGAGATGTAGAGAATGGCGACGCCTTCTCCACGCAACCGTCCCAACAGGTCGGTGAGGATTTTCGTTTCCGTCGCCGAGAGCGACGAGGTCGGCTCGTCGAGGATGAGCACGCGCGGCCGGCGATAGAGAGCCTTGGCGATCTCCACCATCTGCCGTCGCCCGAGGGATAGATTCCCAACCGGTGTCGACAACGGCTCGTCGAGGCCGACGAGTTTGCATGCCGCCTTCGCCCGCGCGGCAAGCTCCTTGTAATCGACTAGCCCGAAGCGCTTGGGATAGGCGCCAATGCCGATGTTCTCGGCTATCGAAAGGCTGGCCGTCAGGCTGAGCTCTTGCTGCACGACGGCGATGCCGGCCTGCCGCGCGAGCGCTGGCGTCATGCGTGCCACGGCACGCCCATCGACCTCGATGGTCCCGCTGTCCGGGCGCAAGGCGCCCGACAGGAGGTTGATCAAGGTCGACTTTCCGGCGCCGTTCTCGCCGAGCAGCGCATGCACGCGGCCCGGCTGGAGAGCGATGGAGACGTCGCGCAGGACGGGGTTGCCGAAGAACGCCTTCGACACCCCCCGCGCGGCAAGGAGCGGAGCCATGGTCAATGCTGCGACCTTTCCGGCCTACTTCTGCGCCAGCAGCTTCTTGAACAGCTCCTCATCGTAGGGCGAATAGATGTAACCGTCAGCCGGGAAATCTTTCGCCCGGGCGAGGTATTGATCGATGTTGGAATTGTCGATGACCGGCAGCGGAATCTTGACGAAGGCCGGCACGTCGTTGCCCTCCAGCGCCTGGACCGCGGTGTAGGTGGCAAAGGCGCCGAGCCAGTTCGGCTGCATGGTCGCCCAGCTCTTCAGGCCCTTTTCCTTCCACAGCTCGAGGAACTGGCGCGCATTCTCGCCGGTGATCGGCACCTGGTCGCGGCCCTGCTTGTCGAGCGCGAGCACCGCACCGGCCGAGAGCGCGCCGCCGAGCGACAGGATGCCGTCGATCTCGGGATTGGCGAACAGCAGGCTGGTGACGGCCTCCTGGGCCGGCGCGACATTGTACGGCGTGTTGGTCTCGGCGAGGATTTTCACGTCGGGATGGGCCTTGAGCTCGGCATCGGCGCCCTTGCGACGGTCGTCGCTGACCGAAACGCCGGCCGGGCCGTTGAGGATGAGGATCTTGCCCTTGCCGCCGATGGCGTCGATCAGGAACTTCGCAGCCTGGTCGCCCCACTGCGAGGAATCCGTGTTGACCTTGGCCGTCACCTGGTCGGTATCGACCAGGCTGTCGAAGTTGATGATCGCGATGCCCTTAGCGCAGGCATCCGCGATCACACGCGCCGGAGCGGTCGAGGAACCGGCGATCAGGATGATGGCGTCGACATTGGAATCGATCATCGACTGGATCTGCTGGATCTGCACATTGGCGTCGCCCTGGGCGTCGGTCACGACCAGCTTGTCGACCAGCCCCTGCTTCTTGAGCGCCTCGACCTCGGCTTCGATCGTGCCCTGGGTCTGCTTCATCCAGGTCGGCACGGAATAGATGTTGGCCCAGCCGATCGTATACGGCGCCTTGCGGTCGCCCTTGATGCACTTCGCGGCCGCATCGGCCTGCGAGGCGACACCGACGGCCAGGACGAGACCGAGGCAAAGGGCGCTGGCGGATGCGAAAAACGATGACTTCTTCATGACGGTTCCCCTTCTGTAGCTCTTGTCCGGACGTGCGGAGTCGGGACGGCGAAACACCGCGGTCGCCGCGTCGCGGAAACCACTCGTTCGTCGTCTGGACTTCTTCTGCCCGGCTCGTTAGTTTGTCCGATATTCCAGACAACATGTCTGTATATCGGACAAACGGGATGCTAGACTGAGCCTTGACATCTTTCAAGCGTCTTGAGACGAGAGCCGAAAATGATTTTTGGGCGGCTGGCATGAGCGAAGGCGCAACTGGTTTGATCGAGGCAGGCGCCGGGGCACAACCACAGCCCGGCGAGCGCCGCCGCGGCATCGACCGCGTCATCATGCTGCTCGAGGCCCTGCTGAAGCATCGCGCGCCGATGCGCATCGGCGACATCGCAAAGATGATCAACGCACCCCGTTCGACGACCTATGAGATCGTCAACAGCCTGCTCGAAGCCGAGATGCTCGAAAATGTCGGGTCCGAGGGCTACGTCTATTTCGGGCGGGCGATGCACTTGTTCGGATGGGCGTACTCGCATCACAACGCACACTATCGCCGCATCCTTGAAACGCTGGACAGGATGGCGGCCGAGACCGGCGAGACCGTTCAGCTCTGTGGTCTGCGCGGCAACAAATATGTCGTTCTCGATTGCCGGGATTCTCCCGGCCCTTTCCGCATCTCGAGCGATGTCGGCGTCGAGGTGCCGATCCCCTGGACGGCGTCGGGGCGGCTGCTGGTCGGCCATATGCAGGAGACGGAACTCAAGGATTTCATTCCTGCCGCCGACTACGAACTCCCCGACGGCCGGGTCATTGCTCCCGACGAATTCTTCGCGGATGTCGACCTGGCTCGCCGGCAGGGCTTCAGCGAGACCTCGGCGCTCGCCGACCGCTTCACCTGGTGCATGGCGGCTCCCATCCGCGACAGCCACGGCGCCATCAACACGACGCTTTGCTTTGTGCTGCCGGTCGATACGCCGGAGCCGCGTCGCAACCAGTTGCTTGAGCTGCTGCGCGAGCGCGCCCGCGCACTGTCGCTCGCCGGAAGCTGAGCCGGAATGCGGCCGTCTGGCCCAGTCGAATGCCGCGACTACCGATTGCGGCACAACGACGGTCTTGCGACATAGCGCCAATGGCACCCGCTCCCTCTATCACCAAGGCCGCGCTCTGGATGGCGCTGTCGATCGCCTCGTTCCTGGCGATGTCGGTCGCCGGCCGCACCGCGACGGCCGCGCTCAATGTCTTCCAGGTGCTGGAGTTGCGCTCGGTGATCGGCTTCTTCATCCTGCTGCCGCTGGTGCTGACGGGCGGCGGCTTTAGGGCGATGCGCACCCAGCGCCCGCTCGCCCACATTGCCCGCAACGTCGTCCATTATGCCGGCCAGGCCGCCTGGCTCTATGCGCTGACCTTGATTCCGCTGGCCGTGCTGATCTCGATCGAGTTCACGACCCCGATCTGGACGGCGATCCTGGCGGTGAGCTTTCTCGGCGAAAGGCTGTCGCGGCCCAGGCTGACGGCAATCGTGCTGGGGCTGATCGGCGTGGTGATCATCGTACGTCCCGGCGTCGGCTCGGTCGATCCCGGGCATCTCGTCGTGCTGGGAGCCGCAATGTGCTTCGGCGTCTCGGTGGTCATGGTCAAGTCGCTGACACAAACCGACAGCGTCGTACGCATCATCTTCTGGATGCTGATCATTCAGTCGGTGGTCGGCCTCGTCCCGGCGCTCTATGTCTGGCGCAACCCGGCAGTCGAACTGTGGCCGTCGATATTGGTGGTCGCCTTTACCGGCATGTCCTCCCATTTCTGCATGGCCCGCGCGCTCAGCCACGCCGATGCGACCGTCATTTCGCCGATGGACTTCCTGCGCGTGCCGCTGTCTGCGCTCATCGGATGGCTGCTTTACAACGAGCAGATCGATGTCTTCACCGCCGGCGGCGCCTTGCTGATCCTGACCGGCAATCTGCTCAACCTGCAGCGCAAGGCGCCTCAGCCTGCCGAAGTCGCGACCTCCTAGCTGTGAGGTCAGATGCCCGATTGGTTGCCTGCGACCCGACACGGTGGCTGGCGTCGGCGGGACCGTCATCACTCGCCGCGTCGCTCAATCGTAGACGCCATCAAATAGAAGATCGTTGTCGCCGCCGGCCTTGAAATGTCCGGCGTAAGAGCCCGCTGGCAGCAACAGGGCTTCGCCCGCACTGTTGCGCAATGTTACGGTCTTTGGCCCGGTCGCAAGGTGAAATGGCGGATCAAGCACGGTGCCGTCGATTTCGACCCGGCCCCGCAAAGGCGTTCCATCGGCGCTGTAGAGCGCATAAGTTCCAGCAATAGGAACATCAAAGATCTTCCGCTCACCGGGCTGCAGGCGGAAACCAGCGATCCTGAGGTTTGGCGCCACACGGACATAGCTGTTCAAGATCAGGGGCGCGACTACCGGATAGATATAGTCCATCCGGTAGGACCACAGGATCAGCTTCGGGGGAGACTTGCTAAGCACATTGTAAGCCTCGGAACGCCCGCTTTCCTGCAAGGTGGCGAGCACGTAGTGTTTGTCGAGCCACAAAGTTGTCGGCTCCATTCGATTGGGCAACATTCCTATGCCGTCGAAGTACCGCTCATCGGGTGCAAGCAGTGACTCCGCGCGCGCCACCAGCTCAAGTTGGGCGGTATTGTCGAAGCGAAAGTTAAGCAAATTGGCAACGAAGCTTATGGCCATCGCCGTGACCAAGGCTATCCACGCCAGGCGCAGATAACGCGCGCGGGCTGCGAGGCCGTCGAGCATCGTCAGCGACCATAGCGACATGAACGGCAACGCCATAATGAACACGTAGGGCCACGGCTGGTCATGCGCGAAGACCAGCACCGTGATGACGACAGAGAAGATCAGCGCAATTCGCCTCCGCTCGTCGAGCTTCATGATCTGTATCAGAGACAGAGCCATGCCGGCGAAACAGAAGACGTAAAGAACATAATTGCGCGCGAGCGTCTGAACCACGAAGCGCCTCAGCCCCCCGTAGTCACCGCCGCCGCGCGTTGCGACCTCAAGAGGGCCGAACACCAGGCTCTTGGCGATGGGAACAGGGTCGGCGCCGCCGAAGATGAAGCAATATGCGATTATAGGGAGAGTCCATCCCAGCACGAGCCATGCCCCGCGGACCATGCCTGCCAGGTAGCGTCTCATCAAAGCCGCGTCGGCGACCAGGCCAAGGCCTAGCGCAAGGTTGAAGTAGATTGATTTCTGCGTTGCGAGAAACGACAGGCCGCTCAAGGCGCCGGCAGCGACAAGCTGCCATCCCCTCAATTCACGGGCCCGTAGCACGACCAGCAGCGCCCCTACGGCGAAGAACACCGCCAGCGGTTCGGCGATAGTGCGAAAGATGCGCTCCATGAAATTCGAGAAGCACAAGAGGACGAGGACAATGGCCAAGGCACGAACCCGATCCTCCCCAAGCGCGCGAGCGCAGGCGTAGACCAAAGCAATGGTCGCGCATGCCAGCAACGCGGTCTGCATACGACCGACAAGCAGAATGGACGTGGCATCCCAACCGATCAGGTGAGCCAGCTTGTAAAAGGCGGTGGAACCGACCGCCTTGCTTGGCTGCACGGTGGCGAACAGGCCATTAAACAAATGCTTCGCGTATCCAAGCTGACCAAATTCGTCCATGACGAATCGGCAATTCCAAGCCAAGGCGAACAACAACGCGATCTTCAGTACGATCAAAGCGCGTAGAAAGATCGTTAAGCGGCGCGATCCTGCACCGAATAAATCAGTCAGACCTGCTTCTGATCGCATTCAATCCCGCCCTGGAATGAACCTCAGATTTAAGCGACGTTAATTAAGAAAATTGGCTAGGCCACACGGCCCAGACGTTTGGAGCCCTGTTCGGTGTTCGTTGCTGGAAGGCCTCAAGCACAGGCCAGGGCCGAAAGCGCCTGAACTTCGCCCAGATGCGGACGCGACACCGCATCGACCATGGCGAAGTAGGTCAAAGTTTGGCCACTCCTCCGCCTGCCAAGGTCAGCACGCCGAGCGCCGTTGCGCGCCAGTCGTACTGCGCCAACGCGTAACGAGCCATGGCGGCTCGCTCCTCGGAGGTGAGGGCAAGGCTGTCGATGGCATCGGCGCAACGCCTGGCCGACCCGTCGGGATTGGTGAGGTCGATGGCAACGCCACGCAGCCATTTGGCCGCGCCTGGGTCGGCACGGTTGCTCGGTTCGCCGCAGACGACAGGCAGTCCGCAGGCCATTGCCTCTTGAATAACGAGCGGAAAGCCCTCTCCGACGCTCGGCAACAGCAGGAAGTCAGCCCCCCGATAAAGGTCCGCCAGGGCCTGAGGGCTCTGGACACCAAGGTCGTGAACATTGGCAAGTCCCCATTTGCCGGGGTGGATCGGGCCGCTGCCGACCATCAAAAATGCGAGATCCTGGCGGAACGCGGCCAAAGCCCGCAGCACCGACAATCCTTTCTTCTCGACGTAGCGACCAACGAAAAGAATGCGACGCGTACCCGGGGGGATCGAGATCGCCGCAGGGGCCTCCGGCACAGGCAGCGGGCCTGAAGCGGGATGAAAAATCGTACCGTCAACACCGTTGAACAGCAGTTGGAAGGGAATGCGCGCTGGCGTGCCCACAAGATCATGGCGCACGGTGTCGCTGATGAACACAACTGCGTCAGCGGCTCGGAGCATCGGGCGCGTGATGACGATGTTGGCTAGTGCCATCACGGAGCGGAGAATGCGCGAAGAAAAGGGGATGCCGGCGATATGCTGGATCAGCACCACGCGCTTGCGGAAAGCCTTCGACATCAGCAATGCCAGGACCGATGTCATGTACAGCGCATCGTGCACTACGACCGCATTGCTACGGTGCATTTCGCGGGCCAGCGCGCGAATCGCACGGACGCGCGCCAGCGGCATTGGCAGCCCAATGACCTTCTCGATTGGGTCGACGCAGGCAAGAGGGACCGCTTCAACGTCGCTTTCCGGCGGCTGATCGGCATCGCTGGCGGCCCAAACAGCCTGAACGCCCAGTTGCGTGAATTGTCGGCACAAATGCCCGGCCACAAGCTCTATGCCGCCGCCGTGACCTTCATAGAAATGGCTGACGGTCAAAATGCGCACCGGACCGACCCATCAAGCGGGCTCGAAGCGCATTGTCACTTCGAGACGATTGGGAAACAGCAGTTCATGGATGCTTTTTCGATATTGCTTCGGCGCAGCGCGACGAGCAATGCGGTAGCCACTTTCGGTTGCTAACTTCCCCCATTCTGCCCGCTTCAAGTAGCGCGCCCAGATCATTCCGCCAAATGGGATATTGCCTATCGCATCCATTGCGGTGAGGCGCAGGTCGTCCAGCCTTCCGCAGCTTTCGTGATCCTTTATGTAAAGCGGACCATCAACCACGCGCCGAATTTCACGCAGCAAGTCCGTACGTGCTGTGACTGGAACGTGATGAACTACATTATTGAGTGTCGCCGCATCAAAACTACGGTCCGCGAAAGGCAGGGTTTTGCCGTCATACTGCTTGGTCAGCACGCTCAGCGAAGGGCAGAAACGGTCAACCATATCCACTGTCTGCACCTCATCCACCGGAAAGAGTTCGGCTATGGCTTGAGCGATCACCCCAGTGCCACCACCGACGTCGAGCAATTTGCAATGCTGCTTGTCCCACAGCTCGCGTAGACTATCGAGCATAACCGCCTGATAAGTCGGCGCCTTGTTTCGATAAAAGGCGAGGTGACGCGACAGGATGTCCTGCAGAAGCTTCGGATCGATCGGGCCCATTGCCGTGGCCAAGGTCATGGTCCCCCCGTCATCCAGCGGTTTGGCGTGGCGATAGCCCATCGACCAAGCAGGAAGTTCAGCGCCAGCATGCAGACCGAGGCAAGTGGCGAGGCGAACACCATCGGCAGGCCGGCCTGCTGATGCCAAAACCATATGGTGACAAATGCCAATGGTATGTTGGCGACCATTGCAATGACGTACCGTGCGAAGGTTATGGGAGCCAACGGTCGCCGAAAGGTGAATACGCTATGAAGCACATAGCCAGTGCCCGCCACGACGCAGAAGGACAACAGTACGGCCAGCCACAAACGTATCCCGACCCTGTCAGACAAGATGATGACCACGTTGTGCAGCGCGATGCAGATGCCGGCGATCACCATATAGGCGAAGGGCGTGCGCACGCTCATATCGCTGCCTTCCGAGCGCGGACCAAGAAAACGCAGGCATTGTCGTCGCGTATCTGGGCGGGCGTTAGACGATCTTCCAATTGAGCGCGCAGGTTCATCAACAGGGCAAGGAGCGACGCCAAAATTGCGCCTATGATCGGTAGGCGGCGAAGGAAGAAAGCAAAGCCCGTAAGGCGGATTAGCGTCGTGGTTGCCAAGGGCCCGGCAATCGCATGCACCTCTTCGACTTCGAGGCCGCGATCGGCAAGATCTACGACAAGTCCGGTGCGTGTCCAACGACGATGGTCCTCAGGGTGAGGGTGGTAGAGCCAGCTGCCGTGAGTAGACAACAACAGCACACCGTCATCGCGCAGCAGTCTCCGAATCTCGGCGCAGTACGAGTCAAGGTCGCGCACGTGCTCCAGGACCTGTACTGAAAGTACTGCTCCAGCGATGCCATCTGCTAGTGGCACGCGGCCCTGCTCGTCAATTTTCAGGAAGCTGCCCTCGCCGATATCCGCGCCGCGATAGTCGATCTTCATCTCGAACATCATGTCAGCATAGGGCATGTCACCACAGCCGAGATCGACCATTAGTGTGCCCGGCCTAACATGCGCCCTGGCCTCTTTTCGCAACAGCCGAGCTAGCCCGCGCAAGACCAGCCAGTCCGTATCCCAAATCCGCGGAACCGCCCTGCTTCCCCTCATCCCACCAGCTTTCAATGCACCACCGACCTGCTGGCGCCGACTCTATCTTTTTTCCATCGCTCCAGCCGCTCGATGTCGAAGCGCTCAGAACGCACGCCTATCGTCCAGATTATCAAGCAGCAACTTGAGCACAAAGCCGGACAGGACCATGGACATCCCGGCCACGCAGGCGGTGGTGATCACGAAGGTCAGGTGCACCGACTGCTCCATCGGGCCGCCTATGAAAATCCAATGCAGCGCCAGCAACACGTCCGCGGCAAAGCCCGCCACGGCGAGCAAGCCGCCGGAAAAGACCAGCCATTCCAGCGGGCGGCCGCGCATAAGCCAAGGCACGACCCGGCCGCCGTGGCCCGGGTGATAGATAGCGATCGCCACCTTGGCCAGCATACCGAAAAGGATGGCCGAAAGGCCAATCAGCGTCGCCATCGCGGAGAGCGCGACGAAGTGAATTCCGAAATACCACCCTCCGATCCGGACAGGTCCCGCCGCGAGGACCGCAAGACCAGCAATACCGGACACCAGCAACGTCGCTCCCGGTATGAGATACATGGTGTTGGGTGCATGCGCCACGATCAGCCGCAGATGTCGCCAACCGTCGCGGAACGAACGCAGGTGAGGTGGGCGGCCGCGCTTGTCCGGATAGAGCTTGATTGGCACCTCGCGGATCACCAGGCCTGCGCGATGCGCGTTGATGACCATCTCCGAGGCGAATTCCATGCCAGGCGAGCGCGCGCCCATTCGGCGAAACGCATCGCGGGTGAATCCTCGCATGCCGCAATGAAAATCGTGTATCGGAGAATGGTGAAGCCAGCGGGCAATCGTTGAAAGCGCAGGATTGCCGAGATACCGATGCAGAGCGGGCATGGCGCCGGGCTCGATACCGCCGGCGAAGCGATCGCCCATGACCAGTTCGGCACCACCCTCCAGCGCGTCGATGAAGTCGCCTAGGCTGCTCCAGTCGTAGGAATCGTCCGCATCCGCCATGACGAGGTACTTGCCTCGTGCAGCTTCAGCCGCCGCGCTGATCGCCGCGCCGTATCCCTTGACCCGCTGGTGCACGACACGCGCGCCGAGGGACTCGGCAATCTCCACCGACCGATCGGTCGACCCATTGTCCCCGACGACGACCTCGCCCTTAATGCCCCGCTTCGAAAAAACGTCAAGCGCCTTGCGGATGCAGATGCCGAGCGTGCGCTCTTCGTTCAGGCAAGGGATAATGGCCGACACGAGAGGGGCCCCTGCGTCATCGGCGTGCTGCCCATCGAGATCAGTTGCGACTATCGCGAGATTCGACTTGTCGACCATCGTGCCCGCTCCTGCCCAATCGTCAGCCTTGCTTACAGCTTGGGCCCCAACATTTCCGCAGCCCAGCTGCAAGATTAGCAAGAACAAGTTAGGCAAAGATATACAGAACCATACGTCGTTGAGCGAATGACGTGGTTGCCAGTACGGGTGATCGCGGCGGGGCTTGAACTGGTGGCCACGCCTCGCGCCAAAGCATTCAAGGAAAGCGCTACCCGGTTTCTGTCCGGAGTTGCGCGAAAACAAGTCGTTGGAACGCTTACACCAGTTCCACTTCGACGACACCCGGCACCGCGCGCATGGCCGACGCAACCTGCGGCGAGATGCGATAGCGGTTGGGGAGTTCGATCTCCACCTCGCCCTGGCCGGCTTCCTTGATCAGCACGAAGCTCACCTGACCCTCGCCCTTCACGGCAAGCTGGTTGGCAAGGATGTTGATCGGCTGAGCATCGCGCACGAAGATGCGCAGCGCCTTTTGGATGCGGCTTGCTTCGTCCTCCAGCGACTGCACCGTCTGGATGCGCAGATTGATCCCCTCCGGCCGGTCTTCGGCCGAGACGGTGATCACCACCGAACGGCCGGGCTCCAGCATGTCGCGATACTGCGCCAAGCCTTCGGAGAACAGCACCGCCTCGTACTGGCCGGTGGTGTCGGAAAACTGCACGACGCCCATCTTGTTGCCGGTGCGGGTCTTGCGCTCTTGCTTCGTGGTGACGGTGCCGGCGAGCCGGCCGGCCGCGGCGCCGCGTTTGACCGCGGCGGAGAATTCAGCCCAGTTCTGCACCCGCATCTTCTGCAGCGCGGCCTTGTATTCGTCGAGCGGATGCGCCGAGAGATAGAAGCCGACCACCTGGAACTCGCGGTGCAGCCGGTCGGCGGCAAGCCATGGCTCGGCCGCCGGCAGGTTGAGCGCCTGCGATTGTGCGCCGAGCGAGGCGCCGAAAATATCCGTCTGGCCCGAGATGGCGTTCTGCTGCGCCAGCGACGCGAGGCCCATCATCCGCTCCACGCCGGCCATCATCACGGCGCGGTCGTGCCCGAAGCAGTCCAGGGCTCCCGCCATGATCAGGCTTTCGAAGACCCGCTTGCCGACGATCTTCGGATCCACGCGCTCGCAGAAATCGGCAAGGCTCTTGAACGGCCTCTCACCACGCTTCTCGACAATGTGCTCGACCGCCGCGTCGCCGACGCCTTTGAGCGCCGCCAGCGAGTAGAAGATCTTGTTCTCGCCGACCTCGAACGGTCGGAAGCTGGTCATCACCGACGGCGCCACCACCTCGATGCCGAGGCGCAGCGCGTCCTGGCGGAAATCCGCCAGTTTGTCGGTGTTGCTCATGTCGAGCGTCATCGACGCCGCCAGGAACTCGACCGGATAGTGCGCCTTGAGGTAGGCGGTCTGGTAGGAAACGACCGCATAAGCCGCGGCGTGCGACTTGTTGAAGCCGTAGTCGGCGAATTTCGCCAGCAGATCGAAGATGAAATCGGCCTGCGCCTTGCCGACGCCGCGCTCGACGGCGCCGGTGACGAAGCGCTCGCGCTGCTTGTCCATCTCGGCGCGGATCTTCTTGCCCATGGCGCGGCGCAGAAGATCGGCTTCGCCGAGCGAATAGCCGGCAAGCTCCTGCGCGATCTGCATCACCTGTTCCTGGTAAACGATGACGCCTTGAGTTTCCTTCACAAGGTGGTCGATCTTGGGGTGGATCGAGGCCATCTCCTCCTCGCCATGCTTTCTGGCATTGTAGGTCGGGATGTTCTCCATCGGGCCTGGGCGATAGAGCGCGACCAGCGCGATGATGTCCTCGATGCAGTCCGGCCGCATGCCGATCAGCGCCTTGCGCATGCCCGCGCTTTCAACCTGGAACACGCCGACCACCTCGCCGCGCGACAGCATGGCGTAAGTCTCGGGGTCGTCGAGCGGGATGCGGGCAAGATCGATATCCACACCGCGCCGCCGGATCAGCTTCACCGCCGTTTCCAGCACCGTCAGCGTCTTCAGGCCGAGGAAGTCGAATTTCACCAGCCCGGCCTGCTCGACATATTTCATGTTGAACTGGGTGACCGGCATGTCCGAGCGCGGATCGCGGTACATCGGCACCAATTCCGACAACGGCCGGTCGCCGATGACGATGCCGGCGGCATGCGTCGAGGCATGGCGGTAGAGGCCCTCGAGCTTCTGCGCGGTGTCGAGCAGCGTCTGCACGATCGGCTCCTTTTCCACCTCCTCGGCGAAGCGCGGCTCGTTGGCGATGGCGTCCGCCAGCTTGACCGGGTTGGCCGGGTTCTGCGGCACCATCTTGGAGAGCTTGTCGACCTGGCCATAGGGCATTTGCAGCACGCGGCCGACGTCGCGCAGCACCGCACGCGCCTGCAGCGTACCGAAGGTGATGATCTGCCCGACCTGGTCGCGGCCGTATTTCTGCTGGACGTAGCGGATGACCTCCTCGCGCCGGTCCTGGCAGAAGTCGATGTCGAAGTCCGGCATCGAGACGCGGTCCGGGTTGAGGAAGCGCTCGAACAGCAGCGAGAAGCGCAGTGGGTCGATGTCGGTGATGGTGGTCGAATAGGCAACAAGCGAGCCGGCGCCCGAACCGCGCCCCGGTCCGACCGGGATGCCTTGCGCCTTCGCCCATTTGATGAAGTCGGCAACGATCAGGAAGTAGCCGGGAAACTTCATCTTCTCGATGATGCCGAGCTCGAATTCGAGCCGCTCGCGATATTGCTCGACCGTGTAGCCTGGCGTCGGTCCGTGCGCGGCAAGCCGCGCCTCCAGGCCCTCGCGCGCCTGGCGCCCGAGCTCGGCGGCTTCCGCCTTCTCGGCGGCGTCCTTGTCGGCGGAGTCGGCGCCGGTGAAACGCGGCAGGATCGGGCTGCGGTTCTTCGGATAGTAGGAGCAGCGCATGGCGATCTCGACCGTGTTGTCGATCGCTTCCGGCAGGTCGGAGAACAGCCGTGCCATCTCGGCCTGGCCGCGCAGGAAATTGTCGGGCGAAAGCCGCCGGCGATTGTCGGCGGCCACCACCGAGCCTTCGGCGATCGCAATCAGCGCGTCATGCGCCTCATAGTCTTCGCGCTTGGAGAAGAAGGCCTCGTTCGTCGCGACCAGCGGCAGTTCGTGGGTATAGGCAAGGTCGAGCGTCGACTTTTCGACCATGCGGTCATAGCCGGCGACCCGTTCCAGCTCGACATAGAGTCGGTCGCCGAAAAGCTCTTTGAGGAACAGCAGCCGCTGTTCGGCAAGGTCGCGGCGGTCCGCCTTCAGCGCGCTGCCGATCGGGCCACGCGGGCCGCCGGTCAGGCATAGCAGGCCATCGCAATGGCTCTCCAGCATGGCGCTCGTCATGTGCACCGGCTCGCCGGGCGGCGTTTCCAGATAAACCTTGCTGATCAGCCGGACCAGATTGGCATAGCCGGCCTCGCTGGCGGCGATCAGCACGATCGGCGACATCTCGGGACCGTGCCGGCGGCGGTCGCGTTGGGCGTCGCTCGTTTCGCCGGAAAAGACGAGGTCGACCTGGCAGCCGATGATCGGCTGGACGCCGTCCTTGACCGCTTTCTGGGCGAATTCGAGCGCGCCGAACAGATTGTTGGTGTCGGTCACTGCGATCGCCGGCGCTTCATCCTTGACCGCGTGGCCGACGATGGCGCCGAGCTGCAGGGCGCCCTCGAGCAGCGAATAGGCTGAATGCACGCGCAGATGGATGAACCTCCGTGCAGGCGTCTCCGGCGGCGTGGCCTTCACGAGAGCTTCGCGCTGCAAAGGGTCGCGTGGAAGTCGTTCATCCGCCATGTTTTTTCGCGCTATCTCAAGGACTGATCCGTGCAGATGTATTGTCCCGGACGCCGCGATGCCAGTCCAGTACAATCGATCGCGAACCACAAGCTTGCGGCCACTGTCGCCCTGTGCTCAGGCGAACTCCATGATCACAGCGTCGACCGCCAAGCTGTCGCCCGGTTTGGCGTTTAGCTTCGCCACGGTGAGGTCGCGCTCCGCGCGCAGCACGTTCTCCATCTTCATCGCCTCGACCACGGCCAGCGTCTCGCCGGCCTTGACTTCTTGGCCCTCGGCGACGGCGATCGACACCACCAGTCCTGGCATCGGGCAAAGCAGCATTTTCGAGGTATCCGGCGGCGGCTTTTCCGGCATCAGCCTTTCCAGCTCCGCCGTCCGCGGCAGCATGGCTTGAGCCGTCACCGACATGCCCTTCCAGGCGATACAAAGGCCGTTCAGCACCGGCCGGACTTGCGCCGCGATCCGGCTGCCGCCGACCGTGCCGCGCCAGATCGCGTCCCCTGGCCGCCAGTCGGAAGCGACCGTCAGCGGCTCGCTGCCATCGATCGACAGATCGATCTCCATCGGGATCGAGACCATGCCGTCCAGGATGCCGGCGCAAAGATAGTCCGCGCCGATCTTCACCACCCAGTCGCGCTTGAGATGGCCCGAATGCGGTGCCAACCGGCCGCTGAGCCGGTCGAGCCGGTCCCGCCGCAGCAGCTCAATCGCGGTGGCGATCGCGGCGAATACCGCCCTCTCCTCACCGTCCGGTTCGACCGGCGCGAAACCGTCCGGATACTCCTCGGCGATGAAGCCGGTGGAAAGCCGCCCCTCGCGCCAGCGCGGATGCTGCATCAACGCAGCGAGGAACGGAATGTTGTGCTCTATGCCGTCGACGACAAAACCGTCCAGTGCTTCGGACATGGCATCGATAGCCTCGAGCCGCGTCGGCGCCCAGGTGCAGAGCTTTGCCACCATCGGGTCGTAGAACATCGATATCTCGGCGCCTTCGGCAACGCCGGTGTCGTTGCGGATCACCACATCGCCGAACATGCCCTCTTGCGGCGGCCGGTAGCGCGTCAGCCGGCCGATCGAGGGCAGGAAATTGCGGAACGGGTCCTCGGCATAGAGACGGCTTTCCACCGCCCAGCCGTTCAGCTTCACCTCGTTTTGCCTGATGCCGAGCTTTTCGCCGGCGGCGATGCGGATCATCTGCTCGACCAGATCGATGCCGGTGACGAGCTCCGTCACCGGATGCTCGACCTGTAGTCGCGTGTTCATTTCAAGGAAATAGAAGTTCCTGTCCTTGTCGACGATGAACTCGACCGTGCCGGCGCTCTGGTAATCGACGGCTTTCGCCAGCGCCACAGCCTGCTCGCCCATGGCCTTGCGCGTCTTGGCGTCGAGGAACGGCGACGGCGCCTCCTCGACCACCTTCTGGTTGCGGCGCTGGATCGAGCATTCGCGCTCACCCAGATAGAGCGCATTGCCATGCGCGTCGGCCAGCACCTGGATCTCGATATGGCGCGGGTCAACGACGAATTTCTCGATGAAGACGCGGTCATCGCCGAAGGAGCTTTTCGCTTCCGAACGCGCGCGCTCGAAGCCGTCGCGCACTTCCGCGCTGCTCCAGGCGATGCGCATGCCCTTGCCGCCGCCGCCGGCCGAGGCCTTGATCATCACCGGATAGCCGATCTCGCCGGCAATCCTTTCGGCGTGGTCGGCATTTTCGATGACGCCCAGCCAGCCGGGCACGGTCGAAACCTTGGCCTGGCTGGCGAACTTCTTCGATTCGATCTTGTCGCCCATTGCGCGGATCGCCTTGGGCTTCGGTCCGATGAAGATGATGCCTTCCTTTTCCAGCGCTTCGCAGAAAGAGGCGCGTTCCGACAGGAAGCCATAACCCGGGTGCACCGCTTCGGCGCCGGTTTCCTTGCAGGCGGCGATGATCTTCTCAGGCACTAGATAGCTCTGCGCCGCCGGCGACGGGCCGATATGCACGGCCTCGTCGGCCATTTCGACATGCACGGCGTCGCGGTCGGCATCCGAATAAACCGCGACCGTGGCGATCCCCATCTTGCGCGCCGTCTTGATCACGCGGCAGGCGATCTCGCCGCGATTGGCGATCAGGATCTTCTTGAACATTCGGATGTCGTTCCTCCGGCGAAGCCGTCCAGTTCTATGGACAATCCCGACGCGCCTCAAGTGTCTGCAGCCCCTGCCCTTCGGCGCTCGATCCTTTTGCAGAAGCGGCGTCGAAAAACGTCGCAACAGACGTTGGCCGCCACCTTCGAACCCGGTAAGGTGGTGGCGAGCGCAAGAAAATGGCAGGCGGTATTCGCCTCGCCGGGCAGGCTCGACGGCCTGCCTTAAAGCTGAGACTTTTAAGATTGCCTTGGGAGGAATGCCTCATGAAAACGCGTGCCGCAGTTGCCGTTGGTGCCGGAAAGCCGCTGGAGATCATGGAGGTGGATCTTGAGGGGCCGCGCGAGGGCGAGGTGCTGATCGAGGTCAAGGCGACCGGCATCTGCCACACCGACGAGTTCACGCTCTCGGGCGCCGATCCGGAAGGCATCTTTCCGGCGATCCTCGGCCATGAGGGCGCCGGCATCGTCGTCGATGTCGGCAAGGGCGTCACCTCGGTCAGGAAGGGCGACCATGTCATCCCGCTCTACACGCCCGAATGCCGGCAGTGCCCGTCCTGCCTGTCGCGCAAGACCAATCTGTGCACCGCCATCCGCGCCACGCAGGGCCAAGGCCTGATGCCCGACGGCACCTCGCGTTTTTCGGTCGGCGGCGAGAAGCTGTTCCACTATATGGGCTGCTCGACCTTCTCCAACTTCACCGTGCTGCCGGAGATCGCGGTCGCCAAGGTCAATCCCGACGCCCCCTTCGACAAGATCTGCTATATCGGCTGCGGCGTGACCACCGGCATCGGCGCCGTCATCAACACGGCCAAGGTCGAGCAGGGCGCCACCGCGGTCGTCTTCGGCCTCGGCGGCATTGGCCTCAACGTCATCCAGGGCCTTCGCCTGGCCGGCGCCGACATGATCATCGGCGTCGACTTGAACAACGACAAGAAGGCCTGGGGCGAGAAGTTCGGCATGACGCATTTTGTCAATCCGCAGGAGATCGACGGCGACATCGTGCCTTACCTAGTCAACCTGACCAAGCGCGGCGCCGACCAGATCGGCGGCGCCGACTACACCTTCGACTGCACCGGCAACACCAAGGTGATGCGCCAGGCGCTCGAGGCCTCGCATCGCGGCTGGGGCAAGTCGGTCATCATTGGCGTTGCCGGCGCCGGCCAGGAGATTGCGACGCGGCCCTTCCAACTGGTCACCGGCCGCACCTGGATGGGCACCGCCTTTGGCGGCGCGCGCGGCCGCACCGACGTGCCGAAGATCGTCGACTGGTACATGGAGGGCAAGATCCAGATCGATCCGATGATCACCCATACGCTGACGCTCGACGACATCAACAAGGGTTTTGACCTCATGCATGAGGGCAAGTCGATCCGCAGCGTCGTGGTTTACTGAAGCAATGCCGCCTCGGTCGTGGGCTGGAGCCCGCAACCTTTGCGGCTCAACATGGGAGGAAGGACGAATGGCGGAAAAATTGCATCCGAAGATCGACAACGGGCTGCCGAAGGAAAGTGCTGCCTTTTCCGGCGGGACGCTGGTCTGTCTCTGCACCAGCAATCCGGTGAAGGTGAAGGTCAAGGGCCAGATCGCCCACAACCATGCCTGCGGCTGCACCAAATGCTGGAAGCCGGAGGGGGCGGTGTTCTCGGTCGTGGCCGTTGCCGGCACCGGCGACGTCACTGTCACTGAGAATGGCGACAAGCTGAAGGTGGTCGACCCGGCAGCGCTGATCCAGCGCCATGCCTGCACCAGCTGCGGCGTGCACATGTACGGCCCGGTCGAGCGCGACCATCCCTTCAAGGGTCTGTCCTTCATCCATCCCGAGCGTTTCGAGGAGGACGGCTGGTCGCCGCCCGGCTTTGCCGCCTTTGTCTCCTCCATCATCGAAGCCGGCGTCGACCCGAGCCGCATGGACGGCATCCGCGGCCAGCTGAAGTCGATCGGGCTCGAACCCTATGACTGCCTCAACCCCGCCCTGATGGACTACATCGCCACCTGGACGGCGAAGAAGTCGGGAGCCTTGGCGGCCTGACAATTGCGGGATTTCTGGTAAAGGGCCGGCCAACGCCGGCCCTTTGCACATTTGGAGAGACGATGCCAGCACCCATCATCTATGTCGATGCCGATGCCTGTCCGGTGAAGGCCGAGGTCGAGAAGGTGGCGGAGCGGCACGGCGTCGTGGTTACCTATGTCTCCAATGGCGGCCTGCGCCCGTCGCGCGATCCGATGATCCGCAATGTCGTCGTCTCCAAGGGCGCGGATGCCGCGGACGACTGGATCGTCGAGAACGCCAAACCCAACGATGTCGTGGTGACGGCCGATATCCCGCTTGCCGCGCGCACGGTGGCGCTCGGCGCGCATGTGCTGGGACCTACGGGCCGTCCCTTCACGCACGAGACCATCGGCATGGCGGTGGCGATGCGGGATTTGAAGCAGCATCTGCGCGAGACCGGCGAAAGCCGCGGCTTCAACGCCGCCTTCACGGCGAAGGACAGGTCAAACTTTCTCGGCGAGCTCGACCGCATCTTGCGGCGGGCGCTCAAATCCGCCACACCCGGCTGACCCGAAGCCCTTTGAGAACCGGCCATGGGCGACGACATATCCCTCAACACGCCGATCCACCGGCACGTGCAGTTCGCTTTGGCTGCGGCCATCGGCATTGTCGCGCTGCTTCTCGCCCTGATGCTGGGGGCGCCGCTGCCCTACTCCATCGGCGCCAACCTCTTCTTCGCCGCTTACACTCTTCTGGTGCTGGTCGCGATGCCGAGGCTCACCGGCCGTTACCTGAGCAAGAACGCGCGTGCCACGGACCTGCCGGTGCTGCTGATTTTTGCGGTCACGCTCCTGGTCGTCGGCCTCGCCATCGGCTCGCTGTTTCAGCTCATCAACCAAAAGGCTGCCGCGCATCCGCTGGAGGTTCTGTTCGCGATGCTGTCGATCCCGCTTGGCTGGTTCACAATCCATGCCATGGCGGCGCTGCATTATGCGCATGTCTACTGGATGGACGGCGACGAGATCGACGAGAAAACCAGGAAGAAGAATCCGGTCGGCGGCCTCGATTTTCCCGGCGGCAAACGCCCGGAAGGCTGGGATTTCCTGTATTTCGCGACCGTCATCGGCATGACTGCGCAAACCGCCGACACTGGGATAACGACCTCGCGCATGCGCCAGGTCGTGCTCGTCCATTCGATCCTGAGCTTTTTCTTTAACACGGTGATCGTCGCCGCCGCGGTCAATCTCGCGGTCAGCCTGGGCAGTCCATAATAAATCCGTGATCGGATGAAACAACGCTTGGGCCGGAGACGTATTGGGAGGAGAACAAGGCTCTGAGAGGCCGCAGACGAGCGAGCCGGGAGGACATCCAGATATGGAGACCGTCGCCAGAAGCGAACCCTCCACCGAGGTAGAAGCATCCACGCCGAAGGACCCGACGCTGATTTACCGGCAATCGGGCTGGACGCGCCTGACCCATTGGCTCTGGGCGTTCTCGCTGTTCTTCATGCTGCTTTCGGGCCTGCAGATCTTCAACGCGCGCCCGCAACTCTACATCGGCAAGGAATCGGGCTTCCAATACAACAATACGATCCTCGAGATCGGCGCCGAAAACACAGACGGCGGACCGCGCGGCTTTACCAAAATCTTCGGGCATCGCTTCGACACCACCGGCGTGCTCGGCTGGTCCGGCCCTCCCGGACAGGAAACGCCGCGCGCCTTTCCGTCCTGGACGACGATCCCGTCCTACTACGACCTCGGCACGGCCCGCGTCGTGCATTTCTTCTTCGCCTGGGTGGTGAGCGCAACCCTGCTCATTTGGCTGATCGCGAGCCTGATCAACGGCCATATCCGCCGCGATCTTGCCCCTCGCCTGGATGACTTGCGCAAGTTGCCGCGCGACATCGTCGACCATGCGAAGCTGAAATTCCACCACGCGCGCGAATACAACACGCTGCAGAAAATGGCCTATGGCGGCGTGCTCTTCGTGCTGTTGCCGCTGATGATCATCACCGGGCTTGCGATGTCGCCGAGCATGAACTCGGTGCTTCCCTGGCTCAATGAAATCCTGGGCGGTCGGCAGACGGCTCGCACCATCCACTTCATTGTCATGGTGCTGCTCGTGCTCTTCTTCGTCGTCCATATGCTGATGATCGTGGCTGCCGGCCCGATCAACGAGCTGCGCTCGATCATCACCGGCTGGTACCGCACCGACCCGCCCGCAAAGCACGACCAGGCAACCGAGAGGAGCGCCTGACATGGCAAAATTCCAGATTAGCCGCCGGAAGTTCTTAACCTCCGCCAGCCTCGGTCTGTCAGGCATCGCGCTGTCGGGCTGCGATGCCTTCGACAGCGGTCTGGGCGTCGGCAGCGGGCTGCGCAGCTTCCTCGAAAATGCCAACGGGCTGACATACCGCGCACAGCGCCTGCTTGCCGGCCGGGACGCGCTGGCACCGGAATTCAGCGAGGCCGACATCCGCCAGCCGCAGCGGCCGAACGGCGTCACCGCGCCTGACGACGACACCTATAAGGGTCTTCTCGCCAATAATTTCGCCGACTGGCGCCTGGAGGTGACCGGCCTCGTCGAAAAACCGCTGTCGCTCACCCGCGAGCAGTTGCAGAACATGCCGAGCCGCACCCAGATCACCCGCCACGACTGCGTTGAAGGCTGGAGCTGCATCGCCAAATGGACCGGCACGCCGCTCTCGCTGGTGCTCGATCAGGCCATCGTCAAGCCGCAGGCGCGCTACGTCATGTTCCATTGCCTCGACACGATCGAGCAAAGCCTGTCTGGCGACATCAAATATTACGGCAGCATCGACCTGATCGATGCCCGCCATCCGCAAACGATCCTGGCCTACGGCTTGAACGGCAAGCCGCTGCCGGTCGAGAACGGCGCGCCGCTGCGGGTGCGGGTCGAGCGCCAGCTCGGCTACAAGATGCCGAAATATCTCTACAAGATCGAGCTGGTCGACGGCTTCGCCAATGTCGGCGGCGGTCGCGGCGGCTATTGGGAAGACAATGGCTACGACTGGTATGCCGGTATTTGATGGCGCTTCGCCTGCAGGCCGAGCACGATCTTGCGTCAGCCGAGTTCAACGCGATTGAGAAAAGCCTCACGGCGACAATCGGCCATTCCAACATCATCCTTTGCAAGACGATGGCCTCGGGCGACTAGGCCGCCTTGCTGGGCCGCCGTTCAGACCAGATCGGGTGTTGTCATCGGCGTCGGCTGCCGAGAGATATGTCGCTGGGAGGTGACAAGGTGTCGCCGACGGGCTATGGATGGCGCGTCGAGGGCTCAGGTGACTGAGTCCTACCTGTTTGCGGGAGAGAACAGCGCAAGCTGTCGCCGAAGGGGAAATCGCCCGAAATCTCTCAGGCAAAAGAACCGTGGACGGGAAAGACAACTCTGGAAAGTCGGGAATCTTCCCGCGCCGAAGGTGTAAGCGCTGCCGACAGAGTTACGGGGCGCGAGTCTCTCAGGCTTCAGACAGAGGGGCACGGACTGGACCGCCAATGGCGGTCGATTGCGTGCGACTCTGGAGAAGACATGACCGGCGAAGACACCAAACATCTACCCCTCGAGGATTTGCATAGCGCCGCGGGCGCGCGTTTCGGCGCTTTTGCCGGCTGGTCGATGCCGCTGACCTATCCGGCCGGCGTGATGAAGGAGCACCTCCACACGCGCGAGCATGCCGGCCTGTTCGACATCTCGCATATGAAGCTGTTCGAGGTCGGCGGCCCGGGCGCCGCCGCCCTACTCAACCGCGCCTGCCCGCTCGACGCCGGCGCGATGGAAATTGCCCAATCCAAATACACTTTCTTCCTCAACGAGGCCGCCGGCGTCATTGACGACTTGATCGTCACGCGTCCTGACGATGGCCGATTCATGGTGGTGGCCAACGCCGGCAATGCGGCCGAGGATGAAAGGCATCTGCGTGCGTTGGCCGCGGATTTCGATGCCAAGGTCGAGCCGCTCGACCGCGTCTTCCTGGCGATCCAGGGCCCGGATGCCTGGGCGGCCCTTTCGCGAGCCGATATCGAAACGGGCTCGCTGCTGTTCATGCATGGTGTCGAGCCCCGGCAAAACTGGTTCATGAGCCGCTCCGGCTACACCGGCGAGGATGGATTCGAGATCGGGCTGCCGGAAGCGGATGCCCGCGATCTCGTCGGCAAGCTGCTGCAGGATGAGCGCGTGCAATGGATCGGCCTTGCCGCCCGCGATAGCCTGCGGCTCGAGGCCGGGCTCTGCCTGCATGGCCAGGATCTGACACCCGAGATCGATCCGGCGAGCGCCGGTTTGATGTGGGCGATCCCTAAGGAGCTCCGCGCTTCCGGTCACTTCATCGGCGCTGACGCGCTGCGCTCGATCCTTGAGCGCGGGCCGTCGCAGAAGCGCGTTGGCCTGAAGCCCGATGGTCGTCAGCCGGTGCGCGCCGGCGCCGCGCTTGTCGATGCCGACGGCAATGCGGCCGGCCATGTGACCTCGGGCGGCTTCGGCCCCTCGACGGGCCACCCGGTCGCCATGGGCTATGTCGACAATGCGCTGGCCAAGCCCGGCAACAGACTATTCGCCGACGTCCGCGGGACCAGGATCCCGATCGTCGTCACTTCGCTGCCCTTCACGCCACATCGCTACCGCAAAGGATGATATTCCGATGGCAAATACCTATTTCACTGAGGATCATGAATGGCTGCGCGTCGAAGGCGGCGTCGCCACCGTCGGCATCACCGACTATGCGCAGGAGCAGCTCGGCGATCTCGTCTTCGTCGAACTGCCGGAAATCGGCCGTAAGCTCGCGAAGGGCGACACTGCCGTAGTCGTCGAATCCGTCAAGGCGGCCTCTGACGTCTACGCGCCGGTCGATGGCGAGATCACCGAAGCCAACACAGCACTGTCGTCGGACCCTTCATTGGTCAATTCGGCGGCGACCGGCGATGGCTGGCTCTGGAAGATGAAGCTTTCCAACGCAGGCCAACTCGACAGCCTCATGGACGAGGCCGCCTACAAAGCCCATATCGGTTGATACCAGGATCTTGGAAATGACCGCAGCACCCATTCCTTTCTCGGCCCGTCACATCGGCCCCAGCGTCAACGATGTCAGGGCGATGCTTGCCACCATCGGCGTTCCGTCCGTCGAAACGCTGATCAGCCAGGCCGTGCCGAGGTCGATCCGCCTCGATCTGCCGCTCAACCTGCCCACTCCGGCCAGCGAAGCCGAAGCACTGGCCGAATTGTCGGCGATGATGGCGAAGAACACGGTGCTGAAGAGCTTCATCGGCGCCGGTTATCACGGCGCCCATGTGCCGCCGGTCATCCAGCGCAACATGTTCGAGAACCCGGCCTGGTACACGGCCTACACGCCCTATCAGGCAGAGATCAGCCAGGGCCGGCTGGAGATGCTGTTCAATTTCCAGACCCTGGTCGCCGAGTTGACCGGCCTGCCGGTGGCTTCGGCATCGCTGCTCGATGAAGCCACCGCCGTTGCCGAAGCGGTCGGCATCGCACTGCGCCATCACCGCGACAAGCGCACCAAGGTGGCGCTTGCCGGCACGCCGCATCCGCAGACGCTCGATGTCGTGCGCACCCGCGCCGAACCGCTCGGCACCGAGGTCGACGGCGAGACCATCGACGACAACACCGCTGCGCTGCTCGTCTCCTGGCCGGACACTTTCGGCGTCTATGGCGACCACAAGGCGGCGATCGAGAAGGCCCGCGCCGCCGGCGCTCTGGTCGTCTTCATCGCCGACCCGCTCGCGCTTACGTTGACGGATGCGCCGGCCAAGCTCGGTGCCGACATCGCCGTCGGTCCGATGCAGCGCTTCGGCGTGCCGATGGGCTTTGGCGGCCCGCACGCGGCCTATTGCGCCGTCTCCGAAAAGCTCACCCGTCTTATGCCCGGCCGCCTCGTCGGCCAGTCGACCGACAGCAAGGGCCGCCCGGGCTATCGCCTGGCGCTGCAGACGCGCGAGCAGCACATCCGCCGCGACAAGGCGACCTCCAATATCTGCACCGCGCAGGCGCTGCTCGCCAACATGGCGACGGCCTATGCGATCTGGCACGGTCCCGCCGGTTTGCAAGCGATCGCCGAGCGCGTCCACACTCTCGCCAACCGCCTTGCGGCGGGGCTGAAGACAGCGGGCGTGGCCGTTCTCGGAGCACACCGCTTCGACACCGTGACGGCGGAAGTGAAGGGCAAGGCAGCGGCAATAGCCGCAGCCGCCGAGAAGACCGGCCGGCTGCTGCGCGTCATCGATGCCGACCGCGTCGGCATCGCCTTCGACGAGACCTCGACCGAAGCCGACCTCGAAGCGATCGCGGCCCTGTTCGGCGCCAAGCCCGGCACGGTGGAAGCCGGCTCGATGCCCGGTAAGCGGCGCGGCAAGGAGTTCCTCACCCAGCCGGTTTTCCACGAGAACCACTCCGAGACCGAGATGATGCGCTTCCTGCGGCGGCTGGCCGACAAGGACCTCGCGCTGGACCGCGCCATGATCCCGCTCGGATCCTGCACCATGAAGCTCAACGCCGCCGCCGAGATGATGCCCGTGAGTTGGGTCAACGTCGCCAACCTGCATCCTTTCGCGCCGGCCAGCCATTCGGCCGGCTACCGCGCCATGGTCGGCGACCTGGAAGCCTGGCTGTCGGAGATCACCGGTTTCGACGCGGTCAGCCTGCAGCCCAATGCCGGCAGCCAGGGCGAATATGCCGGCCTGCTCGCCATCGGCGCCTATCACCGCGCGCGCGGCGAAGGCCACCGCACCGTCTGCCTTATCCCCTCCTCCGCGCATGGCACCAATCCGGCGAGCGCGGCGATGGCGGGAATGAGCGTCGTCGTCGTGCGCTGCGCCGAGGACGGCAGCATCGACATGGATGACATGCGGGCCAAGGCCAACGAGCATTCCAAGAACCTCGCGGCGCTGATGTTCACCTACCCCTCGACGCATGGCGTCTACGAGGAAGGCGCGCGCCATCTCTGCGCCTTGATCCACGAGCATGGCGGCCAGGTCTATTTCGACGGCGCCAACCTCAACGCCCTGGTCGGCCTCGCCCGCCCCGGCGATATCGGCGCCGACGTCTGCCACATGAACCTGCACAAGACCTTCTGCATCCCGCATGGCGGCGGTGGCCCGGGCGTCGGCCCGATCGGCGTCAGGGCGCATCTGAAACCCTATCTGCCGGGCCATGTCACGGAAGGTTCGGCGCATGCCGTCGCCGCCGCGCCCTTCGGCAGCGCTTCGATCCTGCCGATCACCTGGATGTATATCCGCATGATGGGCGGCTCCGGGCTGAAGCAGGCCACCGAGACGGCGATCGTTTCGGCCAACTATGTGGCGACGCGGCTCGCGCCGCATTTCCCCCTCCTCTACAAGGGCAGGAGCGATCGCATCGCCCATGAGTGCATTCTCGACACCCGCGTGCTCAAGGAGAGCGCCGGCATCAGCGTCGACGACATCGCCAAGCGCCTCATTGACTACGGCTTCCACGCCCCGACCATGTCATTCCCGGTCGCCGGAACGCTGATGGTCGAGCCGACGGAATCCGAGCCCAAGCGCGAGCTCGACCGATTCTGCGAGGCGATGATTGCGATCGCCGGCGAGGCGGCGAAGGTGGCGAAGGGCGAATGGCCGCTCGACGACAACCCGCTGGTCAACGCCCCGCACAGTGCCGCCGAGGCATTGGCAGGCGCGTGGCCGCATCCATACTCGCGGATGGAAGCAGCGTACCCAGCGGGCGACGTAGATCTGGCAGCAAAATACTGGCCGCCGGTTTCGCGCATCGATAATGTCGCCGGCGACCGTAACCTGGTCTGCTCCTGCCCGCCGCTGTCGGAATATCTCGGCGCCGCAGAGTAGACGGTCAGGGCAAGTTAGGCCGAGCGCAGGGCTGGCCCGCTATCGGGCTGGTCCTCCCGGCGTTGGGCGATCACGCGGTTTCGCCCGGCGCGCTTTGCGGCGTAGAGCGCGGCGTCCGCCTCAGCCAGCACCTCGTCCAGGGTGCGACCATCGGCGGCACCAAATCCCATGCCGCCGCTGACGCTGCTGCGCAACGGACCACGTTGGGTCGGGACGATTTCGGTGCCGAAAGCGACCCCGATCCTGCTTGCCATATCGTGCGCCTTTTCAGGCGTCATGCGCGATAGGACGAGCGCGAACTCCTCACCGCCGAGCCGAAAGGCATCGACCCCGGCCCTGCTATATTTCTTGGTCACCGCCGCGAACCGGCAAAGCACCTGATCGCCGACGAGATGGCCGAAGACATCGTTGGTCGTCTTGAAATGGTCGAGGTCGAACATCGCGATCGCCATGAACGGACCGAAGCTGCGACCGCCGTAAAGCTCGCTGAGCGCCCTGCGGTTCATCAGGCCGGTGAGCGGATCGGTCATCGTCGCGGCCTTGAGCTCGATCTGCGCCTGCAGATGGTGCAACGAAAGCGTCAGCGCGCCGAGGCCGGTCATGCAGGCGACCGCGACGACGGAGTTCAACCGCTCCGCCCAGTTGTCGGGCGCGGCGCCGAGAACCCATTGCCCTTGCACCAGCAACACCAGGCCGCACAGGCCGAAGGATATCCCGCAGGCGCCGCTGAGAAACGAAACGACGAGCAGTATCCGGCGGTCGTGATCGCCCTTCATCCAGAACATCGTTCCGATCGCGCCGAGCAGCGCCGTCACCGTCGAATAGGTGATCAGAAAGCCGACGCCATCGAAGCCGAAATAGGTGACGAGGGCGCAGGCCGCCATCGCTGCCAGCGCCGGCACGATGGCGCGGCGATAACTGCGGATGCCGAGATACTGCATCGCCGACAAACAGATGACGAGGAACCCCAGGCTGAGCAGGGCAAGCACCATCTGGCAGAGCCACGGGTTGGCGTCCTTGGTATAGCGCCAGAACAGGACGACATGGGCAACGAGCACGAGTATGCCGCAGGCGACCGTAAGCACGAAACGCGCCTGCGGCGCGGTGAGCCAGATCGCGAGCATCGTGACGCTGAGGCATGTGCCCGACAGTGCCGCCGCGAGCAGGAGCGAGCTGAAATCCAACATCTCTGAAGATCTGCCGTTGGGGAGACTCGTTGCTTCCTCAATGTAGGTTGTAGAGGCGTGGCGCAAACCCTTTCGGCCGGTGTCCGCTGCTCGCTCGACAAAGGGTTTACAAAGCGTCGACATGTCCGCTGAAACTACGGCCCGGTTCCGCGGCGGGACGAGCCGGAAGCGGATCAGCTCTTGTCGAGCAGCGCTAGGTTGGCGTTGACCACGGTCTGGTCGGCGAGACCGGCCTTGGCTTCGAGCAGCAGCGCCCTTGCCTTCTTCTTGTTGCCGCGCAGGAGCTGCGAATAGCCCATATTGTTGACGATCTGCGGCTTGCGCCCGGCGACCCTCAGCAATTGCGCATAGGCGCGGTCGGCGAAGTCGAAGCGGCCGAGCTCGTCATAGGAGGCAGCAAGCCCCATCCAGGCTTCGGCATTGTCTGCCTTGAGCTCCACCGCTTTGCGGAAATGCTGTTCTGCGAGACCGAAATTCGCCTCCCGGAATTGCGCCTTGCCCTCCGTCAGGTCGGCGGCGCTGACGTCCTTGGCCGTCGCCTGGATCGCGGTGGTCTTGGTCGTGTCGACGCTGCTGTTCGTCGTGCAGCCGGTGATCATCAAGACGGCCGCCGATACCGCCGCTGCCGTGGAGAGTCTGTGACGCATGCCCTGCCCCGTCGCCCGATTTGCCGGGTCGTTCTTCAGCAAGGACCATACAGGAGAGCGATTAAGCTTCGGTGCCGAAATGCGCCTAAATTTCAGTTGCTTGCAAAGGATGCGTTAACCAGCACCGCCGGCCTCAGTGCGACGTCAGCCTTACGACGATCGGGATGATGGCGACCATCAGCACCACCGGCAGGATGCACACCGTCACCGGCACCGACATCTTGGCCGGCAAGGCATGTGCCTTCTCCTCGGCAAGCGACATGCGCTTGTGGCGCATTTCGTCGGAAAAGACACGCAGCGCTCCCGACAGGCTGGTGCCGAGCTCCTTGGACTGCTGCAGGAGCGTCGCGAAGGAGCGCACTTCGTCGAGGCTGAGGCGATCGGCGAGCGCCTTCAGCGCATCGTCGAGGCTGCGGCCGGCCCTCAGCTCCAGCGACACCAGCTGCAGGTTCTGGCTGAGCGACGGATAGGTCCTGGCGAGTTCCTTCGAGACCCGCTCGATGCCGGCCTCCATGCTCATGCCCGCGTCGGAGCAGACGATCATCAGATCCATGAAGTCGGGAAAGCCATTGCGGTATTCGCGCATCTTTTCCCGCACCTTCTGCGTCAGCACCAGGCCGGGCAGGAAATAGCCGGCCGCTCCCGACAGGATGATGAAGGTCCAGCGGCTGGTCACGGTCGATTCGGCGCTGGCCGCCCAATGGTTGACCAGGAATGCCCCAAGCGCCATTCCGACCAGCGCGGCAAAACGGATCAGGAAGAACGTCCCGACGGCGCGCGGCTCCATGTAGCCGGCCTGGATGAGCTTCATGCGCAATCGCGCGACATTCTCCGGATCGCTCTTGGCATAGAATTCCTGCGCCCGCCTCACCGCCTTCTCGCGCACGGCGTTCGCGTTTTTCCTGGGTGCCGGCTCGGGCTGCTCGATCGGCTGCGCCGCCTCGACCTTCAGCCGGCGCTTGACCTCGTTGCGGTCGCCCTGCGCAACGACCAGCGGCCATGCCACCGCGCCGCCGCCCATCACCAGCAGCAGCACCGCCACCGGCATCAGCGATGTCGGCGCTAGCGAGGCAAGGAAGCGGATGACCTCTTCCATTTCAGAACCTGAAATTCGACATCTTGAACATGATGGCATTGCCGAGCAGGAGCCACAGGATCGAGCCGCCCAGCATGTACCAGGTCTTCGGTATCCCCCACACTTCGTGGTAGAATTGCGGCATCAGCACCATGATGGCGGTGAACAGAAGCACCGGCACGGCGGTCAGGATATAGGCCGACATGCGGCCTTCGGTCGAAATGGCGCGCACCTTGCGCCGCAGCTTGCCGCGCTCGCGGATGGTCGACGACAGCCCGTCGAGGATCTCGCGCAGATTGCCGCCGGAGCTGCTTTGGATCGACACAGCGGTGACGAACAGCGGCAGGTCCTCATGGCCGACGCGATCGAACAGGTTGTTGAGCGCTGAAACCAGGTCCGAGCCATAAGTCACCTCGTCGGCCACGACGCCGAACTCGGTGCCGATCGGATCGGCCATCTCGCGCGCCACCATCGCGATCGCCACCGGCACCGGGTGGCCGGCCTTGAGGCCGCGCGTGATCAGCTCTAGCGCTTCCGGCAGTTGCATGCCGAAGCGCTTATGCCGGCGCTTGCGCAGAAAACGCATCGCCATAACCGGCAAGACCGGCACCAGCACCAGAAGCAGGATCAGCCCGAACAGCAAAGGCAGGCCGTACCAGACGGCCAAAAGCGTCAGAGCGAACGCTATCCCCGACGTGATCGTGAGGAATTTGGGCATCGGCATGATCATGCCGGACTGCGTGCGCAAGGCGCGAAAGCGATCGAAAGAAAGGAGGGGCGTGCCCTCTTCCATGCCGCGCTCCTTGCGCAGCTGGATCAGCACCTGCTCCTGGCTGATCTTGTTCTCCGCCAGCTTCATGCGGCGATTGATCGCCGTGCGCTTGTCGCTGCGGCCGGCATAGAGCAGGTAGCAGCCTTCGGCGATCATGATGCCGGTGAGCGCCGCCGCCGCGTAGACGGCATAGATCGGGCTGAATCCCTCGAGCACCGGCTACTCCTGCGGCCGGCCGGGTTCGAAATACTTGCCCGGAAATTCAATGCCCATGTTGCGCAGGTCCTCGAGGAAGCGCGGTCGGATGCCCGTTGCCTCGAAATGGCCGACGATCTTGCCGTCCGCCTCCATGCCGGTGCGCACGAAGCGGAAGATCTCCTGCATCTGGATGACGTCGCCTTCCATGCCCGTCACTTCGGCGACGCTGGTCACCTTGCGCTTGCCGTCGGACAGGCGCGTCAGTTGCACGATGATGTCGATGGCGCTCGCGATTTGGCTGCGGATCGACTGCACCGTCATCGGCATGCCGGTCATGCCGAGCATCTGTTCGAGGCGCGATATTGCGTCGCGCGGCGTGTTGGCGTGGATGGTCGCCATCGACCCTTCATGGCCGGTGTTCATAGCCTGCAGCATGTCGAAGGCTTCCTCGCCACGGCACTCGCCAAGGATGACGCGGTCGGGCCGCATGCGCAGCGCGTTCTTGACCAGATCGCGCTGCTTCAGCTCGCCATGACCCTCGATGTTTGCCGGGCGCGTTTCCATGCGCGCGACGTGCGGCTGCTGCAGCTGCAACTCGGCGGCGTCCTCGATGGTGATCAGGCGCTCGTCCTCGGGAATGAAGGCCGACAAGGCATTGAGCATCGTCGTCTTGCCGGTGCCGGTGCCGCCGGAGATGATCGTCGTCTTGCGCGCATGCACGGCCGCCGCCAGCACCTCGGCCATGTTCTGGGTGATGGCGCCGAACTCTACCAGTTTGTGCAGGCCGAGCTTGTTCTTGGAGAATTTGCGGATCGATACCAGCGGCCCGTCGACGCCGACCGGCCTGATCGCGGCGTTGAAACGCGATCCGTCGAGCATGCGGGCGTCGACCATCGGCTGCGATTCATCGACGCGGCGGCCGACGGCCGCGACGATTTTATTAATGATCCGAAGCAGATGCGCCTCGTCCTTGAACGGGATATGGACCTGCTGCAGCTTGCCTCGCTTTTCGACGAAACAGTTCTGATGGCCGTTGATCAGAATATCGTTGATCTCCGGATCCTTGAGCAGCGGCTCCAGCGGGCCGAGGCCCACCATCTCGTCGACGATGTCATCCACCAGCGCGTCCAGCTCGGCGGTGTTGATCGCCATTCGCTCCTGACGCGTCTTTTCCGAGACGAACTCATGCACCTGGCGGCGCATTTCGTCCTTGGGCAGCCGCTCCAGCGCGACGAGGTTGATTTCTTCGAGCAGCATGCGGTGGATGCGCACGCGCGCGTCGAGCACCTTGTTGGCGCTCTTTGCGGGTGCTGCTTCCGGCTTCGGCGGCGCCGGCTTGCGGGTCGTCGGAATGACCACGGCGTGATGCGCAACGGGCGCGGGTTCGGGCGCCCGCAGCGGACGAACATCGCGATTCTGCAGGTTGGAGAAGCGGCTGCTCATCCTGCTTTCCTCTTCAAGAGGCCCTTGCCGAGGCCGAACAGCGACTTCGATTTTGCCGTCGTCGCCACCGCCTCCTCGGGCAGGATGATTTTCTTCAGGTCATTGACGACATTGGCGTTCGGATCGATGTCGTGCAGCGGCACGCCGCGGTCGACGGCCTCGCGCACCAGCCGGTAGTTGTTGGAGATGCCGCCGACGAAATGCTCGCCGAGGATATCCTGGACGTCGGCCTGCTTGATGCCGCTGTCGAACATCTTCTGCTCGAAACGGTTGACGATGACGTTCGGCTTCACTTCCTTGCCGGCCGTCTCGTAGATGGCCTGGATGAGACGCTGCGTGTGGCGCAGGCAAGGCACCGTCATCTCGGCCACGATATAGAGCTTGTTGGAGCCCAGCAGCACCGTCTCGGTCCACGGGAACCAGGTGCGCGGCATGTCGATGACGACGTTGTCGAAATAGGCCGAGACGAGGTCGAGCATGCGCACCACGACATCGGTCTTGAACGAGCGCATTTCCGAAGGGCGCGTCGGCGCCGCCAGCACGCAGAGCCCGCTTGCATGCTTGGACAGCATGACGTCCAGCAGCTGCCGGTCGAGACGTTCGGGCTGGTTCTCGATTTCGGTGATGTCGAAGCGCGGCTCGAGGTCGAGATATTCGGCGCAGGCGCCTTGCTGGAAATTGAGGTCGACCACGCAGGTCGAGGCGCCGCGCGTCACCGAATGGTGCAGCTGGAAGGCGGTCTGCAGGGCAAGCGTGGTGGTGCCGACACCGCCGGCGGCCGGCATGAAGGTGTAGATTTGCGATTCAGTGTTTTCCTCCCGCCCCGGCCCCTGTAGCGCGCGAATGACGGAACGCACCAGATCGGCGGTGGTGATCGGCTTTACCAGGAAGTCGGCGACTTGGAGCTGCACCAGGATGCGCACCGCCGCCGCATTGAATTCCTGCGTGACGACGACCACCGGCACGCGGCCTTCGATCCGGCGCATGATGCGCTGCAGCGACTCGATCTCTTCGAGCTTGGCCGCGTCCATGTCGACGATGACGGCGCCGAAATCGGTCTCCTGGACCTCGCCGCGCAGTTCGTTGACGCTTTTCTCGACCGTCAAAAGCTCGATGACCTCGGATGCAGCGAAAGCCGTCCGCGTGTCCTGCGAAAACGCCCGGTCGGTCGAAACGAGCAGGATCTTCTTGGTCTTGGTGCCCGATGCCATGGTCGTCAGCTCATCAGTCTGCTGTCGTTGATACCGATGTCGTTGAAGCCGGCGCCGCGCCGCCCTTCGCGCCCGCGGCAGTGGCCGTGGGGCTCGTGCTCGGAGCCGGCACCAGGAGCCTGGTGTTCTGGACGCCGTACTGCCAGGGGTCGACCATCTGCATGGCTGTGTTGGACGCCTGGGCGTTGCCGGCGGCCGGAGACACGCCTTCGGTGCGCACATAGTCGTCGCTGGTGCAGCCGGAGAGCGCGCCGGCGAGCAGCAGAGCGATGCAAGGAGCCAGACGCATGGCTTCAGTCCTTCGGCAGATCGAGGAAATGGCCCGACGTGGTCGCCGCCACCGGACGGGCCCCGCTGCCGTCGGCCAGCGCCAAGGGGCGCTTGGGAGCGGAAGCGTCGACTTCCTCGGTGTTGTTCAGGAAGTAGTCGGCATTGCTTGGCGGCCGCGTTCCGTCGGTGGGCTCGACCATCTTCTTCGACGGGTCAACCGGTTTGACCAGGTAGGGCGTGACGATGATCACCAGATCGGTCTCGCGCCGCTGATAGGATTTCGAGGAGAACAGCGGACCGAGAACCGGCAGCTTGCCGAGCCCCGGCAGGCGCGAGGTTGTGATGTCGTTCTGCGACTGCAAGAGGCCCGCGATCATGAAGCTCTGGCCGTTTTTCAAGTCGACCGACGTCTTGGCGCGACGCACGATGAAGGCAGGAATGGAAATGCCGCTGCTGACTTCAATCGACGCGGAGGGATCGATCGACGAAACTTCGGGCGCGATATCGAGGCTGACCAGTCCACCCTTGAGCACGGTCGGCGTGAAATCAAGACCGACGCCGTATTTCTTATAGCTGACGCTGATCTTGCCGTTGTCCTCGGACACCGGGATCGGGAACTCGCCGCCGGCAAGGAAGCTCGCGGTCTGGCCCGAGCGGGCGATCAGGTTGGGCTCGGCCAGCCGCCGGGCGAGACCGCGCTCTTCCAGCGCCTTGATGGCGATGTCGATCGAAACCCCGTTGGAAAGCAACCGGCCGATGATCTCGCCGGTCCCGGCGGTCGGTACCGTGCCCGGGTCGATGATGACGTCGCGACCGCCGACGCCGAAGGCAAAGTTGGCCCCGTATTTGGCGCCGAGGTCCTGTCCCGCCTGCCGGTTGATCTCGACGAAACGGACATTGAGCTGAACCTGCTGCGAGGACGAGATGTTGACCGAGTTGATCACTTCCTCATTGCCGGAGAAGCGCGACGCGATCTTGCTCGCCTTGTCGGCCGCGACCGCGTCTTCCGCCTCGCCCGAAAGCACCACGCGGCCGTTGGCCGAACCGACCTTGATCTTGGCATCCGGCACGCTGGCGCGGATGGTGTTCGCGAGTTGGTCGGTGTCCAGCGTCACCTCGATGTCGATGGTGCCGACGAGCTGCTTGTTCTGATCGAACAGCGCGATGCCGGTGGTGCCGAGATTGTTGCCCAACACATAGAAGGACTTGTCGGTCAGCGGATTGACGTTGGCGATCTCCGGATCGCCGATGACGATCTGATAGAAGGCCGCGTTCGTCATGATCGTCTTGGGCTTGCCCTTGGCGACTTTGATCGAGACGTTCTTGGTCGCCGAGACGTATACGACGTCGTTGTTTGCCTGGGCCGGCGCCCCAAAGGCCAGTATTCCGGCGGCTGCCAGAAAGGCGCCCGCCGCCATTGCACGCAGAAGGCGCAGCCCTCTCGTCGTCCGTTCTTTGTTCAACACAGGCATTGTCCCGTTCCCGGCCGGTCCCCACCGGCTATTGTTCTTGTTCCTTGGAAGGAACGACGTCTCCGTCGGCGGGCTTGGAGGGAACCTTGTATTCCTCCACCTTCGTGCCGCGCGACACGATCACCGTCTTGAACTTCGGCTCTTCCGGCTCCTTCGCCACCGCATTGACCAGCGAGGCGGCGCTTGCCTCGGCGCTCGCGGCAACCGAACCGCCGAAGGACGAGATGGTGGTAAGCCCGTTGCCGCTGGCGCTGGCATCGGCGGCGGACCGCAAAGACAGCGACAAGGAGCCGACGGTGCGGGCGAGCGCTACCTTCTGCGCCCCTTCGTTCGTGACCTCGAGGGTCACGGAATTGGCGACCTGCGGCTCGGTCTTGCGCTCGTCCGCGCCCTGCCCGACCGAAAGCACCTTGGCGTCGGACACGACGATTTCGGACGTGACCGTCGAGCCGGCTGCCCCTTGCGCGTTCTTGGACACTTCCTGGATTTCGCCGGCATCGCGCGTCAGCACGACGTCGACCCGGTCGCCCGGCGTGATGAAGCCGCCGACGCCGGCGATCTCGTCGGTGCGGATGGTGACGGCCCGCATGCCCGGCGACAGCATGTTGGAAAGTGTGGCGCGGCCGTTCGGTCCCGACAGCTTGGCGAGCAGCACCGGCTCGTTGACCTCGATTGGCGACAGCACGACTCGGCTGCCTTCGGCCAGCAGCTTGTCGATTGTCGGGAAGGCGCCTCGCGGCAGAGAATCCTGCGGCCACGGAATTTCGGTGAGTTGCGACCGGTCGAGCTGCATGCCGTAGCGTAGCGGCGCATTCGCCACGACGATGGTCTTGAACTCGACTTTGGGCTCGTGCGGCACCACGATCGATGCCGTCTTCTGCTCGGGCTGGGCCCTCGCCTGGCTTTTGACCCAGAAGTCCGCGGCAAAGATCGAGATCGCGCCGAAAACGGCTGCGATGCCGATCATGGTTATGGCCCTGCCCTTCACAACGAAACCCCTGACGCCCCGTGGTCTTTTGTCGTTGAGGCTCACGCTAGGCGTTAATGTTAAAGAATCAGGAATCCAAAGGGGTGGAGCCCGCCCTATTTCCGGCGGCTTGGTTATCGAATGGTTTTGGAATAAGAGACAGTTTGATCCCTGAACGGAACAGGAACTCGTTCGCCCGCCAAAAGCGTGGCAGTATCGAGGAGTGATTCGCAGTACTGGACTTAATGGCTAGCATGGACGACACCAGCGATCTTTTCGGCAACCCGGAAAAGCAGCCCCAGCAAGTACGCGCGCCCTCGCGGCCGGCCGATCCGCTGGTGCAGGCCGCGAAGCGCTCGGCCGCCGCCCGCGACGGCAGCGAGAGCTACAGCGCCGCCGACATCGAGGTGCTTGAGGGGCTGGAGCCGGTGCGCCGTCGCCCAGGCATGTATATCGGCGGCACCGACGACAAGGCGATGCATCACCTCTTCGCCGAGGTCATCGATAATTCGATGGACGAGGCGGTGGCCGGCCACGCGACCTTCATCGACGTCGAGCTTTCGGCGGACGGATTTCTTACCGTCACCGACAATGGCCGCGGCATTCCGATCGATCCGCATCCGAAGTTCAAGAAACCGGCGCTCGAAGTCATCATGACGACGCTGCATTCGGGCGGCAAGTTCGACTCCAAGGTCTATGAGACCTCCGGCGGTCTGCACGGCGTCGGCGTATCCGTAGTCAACGCGCTGTCCGATCACCTCGAGGTCGAGGTCGCGCGCGGGCGCCAGCTCTATCGCCAGCGCTTCTCGCGCGGCGTTCCGGTGAGCGGGCTGGAGCACCTCGGCGAGGTGCACAACCGCCGCGGCACCAGGACCCGCTTCCATCCCGACGAGCAGATCTTCGGCAAGGGCGCCGCCTTCGAGCCGGCCCGGCTCTACCGCATGACGCGCTCGAAGGCCTATCTGTTCGGCGGCGTCGAGATCCGCTGGACCTGCGATCCCTCACTGATCAAGGAAAAGGATCAAACTCCGGCCAAAGCCGAGTTCCATTTCCCGGGCGGCCTGAAAGACTACCTCAAGGCCACCCTCGGCGACGAATTCCAGGTCACGCGCGAAGTGTTCGCGGGCAAAAGCGACAAGCAGGGCGGCCATGGCTCGCTGGAATGGGCTGTGACCTGGTTCGGCGGCGACGGCTTCCTCAACTCCTACTGCAATACGATTCCCACTCCCGAGGGCGGCACGCATGAGGCGGGCTTCCGCAACGTGCTGACGCGCGGGCTTCGCGCATATGCCGATCTCATCGGCAACAAGCGCGCCTCGATCGTCACCACCGAGGACGTCATGATCTCGGCCGCCGGTATGCTGTCGGTATTCATCCGAGAGCCGGAATTCGTTGGCCAGACCAAGGACAGGCTGGCCACCATCGAGGCGATGCGCATCGTCGAAACCGCCATCCGCGACCCGTTCGACCACTGGCTGGCCGACAACCCGCAGGAAGCCTCGAAGCTTCTCGAATGGGTGATCGCGCGCGCCGATGAGCGTGTGCGCCGGCGTCAGGAAAAGGAAGTCTCGCGCAAGAGCGCCGTACGCAAGCTGCGCCTGCCGGGCAAGCTCGCCGACTGTACCCAGAATGCCGCGGCCGGCGCCGAGATCTTCATCGTCGAGGGCGACTCGGCCGGAGGCTCGGCCAAGCAGGCGCGCGACCGCGCCAGCCAGGCGGTGCTGCCGCTGCGCGGCAAGATCCTCAACGTCGCCAGCGCCGGCAACGACAAGCTTGCCGCCAACCAGCAGATTTCCGACCTGGTTCAGGCGCTCGGCTGCGGCACGCGCTCGAAATATCGCGACGAGGACCTGCGCTACGACCGCGTGATCATCATGACCGACGCCGACGTTGACGGCGCGCATATCGCTTCGCTTTTGATCACCTTCTTCTTCCAGGAGATGCCTAACCTGATCCGAGGTGGCCATCTCTATATGGCCGTGCCGCCGCTCTATTCGATCCGTCAGGGCGGTAAGGTGGCCTATGCACGTGACGACGCGCACAAGGACGAATTGCTGCGCACCGAATTCACCGGGCGCGGCAAGGTCGAGATCGGCCGCTTCAAGGGCCTTGGCGAGATGATGGCCTCGCAGCTCAAGGAAACCACGATGGACCCGAGGAAGCGCACGCTTCTCAGGGTCGACGTGATCGATGCCGAGCAGGCGACCAAGGACGCCGTCGACGCGCTGATGGGCACCAAGCCCGAGGCCCGCTTCCGCTTCATCCAGGAACGTGCCGAATTCGCCGAGGCCGACGTGCTGGATATCTGAACGCGGACTGGTCCATAACAGGCTCCGGGACGGAGACTTGCATGTGACCTGGACGCGGCTGAAGGATCTAGCCGGGACACCGTTAAGTGAGCTGACCCAGCCGACGCGCTCGGACTGGATCTTCGCCCTGCGCACGGTTTCTGCCGGGCTGATCGCGCTGCTTGCCGCTTACGCCTTGAAGCTCGATCATCCGCAATGGGCGATGATGACGGTGTTCATCGTCGCGCAGCCGGTCGCCGGCATGGTGCTGGCGAAAGGCTTCTACCGCCTGATCGGCACGCTGGCCGGCGGCCTGGCGGCGATCGGCATCACATCGCTGTTCGGCACCAATCCCTGGCTCTTGGTGACGGTGCTGGCACTATGGATCGGCGTCAGCACCCTCGTTTCCTCGCTGCTGCGCAATCCGGAAGCCTATGGCGCCGCCCTTGCCGGCTATACAGCGATGATCATCAGCCTGCCGGCATTCGGGCAGGCGCATCTCGTCGTCGATCTCGCTGTCGCGCGCTGCGCCGAAATTGTGCTCGGCATCGTCTGCGCCGGCGTCACCAGCCGGCTGATCCTGCCGAAGCTCGCGGCGGACGCCATCATCTCCAGGCTGAAGCGCAGCATTCTCGATCTCGCCGACTACGCCTCAGGCGCCTTTTCCGACGGCGATCCGGCCGGTCTTGCCGCTCTCCAGCGCAAGCTGATCACCGATGCCCAGACACTTGCCGAGATGCGCACCTATGCGCGCCTCGAAGCGCCGAGCTTCGCGACCCGCGCCCATCCGGTCCGGCGCACGATCGGACAACTCCTGTGGGCGCTCTCGGCGGCCCGCGCGCTGCATACCCATGCCGCGCCGAAGAATGCGACGCTCATCCCTGTTCGCAGTGAGTTGAAGGCAATCGTCGGGGAACTCGCTACGACGCGCGACGCGTTGGACGACACCGGCCCATGGGTGGCGCGGCTCGAGGCAATCGCGATCAGGGCAAGAGAAACGGCGCCGGTGGCCACCGATCCCGGTGAAGACAAGGTCGGCACTATCACCCGCCTCATCATTGCAGCCGATTTCGCGGAGGCGCTGAAGCAGGTGATGCGCGGCTTGGATGCGCTTCGCTCGCCAGTTTCCCGAACGTCTCGTGAGCGGCAGCAGCCGGCCCTGGTCGTGCACCGCGACTATCATGCGGCCTGGCGCAATGCGGTGCGCGCCGCGCTCGCCACGCTTCTGGTGGCGGCCTTCTGGCTGACCACCAAATGGTCGGAGGCGGCGGGCACCGTCATTCTCGTCGCCGTCGTCTCCAGCCTGTTCGCGGCACGTCCCGATCCGGTTCAGTCGGCCTGGGGCTTCTTCACTGGAACGGTCCTCGCTTTGCCTTTCGCTTTCCTCGTCGGCCAGATCGCAATGCCGGCGCTGCCCGGCTTCGGCTGGTTCACCCTCTTTGTCGTGCCGATCCTGGTGCCGGCAGCGCTCGGCATGGCCAATCCGCGGCATGTCGGCGTGGCCACCGCCTTCGCCATCAATTTCTTGGCTTTCCTCAGCCCGCACCAGATGATGACCTATGATCCCGGCCCGTTCTTCGCCGGATCGGCATCGATCCTGGTCGGCATCCTGATCGCCATCGGCGTCTTCATCGTCGTTTTGCCGGCCAATCCCTGGGCCACTGTTGAGCGCATCTCGCAGGCGATGCGCGAGGACCTGGCGCGCCTTTGCCTGCATGAGCGCGTCCCCAGGCGTTCGGCCTTCGAAAGCCTGGCCTATGACCGGATCAACCAGTTGATGCCGCAACTGCAGCAGACCGGGAGGAAAGGCGACCCTATTCTTGGCGGCAGCATTGCCGCCGTGACCGTCGGCCTCGAAGTGCTCCGGCTGCGCCAGGCGCAACTGAACTCCACCGTGCCACGCGAGACGGTCGAGTCGATCGGCAACTTCCTGCGCGGCCTGGCGCGGGAATTGCTGTTCAGGAGGCATGGCGAGCCGCAGACCTCGACCATCGTCGTGGCGCGGGAATATGCGGCGAGCATCGCCGGTCGCGGCGACCGGCCGGAAATGCTTCAGGTCGCGGCCTCACTGCGCATCATCGCTGCCGCGATGCAGGATTATCCGGATTTTTTCGCGAAGGGGCACCCTTAGACGGGCCGGGCCGGGATACGTGAGCATCGAGCAGGAAGCCGCCAGGCCGGCCACACCTGGCACCGACGTGCGCTAGGCGGCGGCAATTGCCAGCGCATGCCCGCGCGCGTTCTCGCGCAGCGCGTCGAGATGGATCGACTTCACCAGTCCAGCGAGATCGCCCTCGGCCGATTGCCCGCCGAGTTCCTTCAGCATCAGCCAACTCACCTCCTGCACGCCGGCGACACGCTTGCCGTTGGCGACCTCGCGCCAGATCTTCAGCGCGCGCAGGATGATGCCGTGCGTGGCGACGGCGAGGCCTGCGCTGCGGAACAGCGCCTGCAGCGCAACGTCGTGCCCGCCGGCCAGCAACGCCCTCACCCGCTGCTCGGATTGTTGGGCAAGCGCCACCAGGGCCGAGCCGAAGAAGTCGACCTTGCCATGCGCGACGGTGCGGATGATGAAGCTCGCGGTGAGATCGCCGCGCAGTCTGAGATGCTCGATCAGCGCGGCGTGCTCCTCGGCGCGGGTGCCCTCGATCAGCGTCACCGAAGCCTTCACGCAGGCGTCGCGCATCACGCGGTCTGCCCGTGCCGCTCCCATCAGTGCCAGTACCAGCGGCGATCCCTTCAGCGTCTCGCCGAGCTTGACCAGAAGCATGTGCCGGCAGTCCGCGGGAAGCCGCGCGTCGGCGATCAGCGCCTCGCGCACCAGCGGCAGGTGGCCGTGCCGTTCGGCCATCCGGCGGAAACTCAGCGATGCAATATCGGCGCCGCTGTTGGCGACCAGCGTGGCGCAGGCTTCCGGCTCGCCGATCTCGGCGATGGCTGCCGCCAGCGACATCGAGACGACGGGACGGTTGGCTATCGGCTTTTGGGTGGCCTTCTGGCCGCAGGCGACGCGGTCGATGAGATCGGCATCGGTAAGCAAAGGCGAACGCGCCAGCACCAGCGCCGCCACTTCCGGCTGGTCGGAAGCGAGTGCTGCGATCACCTGCGGCGGGGCGTGATGGCTCATCGACAGCGCTTCGGCGAGCGCCTGCCGGACCTTGGCGGAAACGTCGTCGAGCAGCAGCGTGAGCGCCGCCTCGGCGGCGCAGCGATCCTCGAACGGCAGGTCGGAATTGATGTAGGCGCGGGCCAGCGCGCTCGCGGCGGCGGCGCGCTCGGAAACCCTTGCCTTATCGATCCACTTTAGAAAATGCGAAACAACCATGCCGATCAGCTACGCCCTTGCCGAAACGTTTCGGCCCGTTGGGAACGGTAAGCTGGAAATGGTTTACGAACGGTTCACCATGTTTCTTAACCGGCTTGATGGCTTTGCAACCAACGCCTATCAAACAGGAATAGCGGAGGAGATCGACCATGGCCGGGCTTTATCTGGAGGAGTTCGTCGTCGGCCGCGTCTTCCGGCACACGCTGCGCAAGACCGTCACCGAAAGCGACAACATGCTGTTCTCGGTGATGACGCTGAACCCGCAGCCGCTCCACATCGACTTCGACTTCGCCGCGAAGAGCGAATGGGGCAAGCCCTTGGTCAATTCGCTGTTCACGCTCGGCCTGATGATCGGCATCTCGGTGAACGATATCACCGTCGGCACCACTGTCGCCAATCTCGGCATGAAGGAGACCGTCTTCCCGCACCCGGTTTTCCACGGCGACACCATTCGCGTCGAGACGACGGTCGTTTCGGTGCGCGAGTCCAGGTCGAGGCCCGATCGCGGCATCGTCGAATTCGAGCACCGCGCCTATAATCAGAACGATGTTCTTGTCGCCAAATGCACGAGGCAGGCGATGATGATGAAGAAGGCGTCCTGATGCGCTCGCTGCTCTTCGTGCCGGGCGATTCCGAGCGCAAGCTGGAAAAGGGCTTTGGCGCCGGCGCCGACGTGGTCATCGTCGACCTTGAGGATTCGGTCGCCGCCGGCAACAAGGCGGGCGCCCGCAAAGTCGCGGCGAACCTCATCGCCGGCCACCGACAGCAGACCAGCTCCGACATCTACGTACGCGTCAACGATCTGTCGACCGGCCTGACCGACGATGATCTTGCGGCGCTCGTCCCGGTGAAACCCGACGGCATCATGCTGCCGAAGTCGAACAGCGGACAGGATGTCCAGCAGCTCGCGGCCAAGCTTCGGGTGCACGAGGCCGAAAGCGGCTTGCCGGATGGCGGCATAAAGATCCTACCGATCATCACCGAAACCGCATCCGGCCTGCTGGCTGCCGCGAGCTACGCCGGAGCAAGCAGCCGGCTTGCCGGACTTACCTGGGGCGCGGAAGATCTGTCGGCCGCAATCGGCGCGCGTTCGGCGCGCGACGAGAGCGGCCGCTACACCGACGTCTTCCGCCTGGCGCGCGCGATGACCATCCTGGCGGCCGGCGCGGCGGAAATCGCCGCGATCGATACCGTCTTTCCGGATTTCCGCGACATGGCCGGTTTCGAAGCCGAATGCAGAGAGGCCGAGCGCGACGGCTTTACCGGCAAGATGGCGATCCATCCAGCGCAGGTGCCGGTCATCAACACCGCCTTCACGCCGTCGCCGGAAGCGGTCGAACGATCGCGGGTGATCGTCGACGCCTTCGCGGCGGCGGGAAATCCGGGCGTCGTCGGCATCGACGGCAAGATGTATGACCGGCCGCACCTGCGGCTTGCGGAGCGGCTGCTGGCACGCGCGAGAGCGGCGGGACTTTCAGCCTGAACCGCCAATCACCAGACCATGAGGATCAGTTTGTAGCGGACGTGAGCCGTGTACCCCTCCCGGTTAATCCTTGCTCCAGCGCGGCCGCCGCATCGAGAAAATCTCGTTGACGCTGGCATAGTCCATATAGCCAAGCCGGGCGACATTGCCGGCTCTGACGATGTCGAACAGGCCGTCCCTGAGATAAGCATCGTCGATGTGGACCCCGACGACCTCGCCGGCGACGACGATGGCGCTGGTCTCGGCGCCGTCCAGTCCCCGCGGCCGAAATATCTCGGTCACCTTGCATTCGAGGGCGGCGGGCGCTTCCGCCACGCGCGGCGGCGCGACGAGGCGCGACGGCGCCATGGCGAGATCGGCATAGGCGAACTCGCTGATGCCGCGCGGTGCATCGACGGCCGTGCGGTTCATTTTCTCGGCAAGCTCGCGGCTGACGAGATTGGCGACGAATTCGCCGGTTTCTTCAGCGAAGGTGGCGCTGTCCTTCGCGCCTTCGGATGAGAACCAGACGATGAAAGGACGCGTCGAAACGGCATTGAAGAAGGAATAGGGCGCCAGGTTGATCTCACCGGCCTTGTTCAATGTCGAGATCCATCCGATCGGGCGGGGTGCAACGATCGCCTTCGACGGATCGTGCGGCAGGCCGTGCCCCTTGGATGGCTCGTAGAACATGTCAGCCGGCCCACGGCCCGGCGTAATCGGCATAGAGCTTAGCCGGATCGGGCCGCGGCCGCTCCGGCGCCGGTCCCTGGTACGAGCCGATATGGACGAAGCCGATGACGCGCTCCTGCGGCGACAGCCCGAGGATCGCCCTGCCCTCCGCAACGTCGGAATACCAGTTGCTGATCATGTTGGTGCCATAGCCCAGCGCATTGGCCGCGATCATCAGATTCATAGCCGCCATTCCGCCCGACAGGAACATCTCCCATTGCGGGATCTTTGGGTTCTCCCGCGGCACGGAGACTACGCCGATCACCAGCGGGGCGCGCGAGAAGCGCGCCAGTTCCTGGTTGCGGCGCCCCTCCGGCAACGGTCCTTCGCGCTGCTCGGCAAGCGCCGCGAGCTTTTTGCCGATCTCGACCCGCGCCTCGCCGCGGTAGACGATAAACCGCCAGGGCTCGAGGCGGCCATGGTCTGGTACCCGCGATGCCGCGGCGATCATCGTGGCGATTTCCGCATCGCTCGGCGCCGGCTCCTTGAGGTCCGGAATCGGCGCTGAACTGCGGGTCAGCAGGAAGTCGATGATCGGCGACGCCATGGGCGCAAGTCTCCTAGCATTTCAATTTTGAGCTGAAGCGCGCCATCGGGAGGTCGGGCGGCTCGGGCAATGGCGCAATTATACGCCGGATAAAGAGCCCTGGCGGAGGGCGGCAGGCTCTTGAGCCTTGAAATTGCCACCGCCTTGGGCTTCAACGCAAGGCATGTTTGAGGGGACTCTGCGCCTTTTCGTGATCGGGCTCGTCGCCGCGTTGTTTGCGGTGCCGGTTTCGTTCGCGCTGGCCCAGAACGCCAACGATGTCGGCAATATCAAGTTGCCGGGCATTTCGAGCTATGCGACGCCGAAGAGCGAGCGGTCGCTGGCGCTTGGCAGTGGCGGAGCGATCACCCTTTCTGCGCAACTGACCGACAAGGGCGCCGACATCACCCGCGGCATCGTCTGGCGCGTCTTCAAGCCGGAACCGGCCAGCGACGGCAAGCTGCCGATGGTGGCGTCCGCGCATGGCGGCACGGCGGTGTTCCAGCTCGACCCCGGCAGCTACCTGGTCCACGCCTCTTACGGACGGGCCGGCGCCACCAAGCGCATCACCGTCGGCAAGGACGCAAAGCGCGAGAGCCTCGTTCTCGATGCCGGCGGCTTGAAACTCGACGCAGTGACGTCCGGCGGCGCGCACATCGCGCCAAAGAAGCTCCGCTTCGCGATCTATGAGGGCCAGGCCGAGGCCGATGGCGACCGCGCGCTGATCGCCCCCGATGTCGAGCCGAACACGGTGGTGCGGCTGAATGCAGGCACCTACCATGTCGTCTCTACCTATGGCGCAGTCAACGCCGTGATCCGCTCCGATATCCGCGTCGAGGCCGGCAAGCTGACCGAGGCCACTGTCGAGCACCGCGCAGCCGAGATGACGATGAAGCTGGTGCGCGAGCCCGGCGGCGAAGCCATTGCCGACACCTCCTGGTCGCTGCTCAATGAATCGGGCGATCCGATCAAGGAAGCCGTCGGCGCCTTCGCCTCGATGGTGCTGGCCGAAGGACAATACACCATCATCGCCAAGAACCGCGACCGCATCTACCAGAAGGATTTCACCGTCGTGGCCGGCCAGAACCAGGAAATCGAGGTCGTGGCCAACGAATCGTCCGCCATCGATCCCGAGGAGGGCGCGGACTAGCTGCTCAGGCGGCTTTGCGCATCCGCTTGGTTAGAAACGGCGTGCGTCCGCGCCGCGCCGCCGCCGGAGCGAGATCGAAAACCGCTTGGTAGAGCCTGTCGAGCAACGCCTTGCGGTCGCGCAACGGTTCGAGCTCGCTCCACTTCAGCACATCGCCGATGCGCACCTCGATCGCCCTGCCGGACAGCCGGGCGAATTCGCGGATGAGCAAGGAGGTGCGCAGCGTCAGCGACGCCTTGCCGACGAATTTCGCCACGCGGTTGTCGCGCTCGGCCATGTTCATCGGCCCACTGACGAGATGGAACAGACGGCCGTTCTGGCCGGAGAAATGCAAAGGGATGACCGAGGCCTTGGCCTCCTGGATGAGCTTGGCCGGAAACATCTTCCACGGCAGGTCGATCGCCCGGCCGAACCCCTTCGGCGCCGTGGCGACGCCGCCGGCCGGAAAAACGACGATGGTGACGCCTTCCTTCAACAGCCGCACCGCCTCGTGGCGCACGGCCATGTTGTTCTTCAGCGCTTCCTTGGTCTCGGAAAAATCGATCGGCAGCGAATAGGCTTCCATCTCGCGGATCCTGAGCAGATCCTTGTGGATCATGACCCGGAACGGACGGCCGAGCTGCTCGGCGAGCGACAGCACTGCAATGCCGTCACCGATGCCGAAGGGGTGGTTGGCGACGATCACCAGCGGACTATCCGGCACATTCGCCGGCGGCCAACGGCCGGCGTGGTGCACCCTGACGTCGATCAAATCCAGCATGCGGCTGAACACACGGTCGCCCGTTGGAGCGACCTGGCGCCGCCACAAGTCGTAGAGCACGGCAAAGCGGTCGCGGCCCGACAGGCCTTCGACGGAATGGATGAACCACCGCGTCAGCGTCGGCTGATGCCGGTTGGCGTAGGAGAGCTCGGGAAACGGCCTTTCCCGCGGTTTCAGCTTGAGCATGGCGGCTCGGTTACAAGGTTGGCGTGACAGGCGTGTGAAGATGGCGGTGGACTATGTGCCACCGCCATTCGAGAAGCGATTGGAGATTAACGATTTTAGGCCGCGCGGCGCTTGCGGTCCGGAGAGACGGCCTCGTCCGCCAGCAATTTCACGGCGTCGCCGAGCTTCAGCGATTCCTGGTCGCGGGAGCCGAGACGGCGGACATTGACGGTTTCCTCTTCCGCCTCCCGCTTGCCGCAAACGAGAATGACCGGAACCTTGGCCAGGCTGTGCTCGCGCACCTTGTAGTTGATCTTCTCGTTGCGCAGATCGGTTTCGGCGAGCAGCCCCGCAGCCTTCAGCCGCTCGACCACCTTCATTGCATACTCATCCGCGTCTGAGGTGATCGTCGCCACCACCACCTGCAGCGGCGCGAACCACAGCGGGAAATGGCCGGAATAGTTCTCGATCAGGATGCCGAGGAAGCGTTCCATCGAGCCGCACACCGCGCGATGCACCATCACCGGCTGCTTCTTCTCCGAATCCGAGCCGATATAGAAGGCGCCGAAGCGTTCCGGCAGGTTGAAGTCGACCTGCGTGGTGCCGCACTGCCATTCGCGGCCGATGGCGTCCTTCAGCACATATTCGAACTTCGGCCCGTAGAAGGCGCCCTCGCCCGGATTGACCGAGGCCTTGATGCGATTGCCGGAGCGCGTGCGGATCGTCTCCAGCACATTGCTCATGATCGCCTCGGCATGGTCCCAGGCCTCGTCTGTGCCGACCCGCTTGTCGGGCCGCGTCGACAGCTTCACCGCGACCTCCTCGAAGCCGAAATCGGCATAGGTCGACAAGATCAGATCGTTGATGCGCAGGCATTCCGCGGCGAGCTGCTCCTCGGTGCAGAAGATATGCGCATCGTCCTGGGTGAAGCCGCGCACACGCATCAGCCCATGCAGCGCGCCCGACGGTTCGTAGCGGTGCACATTGCCGAACTCCGCAAGCTTTACGGGCAGTTCACGGTAAGACTTCAACCCATGCTTGAAGATCTGCACATGGCCGGGGCAGTTCATCGGCTTCAGCGCGAAGACGCGGTCGTCGTCGGTGTCGTCACCGGCAACCGTCACCTTGAACATCGCGTCGCGATACCAGCCCCAGTGCCCCGAGGTCTCCCACAGGCTCTTGTCCAGCACCTGCGGCGCGTTGACTTCCTGGTAGCCGTGCTCGTCGAGGCGGCGGCGCATGTAGTTGACCAGGTTCTGGAACATCTTCCAGCCCTTGGCGTGCCAGAAGACGACGCCCGGTCCCTCCTCCTGAAAATGGAACAAATCCATCTCGCGGCCGAGCTTGCGATGATCGCGCTTCTCGGCTTCCTCCAGCAGCATCTGGTATGCCTCGAGCTGCGCCTGGTCGGCAAAGGCGGTGCCGTAGATGCGCGTCAACATCGGGTTGTTGGAATCGCCGCGCCAATAGGCGCCCGCCACCTTCATCAGCTTGAAGGCGTTGCCGATCTGCCCGGTCGAAGCCATGTGCGGACCGCGGCAGAGATCGAACCAATCGCCCTGCGCGTAGATCTTGATATCCTGATCCTCGGGGATAGCGTCGATCAGCTCGACCTTGTAGCGCTCGCCCTTGTCGGCGAAGACCTTCTTTGCCTTCTCGCGCGACCACACTTCCTTGGTGAACGGCCTGTTGCGGGTGATGATCTCGCGCATCTTCTTCTCGATCACCGGGAAATCGTCCGGCGTGAACGGCTCGTTGCGCGCGAAGTCGTAATAAAACCCGTTCTCGATCACCGGCCCGATCGTCACCTGCGTTCCCGGCCAAAGCTCCTGCACGGCCTCGGCCAGCACGTGCGCCGCGTCGTGGCGGATGAGTTCCAGCGCGCGCGGATCCTCGCGGGTGACGATCTCGACCTTGCCGGACCCGCCGAGCGGATCAGAAAGATCGCGGACAGTGCCGTCGAGGCTGTAGGCAACAGCCTTTTTCGCCAGCGATTTGGAGATCGATTCGGCAAGGGCGGCGCCGGTCATCGCGGCGTCGTACTCGCGGACGGAACCATCGGGAAATGTCAGGGAGACGGAATTCAGCATCAGAGTTGTCCTATCCAGTCCCGCAAACGAGCGCGGGTGGTGAATGCATGTCGCAGGAATGTGCTGGAGCATGCAGGGTTGGCCGGAGGCGCCAATCACTTGGACGCTGGCGGGCGGCAGTCTTTTATGAGGAGTTTCCGCCGCCGTAAAGCCGCAAGCCGTTCTATTTGATGAGCCCCGGAAGATCGTTCAGGAAGCCGCCCGCGTCGCGAGCCCCTTCGGCAAGATCGAAGCCGGGCTGACGCGCTCGTCGCGGAAGCCATCCTGGCAAAGCGTCGAGCCGCTCGCCGAGTCCTCGATCAAAATGCAGTGGATGTCCTTGAGCGGCGCCGATTGCGCCCGCATCGGCAGGCCGAGCATCCAGGCCAGCAGGAACAGAATGATGGCAATGAAGAACGGATAGCGGTCCATCTGGCGCATCGAAGCTCACTCCGGAAAAGGGATTACGCGGAGCGGCTTAGCGAGGCGTCTTGTCTCGATTTTGTCTCAAATTGGCAGTGTTTGTGCAGGCTGACGTTAACCCTACCGAATCGTAAACACGGGCTGCGAAACGCAGCCGCAGTCAGCCATCTGCGTCATCGCGCTTCCTGCCGATTTGCCAATAGCGCCACGGCATGAACCAGACATAGCGCGGCGCAAGCGTCTCCGGCACGCGGTCGATGCCATGCGTCCCGAGCGGCCCGCAACGCGAGACCCGGAACAGCGCCAGCCAGCCCCCGGTCCACAATCCATGGCGGGCGATTGCCTCATGCGCGTATTCGGAACAGGTCGGCAGATGCCGGCAGCTATTGCCGACGAAGCCGGAAAGCGTCAACTGGTAGAGGCGCACGAGCGACGTGCCGAGGACGCGGCCCGGCGTCTTGCGCCAGGGTCCCTGCCAGTTTCGCCCATGCCGGACCGGCCGGACACCATGGATATGTCCTGAATGGTCTCCCATCCGCACTTCTCCGCAGCCAGCTTCCTTGTGCGTTAGATGTGGGCTTCGAGCCGGGAACGCAACGACCTTTTATCGCTCACCAAGCGAGTTCGCCATGACCAGGCAAGCAGCCCAGGAGATCGCCCTCAAGCAGCCTGGCCGGCGCGCTTTTTCTCGATCTGGCCGATCGCGTCGACCACCGCGTCGAAGGTCAGCATGGTCGAGGCGTGACGTGCCTTGTAGTCGCGCACCGGCTCCAGATATTTCAGATCGGCGAACCGGCCCTCCGGCGGCGCGCCGGTTTCCTTGAGCATCTTCAGCATGGTTTCGCGCACCGCGCGCAGCTCACCGGCGTTCGCGCCAATGACATGCCGGGCCATAATCGAGGAGGATGCCTGACCAAGCGCGCAGGCCTTCACGTCATGAGCGAAATCGGTCACCACGTCGCCATCCATTTTGAGGTCGACGGTGACGGTCGAGCCGCACAGTTTGGAGTGCGCTCTGGCGGTCGCATCGGGGTGGTCGAGCCGGCCGATCTTGGCGATGTTTCCGGCGAAGCTCAGGATTTTCGCATTGTAGATGTCGTCGATCATTTTTTTCCAATCCGTCGCCGCCAAGCGAACAGGCTTTGCCGCTGTTGCGTCTTCCTTTCGCTGTGCACGACCATATATAATGATGGCAGCCGGGCATCGACAAGGCAAACTCAAACCATTGTCATTGCTCATCTGTTCACGCCGCTTACGGGCTGGAAACCGGGCGAGTTTCACCCGAAAGGTCGTGGTCCGTTCAACTCGTCCCACCTCTGAGTGGGACTACGGGAGACGCCTTTATGGATGCCGTCATCAAGAAACTCATGCCCCCTTCCTCCTATATGGAGAAGCCTGTCACCGATCGCCCAAGCGAGGCCGAAGTCCAGGCCGCCGTGCGCACGCTTTTGCGCTGGACCGGCGACAACCCTGATCGCGAGGGCCTTGTCGACACGCCGAAGCGCGTCACCAAGGCTTTTCGCGAGATGTTCAACGGCTATGACATGTGCCCGGCCGAGGAGCTTGGCCGCACTTTCGAGGAAGTGGCCGGCTATGACGATCTCGTCATCGTCAGGGACATCAAGTTCCACTCCCATTGCGAGCACCACATGGTGCCGATCATCGGCAAGGCGCATGTCGGCTACCTGCCGGACGGCAAGGTCGTGGGTCTGTCCAAGATCGCGCGCGTCGTCGACATCTTCGCCCATCGCCTGCAGACGCAGGAAGCGATGACGGCGCAGATCGCAGGCGTGATCCAGGACGTGCTCAACCCGCGCGGCGTCGCCGTCATGATCGAGGCCGAGCATATGTGCATGGCCATGCGCGGCATCCGCAAGCAGGACTCGACCACGCTCACCTCTACCTTCACCGGCGTCTTCAAGGACACGCCCGAGGAACAGGTGCGCTTCGTCACCATGGTGCGTGCCTGATCGCCGGCTGCTGCCGGCCTTCAGACCATGGTCCCGAAAAGCGGGACCCGGTTTTCAGATAAGATCATGGTCCAACAAAAAGACGAACCGGCAATGTCGGCACTGCAATTTCCCAAAGCCCCGGCAGACAAGAAGGCGCTGGAGGAAGGCACCGTCCTTTCTCCGCGCTTCGATGCTGCCGGCCTCGTGACCGTCGTCGTCACCGACGCCGGCGACGGCATGCTTTTGATGGTCGCGCATATGAATGCCGAGGCGCTGGCGCTGACGCTCGAAACCGGCATCGCCCACTATTGGTCGCGTTCCCGCAACGCGCTGTGGAAAAAGGGCGAGACCTCGGGCAACGTCCAGCGCGTCCTCGAGATGCGCACGGATTGTGACCAGGACGCGATTTGGTTGAGCGTCAAAGTATTGGGCCAGGACGCAACTTGTCACACCGGTAGGCGTTCCTGCTTTTATCGGACGGTGGGGCTCAGCGACGGCAAGGCGGTGCTTGCCGACGATGGCAGCAAGCCGCTGTTCGATGCGCAAGAAACGTATCGGAAGCCGGCGTGAACCATTCGATATTCACAAACCACTCATATTCACTATTCTCAAACATCCTTGTGATAGAAGGGACACGGGACAAGGGAGATCATGATGCTCGAATGGGCGTCATTGCGCAGCAGACCTGACGTTCAGGAGGCCAACGGCCTTGCATCGTCCGGCGGCGTGCTCGATCCGAAATCGGCGAAGAAGATGGGCATCTCGCTAGCGCTCGGCGGCGGCTGTGCTCGTGGCTGGGCCCATATCGGCGTGCTGCGCGCGCTGGACGAAGCCGGCATCGAAGTTTCGATGATAGCGGGCACCTCGATCGGCGCGCTGGTCGGCGGCTGCTATCTCGCCGGCAAATTGGACGAACTGGAAGAGTTCGCCAGAAGCCTGACCAAGCGGCGCCTCTTCGGACTGCTCGATCTCAATCTGCGCGGCAGCGGCCTGTTCGGCGGCATGAAGCTCGATGCGCGGCTGCGCGAACATGTCGACGGTATCCGTTTTGAGGAACTGTCGAAGCCCTTCGTCGCCGTCGCTTCCGAAATCCGCACCGGCCACGAAATCTGGCTGTCGAAAGGTTCGCTCATCACCGCCATGCGCGCGTCCTACGCGCTGCCCGGCGTCTTCGAGCCCGTGAACTGCAACGGGCGCGTGCTGGTCGACGGCGCGCTGGTCAATCCGGTGCCGGTCTCGGTCTGTCGCGCCTACGAGCAGCCGCTGGTCGTGGCCGTCAACCTCCACTACGATCTGTTCGGGCGTGCCGCGGTGATCAAGCACAGCGCGGGTGAACTCGTCATCGAGAACGACGCGCCGCGTCCCGGTCAGGTCAATCCCCAGCACCCGCCGCACCAGACCCGCCTCGGCATCACCGGCGTCATGGTCGAGGCCTTCAACATCATCCAGGACCGGATCTCGCGCGCCAGGCTCGCCGGCGATCCGCCCGACATGTCGCTGCAGCCGAAGCTCAGCCATATCGGACTGACCGAGTTCCACCGCGCAGACGAGGCGATCCGCATCGGCTATCAGGCGACCATGTCCCAGATCAGCGAATTGCGGCGGCTGCAGACGGTGCTCGCCTGATCCGAAGCGTCAGTCAAGCAATCGCGGCATCTGTGATGCGGAATTGCACTGAGCGGTTGCCGTTCCAGTAATTGCCCGACAGCGAACCGGCTATATGCACGGTCTTGCCCCTGTTCTTGAACAGGAATTCGCCGAGCGCGGTGTCGACGGCGCGGAACGCGATCGCCTGGAGGTTGCCGCCGCTTTGCGACTGCAGGTCGGCGCGGATGTGGTTGGTGCCGATCGGCCGCGCATCGATGAGTCTGTGGCGCGGCAGCACAAACACCGGCGCGATGTGTCCGGCGCCGAACGGGCCGGCTTTCTCCAGCGCATCGAGCAGCGCCAGCGTCGCGCCCTCCGCGGCTAAGGCGCCGTCGATCGCCAGGCTTTCCTCGCTCTGCAGCCGGAACACATCCGCCGCCGCGCGCTCCTCGAAGAAAGCCCGAAGCGCGCCGAGCTTGGCACGTTCCACGGTGATGCCTGCCGCCATGCCGTGACCGCCGCCCTTGGCGATCAGGCCGGCCTGCGCCGCCTCGCGCACCAGCCGGCCGAGATCGAAACCGGAGACCGAGCGCCCCGAGCCGGTGCCGATCCCATTGGCATTGAAGGCGATTGCGAAAGCGGGACGGCGCGCATGGTCCTTGAGCCGCGAGGCCAGCAGCCCGACGATGCCGGGATGCCAGCTGTTGCTTGCGGTCACGACGATGCCAGGGCCGGTGCCGCCGGCAAGCTCCGCGTCGGCCTCGGCGCGCGCCTGCGCCAGCATCTCCAGTTCCATCTGCTGCCGTTCCTGGTTCAGCCGGTCGAGCGTCTCGGCAATGCTTGCGGCTTCAACGGGATCCTCGGTGGCAAGCAGCCTGCTGCCGAGCGCGGCATCGCCGATGCGCCCGCCGGCATTGATGCGCGGCCCGATCAGATAGGCGAGATGGAAGGTATTTATCGGCTCGCCGATGCGCGAGACCCGCGCAAGCGCCGCCAGCCCCTCATTTTTCTGCTGGCGCGCCACCTGCAGCCCCTTGACTACGAAAGCGCGGTTGACGCCGGTGAGCGGCACCACGTCGCAAACGGTCGCCAGCGCGGCGAGGTCGAGCAACGAAAGCAGATCGACCGGCGCGACGTTTGGCAAGCGTTCGCGAAGCACCTTCGCCGTCTGCACCAGGCACAGGAAGACCACACCGGCGGCGCAGAGATGCCCCTGCCCCGAAAGGTCGTCCTCCCGGTTCGGATTGACCACCGCATCCGCCGCCGGCAGCGGTCCGCCGACTTGGTGATGGTCGAGCACCACGACATCGGCGCCGGCATCTTTCGCCGCCTCGATCGACACGGCGCTGTTGGTGCCGCAGTCGACGGTGACGATCAGCTTCGCGCCGCGCGAGATCAGCTCGCGCATAGCTTCCGGATTCGGGCCGTAGCCTTCGAAGATGCGGTCGGGGATATAGATCTCGGACGGCACCGAAAAATGCGCCAGAAAGCGCTTCAGCAGCGCCGACGACGCGGCGCCGTCGACATCGTAGTCGCCGAAGATCGCCACCCTCTCGCCGGCCACGACCGCATCCGCGATGCGCGCCGCCGCCTTCTCCATGTCGGTCAGCGAGGCCGGGTTCGGCAAAAGCTCGCGAATGGTCGGATCGAGGAAGCGCTCGGTCTGCTCGACCGTCACGCCGCGGCCAGCCAGCACCCTTGCGACGATGTCCGGCACGCCATGACCCTGCGCGATGGCCAAAGCGGCCATGTCCTGCCGCTCGGTCAGCCGGTGCTCCCAGGAAACACCGGTCGCCGACTGCCTGACATCGAGGAAGAAGCGTCTCTCGCCCATCATGAGACGCGCCGTCTGCACACCATCCTTCGGCAGATATCAAGATGCGACAGCCCTAGCAATTCCGGGAAAGCGAACCACCCCGGAAAACTGTGGAAGGGCGCTCCGACCGTAATTGCGCGAAAGTGTCTACAAGGACGAAATCAGAACTTTTCCAGATCCTGGTGGCGCGCCTTGATCTCGCGCACTGTGCGCGAGGACGAGCGCAGCACGATGGTGTGAGTGGTGATGAAGGTGCGCCCGAACTTCACTCCGCCGAGCAGATTGCCGTCGGTGACGCCGGTCGCCGCGAACAGCACGTCGCCGCGCGCCATGTCCTGCGCGCGATAGACCCGCTTCGGATCCGAAATGCCCATCTTTTCGGCCCGTGCAATCTTCTCCGGCGTGTCGAGGATCAGCCGGCCCTGCATCTGTCCGCCCGTGCAGCGAAGCGCCGCCGCGGCCAGCACCCCTTCCGGCGCGCCGCCGGTGCCGAGATAGATGTCGATGCCGGTCTCTTCCGGATCGGTGGTGTGGATGACGCCGGCGACGTCGCCGTCGCCGATCAGCCGGATGGCGGCGCCCGTGGCCCGCACCGCGTCGATCAGCTTGGCATGGCGCGGCCGGTCGAGGATGCAGGCGGTGATGTCGGGCACCGCCACGCCCTTGGCCTTGGCGAGATTGGCGATGTTCTCGGCCGGCGGCGCGTCGATGTCGATCAGGCTGTCCGGGTATCCCGGCCCGATGGCGATCTTGTCCATGTAGACGTCGGGCGCGAACAGCAGGCTGCCCTTTTCCGCGATGGCGATGACGGCAAGCGCGTTGGGAAGGTTCTTGGCGCAGATCGTCGTGCCTTCGAGCGGATCGAGCGCGATGTCGACGGCCGGGCCTTTGCCGGTGCCGACCTCTTCGCCGATATAGAGCATCGGCGCCTCGTCGCGCTCGCCCTCGCCGATGACCACGGTACCCTTGATGGCCAACCGGTTGAGTTCCTGGCGCATCGCATCGACCGCGACCTGGTCGGCCGCCTTCTCATCGCCGCGACCGCGCAGCCTGGCAGCGGCGACCGCGGCCCTTTCGGTCACACGCACCACTTCCATGGTGAGGATACGATCGAGGCCGGCTACGATGTTTTGGGCCATGTTCATGGATGGGCATTCCTCGTTGAAACTGCGCTTTGCCTCCCGCCAGAAGCGCGCTTCTTCTGGCAAAGCTCCATGACAACGGCAAGACTTGCCATGTCAATTTTTGAAATGGCAGCAATATCAATCGATTAAAGGTGAAATATGACTCGAACTATTCCGCCCGCTCGATACGGATCACCTGCGGCTTGTCGGTAAGATGGCCGTCCTTGGTGACGCCTTCGACCGCCTTGCGCACCGCCGCTTCCGTTGTCTCGTGGGTGACGAGGATGACGGTCTTCTGCGCTTCGGTAGCCGGCCCGGCGGCCTGCTGGACGATCGATTCCAGTGAAATATCGTTGTCGGCCATGCGCTTGGCGATCGCCGCGAAGACGCCGATGCGGTCGTGCACGGTCAGCCGGATGAAATAGCCGCCGGCATGGCTGCGCATCTGCGCTTTCCTGTAGGGCTTCAATTCCTTCGCCGGCCAGCCGAAGACCGGCCCGTGCTGGAAGCCCGGCCGGCTCTTGGCGATATCGGCAATGTCGCCGACCACCGCCGAGGCGGTGGCATTGCCGCCGGCGCCGGGGCCGGAGAGCAAAAGCTCGCCCAGGATGTCGGTCTCGATCGCCACGGCATTGGTGACGCCATGCACCTGCGCGATGACCGAGGCCGTCGGCACCATGGTCGGATGCACGCGCTGCTCGATGCCGCTGTCGGTGCGCTGCGCGACGCCGAGCAGCTTGATGCGGTAGCCGAGCTCGGCTGCGGCGCGAATGTCGGCCTGGGTGATGTTGGAGATGCCCTCCATGTAAATGTCGTTGGCGGCGATCTTCGTGCCGAACGCAAGGCTGGTCAGGATCGACAGCTTGTGCGCCGTGTCATGGCCTTCGATGTCGAAGGTCGGGTCGGCTTCGGCATAGCCGAGGCGCTGCGCGTCCTTGAGGCAGGCATCGAAAGAGATGCCTTCGGCCTCCATGCGGGTCAGAATGTAGTTGCAGGTGCCGTTGAGGATGCCGAAGACGCGGGTGACCTGGTTGCCGGCCATCGCCTCGCGCATCGTCTTGATGACCGGGATGCCGCCGGCCACCGCAGCCTCGTAGTTGAGCAGCACGCCCTTCTTCTCGGCGACCTCGGCGAGTTGCACGCCGTGCTTGGCCAACAGCGCCTTGTTGGCCGTCACGACATGGCGGCCGGCCTCGAGCGCCGCCTTGACCGATGCACGCGCTGGCCCTTCGTCGCCGCCGATCAGCTCGACGAAGACATCAATGTCGGCCTTCTCGGCCATCTTCGCGGCATCGTCGAACCATTTGGTGCCGCCCAGATCGACACCGCGGTCCCGCTTCGGATCGCGCGCCGAAACCGCTGCGACGACAATGTCGCGACCGCATTGGCGGGTGAGCTCGGCGGCCTTGTCGTTGAGCACGCGCGCCACCGAGGCGCCCACCGTGCCAAGGCCGGCAATTCCAACACGCAACGCTTCAGCCATGTCCGGCGACGCCCCTCAAAGATTGGTCGGTGTGATGTGCGGTAAATTCAGCGGCGCGCGGTGAGCGGCACAACATTGTTGGGCTGCTTGGCGGTCGAGGCCAGGAAGCGCTTGATGTTGCGCGCCGCCTGGCGGATCCGGTGCTCGTTCTCGACCAGCGCCACACGAACAAAATCGTCGCCATGCTCACCGAAGCCGATGCCCGGCGCCACCGCGACGTCGGCGTGCTCGATGAGCAGCTTGGAGAATTCGAGCGAGCCGAGCTGGCGGAACTGTTCCGGAATCGGCGCCCAGGCGAACATCGAGGCCGCCGGCGCCGGAATGGTCCAGCCGGCACGGCCGAAGGAATCGACCATCACATCGCGCCGCTTGTGATAGATCTCGCGCACCTCGGCGATGTCGGCGCCGTCGCCGTTGAGCGCATGCGCCGCCGCGACCTGGATCGGCGTGAAGGCGCCGTAGTCGAGATAGGATTTGACGCGCGTCAGCGCCGCGATCAGCCGCTCGTTGCCGACCGCGAAGCCCATACGCCAGCCGGGCATGGAAAAAGTCTTCGACATCGAGGTGAACTCGACGCAGACATCCATCGCCCCTGGAACCTGGAGCACCGAAGGCGGCGGATTGCCGTCGAAATAGATCTCGGAATAGGCAAGGTCCGACAGGATGATGATGTCGTTCTTCTTCGCGAAGGCGACCACGTCCTTGTAGAAATCGAGCGAGGCGACAAGCGCTGTCGGGTTCGACGGATAGTTGAGGATCAGCGCCAGCGGCCTCGGAATCGAGTGGCGGATGCCGCGCTCGACCGCCGGGATGAAGCCGTCATCCGGTTCCACCTGCAGCGACCGGATGACGCCGCCCGACATGATGAAGCCGAAGGCGTGGATCGGGTAGGTCGGATTGGGGCACAGGATGACGTCGCCGGGCGCGGTGATCGCCTGCGCCATGTTGGCAAAGCCCTCCTTCGAGCCGAGCGTCGCCACCACTTGCGTGTCTGGATTGAGCTTCACGCCGAAGCGGCGGGCATAGTAGTTCGCCTGGGCGCGGCGCAGGCCCGGAATGCCGCGCGAGGACGAATAGCGATGCGTGCGTGGATCGCGCACCACTTCGCATAATTTGTCGACGATGGCCTTCGGCGTCGGCAGGTCCGGATTGCCCATGCCAAGGTCGATGATGTCGGCACCGCGCGAGCGGGCGCTGGCCTTCAGCCGATTGACCTGCTCGAACACGTAAGGCGGAAGCCGGCGGACCTTGTGAAATTCTTCCATTGGAGTTCCAGACGAGCAAAGGGGGCGCTTTTCGGCGCGCGATATAGACCTAATTGCAGTTAGGGTCGAGGGCGGGATCGCATTTGCCTTCGATCTGCTTCAGCGCGTCGTCGCCATGCGTCCTGGCGAGCGCGTTCAGCGCTGCCGTATTGGCGGCTGGCTTCGCGCCGCCGCCCTTGGCAAGCTGCGCCTGCTGCTCGGCCTTGAGCTGGGCAAGCTTGGCGGCAGTCTCTTCCTTCGTGAGCTGCTTGGCGGCTACCGGCGGCGGAATGTTGAGGTTCGGATAGGAGCCGGTGTCCTTCGGCCCCTCGGTCACCGCGGTCGGCCTTGCATTGCTGGCGTTGCTGCTGGTCTCGCAGCCGCCCGCGAGCAACGGCGTGCACAGCACCGCGGCTGCGGCGGCGATGCGGCAAATCGAACCGGCGCCGAGAAAATAAGTCCCGCCAAAATTAATCGTCATATTGTTTTCCTGGCAGCCGGGTTAGAGCGTGTTGGACCCGGTCAGATGTCCCATGGTAATATGTCAAGAAAACGCTCCGGGAGGAACCCCGCGAACCATGTCCAAAGCGCCCGATTCGGACAAAGCGGAAAATGGCGGACCTTCGACCGTCGAGCAATATCTGGTGAAAGATCCCGAACGCTTCGCGTTGAACATGGCGCGCATGATCGAGCAGGCCGGCAAGGCGGCCTCCGCCTGGGCCGAGCCGCGCGAAAAGGGTGAGGTGCGCGACCACGTCGCCGAACCCGTGGTCGACATGGTCAAGACCTTCTCCAAGCTCTCGGAGTACTGGCTGGCCGACCCGCAGCGCGCGCTTGAAGCCCAGACGCGGCTTTTCGCCGGCTACATGACGGTCTGGGCGAACGCCATCCAGAAGGTCAGCCCGAGCCCGAACGCCGAAGCCCCCGAGGACGCGGTCAAGCCCGAGCGCGGCGACAAGCGCTTCCAGGATCCGGAATGGGGCCGCAATGCCTTCTTCGACTTCCTGAAACAGGCCTATCTCGTCACCTCGCGCTGGGCCTCCGATCTCGTCGATCATGCCGAGGGCCTGGACGAGCACACCCGCCACAAGGCGAGCTTCTACGTCAAGCAGGTTTCCAACGCCATCGCGCCGTCCAATTTCATTCTGACCAATCCCGAGCTGTTCCGCGAGACCGTCGCCTCCAACGGCGAGAATTTGGTGCGCGGCATGAAGATGCTGGCCGAGGACATCGCCGCCGGCAGGGGCGACCTGAAGCTGCGCCAGGCGGACTACGCGCCGTTCGAGATCGGCAAGAACATTGCCACGACACCCGGCAAGGTCATCGGCCGCAGCGATGTCGCCGAGATCATCCAATACGATCCGACGACGGAGACGGTGCTGAAGCGCCCCCTGCTCATTTGCCCGCCGTGGATCAATAAATACTATATCCTCGACCTCAACCCGCAGAAATCCTTCATCCGCTGGGCAATCGAGCAGGGCCACACCGTCTTCGTCATCTCCTGGATCAACCCGGACGAGCGCCACGGCGCCAAAGGCTGGGAGGCCTATATCCGCGAGGGCCTGCAATATGGCCTCGACATGGTCGAGAAGGCGACCGGCGAGAAGGAGGTCAACGCCATCGGCTATTGCGTCGGCGGCACGCTATTGGCCGCGGCGCTCGCGCTGCTGGCGCAGGAAGGCGACCACCGCATCAGGTCGGCGACCTTCTTCACCACTCAGGTCGACTTCACCTATGCCGGCGATCTCAAGGTCTTCGTCGACGAGGACCAGGTTGCCGCGGTCGAGCGCTCGATGAGCGAAAAGGGCTATCTCGACGGCACCAAGATGGCGACCGCCTTCAACATGCTGCGCTCGGGCGACCTGATCTGGCCTTATGTCATCAACAACTATATGCGCGGCAAGGACCCCCTGCCCTTCGACCTCCTCTACTGGAATGCCGATTCGACCCGCATGGCGGCGGCCAACCATTCCTTCTATCTGCGCAATTGCTATCTCGAGAACAATCTCTCCCGCGGCACGATGGAGCTTGCCGGCCGCACCGTCTCGCTGGCCGACATCACGATCCCTGTCTACAACCTCGCCACGAAGGAAGACCACATCGCGCCGGCGCTTTCGGTGTTCCTCGGCTCGGGCTATTTCGGTGGCGACGTCGAATATGTCATGGCGGGCTCCGGCCACATCGCCGGCGTCGTCAATCCGCCGGCGGCGCACAAGTACCAGTACTGGACCGGCGGCAAGCCGGTGGGGGATTTCAGCACCTGGTTCGCCGGCGCGCACGAGCATGCCGGCTCATGGTGGACGCACTGGCAGCACTGGATCGAAAGCCAGGACAACATCCACGTGCCCGCCCGCAAACCGGGCAAGCGTATGAAAACCTTGGGGGACGCGCCGGGCACCTATGTCAAGGTGCGTGTGTAACCGGCTGTAATGTCTGGTGAGTTGACGGGCCGCCCAAACAGGGCGAAATGGTGATGTTAATCGTTTTCGTAGCCTCAGCTCGCCTGCAGACACACAATAAATCCGAGGCTTTGCAGATCGATACAGATCCCGTTTCCGGTTCGGGAACAGGAGGTCGCCGCCAGAGGCACTGGAGTGCTGCGGCTACGATGTACGGACCGGATGCCGAGGGGGAATTTTATTTTGAAATCAGCGGGTTGGCGCCTTGCACGAAGGGAAAGCCGCAGCATCGTGGCAGCGCTTTTATCCGTGCTTCTGGCCTCCTGCACCTCGACCGGCGACCCGACGATGTCGGTCGTCACGCCCGCCTACAATTCAACCGCCACAGAGATGAGCGCGGCTTCCAGCGCCCAGTCCGCGGCGTCGGCCGATTCGACCTCGCAGGCGGCGTCGACCTCCCCGGCATCCCCAGAGGCGGCATCGACCGTGATGGGCGAAGACGACAAACCGTTGCCTGAAAAAGTTGCCTATGTGCCGGAAACCCGGCCCGGAGCAGCCTTCCCCGCGGTAGCGGTTCCTGCTGACGCCGGCTCGATCGCCGGCAACACGCCGCAACCGCTGGTACCGCCGCCGCAGACGGCAGAGGAGACGAAAGCGGCCGCCACCAAGGTCGCTGCCGGCGATGCCGCCGCGGTCGCATCGCAAGCGCAGGCGACCGTGCAGGCGATGAGCAAAGGCGTCTACGTGACAGCGGGCGAGCCCCAGCAGCAGCCGATCGCCGCGCCGAAGAAGGGGCTGTTCGCTTCGCTGTTCAGCACCACGCCGGCCTCGGCCGCGCCTGCTCCGCTGATCAACACGCGCTCCAGCGACCAGCCCGCCGCCCAGGCCAAGACCACGCCGCCGCCGACAAAGCCGATCGTCACCCTCGCCTCCGCGACCCCAGGCGACAAGCCGGTGCAACTGGCTTCCCTCGGTGACGACAGCAGCAACCACATCACCGGCGCCGATGCTTTGCCCGGCGTGCGCCAGACGGCGCTGTTCGAGATCAAGCGCAAGTCCGGCATCGACGACGAGAGCGACGTCGATCTCAACGAGGACGAAGGCGGCGGCTCCTACCAGGTGGCGTCGGCCGCCGGCATGGCGAGGCTCGCGCCCAACGGCCTCTTGAGACAGAACGAAAGCGTCGACGTCGCCTGCCTGAAGCCTTCGCTGGTGCGCGTCCTGAAGACGATCGAGGGTCATTTCGGCCGCAAGATGATCGTCACCTCCGGCTATCGCGACCCTGCCCGCAACCGCCGCGCCAACGGAGCCAAGAACTCGCTGCACATGTATTGCGCCGCCGCCGACATCCAGGTTCCCGGCGTCTCCAAGTGGGAGCTGGCGAGCTATGTGCGCTCGATGCCCGGCCGCGGCGGCGTCGGAACCTACTGCCACACCGAATCCGTCCATGTCGACGTCGGCCCCGAGCGCGACTGGAACTGGCGCTGCCGCCGGCGCGGCGGCGGTGGCGACAACTAAGCGGCTTACCTGCTTCAATCGAACTGTTTTCCGGTTGCCAAACATGCGTTTTGCAGGCTCGCGAAAAAAGTTGTCGCATGTGGCGGCAGATGGGTTGCCGGTTGCGAGCAACGCAATTATAAGCCGCTTCGTCTGAGCGCGCCCATCGTCTAGCGGTTAGGACACCGCCCTTTCACGGCGGTAACAGGGGTTCGATTCCCCTTGGGCGTACCAGCAAATGTCAGGGAGTTAGCACCCTCTCCCGGCAAATCATCCAATAAGCGTCAAATAGCGACTGCGTATTACGGCCGACGGGTGACCGCGAAATGGCCCGCTCTGAGAATCCGTGGCGGCTCCTGTCATCCGTTCGCGCTTTTCATAACGTGAACGCCTTCCAGCGCTCCATTGAGTCAGACATTATGGCTCAAGGAGTGCGAAACCATATAGCGCCCACAACTGCTCACATTCCCTCGCCCTGAGGCTCGGTGTTCCTGCTTTTCCGTAAAACACCATCGCTCCGCGAACTCCGTATCCAAGCACGGATGCATTCGCAACGAACTGGATAGCTTGCCCCAGGCGCATGGTGCCGATCTTGGCATCAGTCTTGTTGGCGAGGTCGACGACTCCAAGGATCTCAGCGTCAGTGTTCCTGGCTTCGAGAACGGCATCCGAAGTCGCACTGGTGACGCTAAAAAGCATTCGTATTAGCCTCTGCTAATAATAACAGCGAACTAACGCGTCTTGTTCCCGAGGATCGACAGGCCCGGCCACCGAGGTCGCCGGGAATTGGCTCGTATTTTAGCAACATCTGAAACAAAGGGATTTCGCGAGCGTTTAAAGCTCCACAAAGGAGCTTCGACGATGGACCCGGCTACGGCAGCGGTGATGGTTTTGCTTTCGTGCAGCCCAGGCGAGGCTTCGATCTGCAAACCGCTTAATACGGCGCCTCGGGTTTTCGCCTCCCTCAACGAATGCCGTGCCTCATTGGCAGATGAACTCGCCGGCGCTCCTAGCGGAAGAATGGTCGGCCGATGCCAGGTGGTCGATCCGACCGTCACGGGCTCGCTGCCAGCCGGCTATACGACAGTTACGGTTTCGCGCGGCGAGAGCGTTGTCAGGTATATTGTTCCGCACAAGGAATAGCCGGGCCACCTAAGCAGCCGAGCCTGGTCCGAAGAGAATCGATCAGCAGCCCGTCTATTTCCGCCGCCAAACATTCTCCACCCGAACCAAGACGAAGCCAGTGGCGTGGATCGATCTCAATCCGGTAGGAATCGCCGTGCAGGGTTTCCATCGTATGGGCCAGGAATTGCGCAGCAAGATCGACTTGGGCCAGCTTCGCCTTGACCTCTGCGGCTCCGTCGGAGACGGCATCGGCACGCTGCGGATTGTCCTTCCTGCCCAACAGGCGGCTTGAGCCGGCTCTACGCTGAATTTCGTCAGATACCGTCCCAAGTGTTGGAAGAAAGATACTTGGTGGTCGGCATAACTGCCCAGCCAAGATCCATTTGCATTTCGCGTGGCGGGCCGTTCAGCATCCGCGTCGCTTTTTGGGCATCATGCGCATATTTCAGGGCCGCTCCCATGCGGTTGAGCGTTTTTAAGATCGACATGGCTCATCATCCTTCCATGTGCCGAAGCCGTCCCGCGAGCGATCTTCGGCTGCTTTCGATCGGTACTAGATGGTCGATGATTGTTTCCGCCGCGTCGCACGCAAGCTCACGGGCTGTAACCAAACAGCTGCCCCTGAAACGCTCGCACACAACCAAGCTGGTCCGAAGGTTTTGAGGTGATCGCGGCTGTCCCAGGCATCCCACGCACAGGGAGCGTGTGGCGTTGCCTCCTCGAAACAAAGCCGAAATTGCGCGCCATCAGATCGAAACTTGATCGCTGCAAAAACGGCGTCGACCGGCACTGCCGGAAATGAGAGCAAAGGGAAACTCAAATGACCAACATCGTTCGTAATGCAATTCTGGCTACTGTCGCGGTTTTCGGCTTGGCCGGTGGGGCTTATGCTCAGCAGCAGACCATCACTTCTTGCAGCAATCACGATGATTACTGGAGCCAGTGCCTGGGTGCCGCAAACAACGGCCACCAGAGCGGCGGCCGCGGACACGATCGCCACTGATTGACGATCGGGTTCTGATAAATGCCTCGCTGGCAAGTTGCCGGCGGGGCTTTGTGCGTTCTGGCAACCTCTTTGATCACAGGACGCCGCGCAGCGGCCCAATCGCTCCCGGTGTGTCCTGAGGTGCACGACGGCGGCTGCAGCCAACCAGCCGCTGGCGCTGAGACGCCACGATCGACAGCACGACGCCCGAAGTCATCGAGGCGTCACGACTGGTCCGCAGATGACATCCAAGACGCAGCGATACAAAACCGAACGTCTGCCTGACGCCTCGGAACAAATCTCCGTGACCCATAGCTGAAAGCAATCGTGCACTATATTATAACATGGTCGAGGCGATGCGATGTCGAACGTGTACGATCTTGGAAGCGATCTGGTGCGTCGTATCTATGAAAAACGCATAGATGCACCGGCGATTCTTGATGCCTCCACGCATTTTCCCAACGCGACAAAGTTCGCGGCCGTCTGGCAGAGTATTCGCGATGAAGCGCTGTCGGTGCAACTGAACCGGGTGCCGCGTTTTCACGACATCATGCCGGAACAGGCCGAGATTTCGGCCAATGACGGCCTCGATTGGCGCATGTTCGTGCTCAAGGCCTACGACATGACGATCCCGGAAAGCCTTGGGAAGATGCCTACCCTCAGCCGGTTGCTGTCCGAGTGCCCCGAGGTCAAATCGGCGGCTGTTTCATTCCTGGCGCCGCGCAAGCACATCCCGCCCCACCGCGGCCCCTTTCGCGGCATCATGAGATTTCATCTCGGCCTTGTCATTCCGAAACTGGCGGACGGCCGCCCGGCAACGATCATGATGATCAACCATGAGGAAAAGCGGATCGCCGACGGCGAATGCCTGCTGTGGGACGACACTTTCGAGCACGAGGTCATGAACAGCGCCGATCAGGCGCGTATCGCCTTGTTGCTTGATGTGTGGCGCCCGGATATGCCGCTGGACATGGAGATCCTGTCCAGGTTGATCGTTCGAGGCGTGCAGGTGGGAATGCACTACAGAGGGGTATCTTTCGCCGGTTAAAGCGTCACGCTCTCGCTTCGCGAAACCCTCTTGCGCTGCCGCCGCGCTTCAGCGGCAACATCATGTCCCTTGCGAGCAAACCGCTGACGCGGCAGAAAGCCATGAAGGCCCGGCACGCTTCCTCGGCGCTTGCCACATCGACTGTCGCGCCGAAGCAGGCGTTAAACGCGGCGTCATAAACCTTGCCCTGCCGGCGCTTCGGCCAGTTCTGCAGGAAATCGAGCGCCTGCTCGACGCTGTAGATTTCCTCGACCGGCAGGCCGGGCGCGGGCGTGATGCGCACCGGCACCTCGAATTGCAGTCTGTCCATTCCCTGTCTCCCGAACTGGCGAAGTCGGAGCAACGCCGTTCGTTCTGAAAAGTTCTTTGACCGGTTTTTGACGCAGGAATGTGACCTCAGTGCGGTGCGGGCCCGGCGACTGCCGCGGCAGATCGGCGCTCTGGCCACATCGTTCGACCGGGCGATGCAACCGGCATCCCCTGTCGAGGTTGCGTCTACTGGTTCGCCGGGTCCGTCTCCGCCTCGTAGGCCATGCGCGAGACCACCATCAGCAGATTGGCGGACGGCACGGCGAAGATGACGCCGAGCACGATCGTCGCCGTTCCTTCCACGCGAAGCGTTGCGGCTACAGCCCAATAGACGGTGCCTATGCAGATGACTGCCTGGACGGCGAGAAACGCGGCTGCCGAAGCAGCGCGCGTGAGTGTCTTGAATGTCTTGATACGTTGCATCGAGAAATGTCCAATGGACACGCGCCACGCAACCTGCCGACAGCCGATAGCCGTCGCCAGGTCGCGGCGCGAAAGAAATAGTTGAGGTGAGAAAGGTCTGCGACCGCCTGGCTCAGGCAGTTGGTGGCGCGCGAGGCTGATTGGTATGCGAGAGCGGCGCGGCCACAAAGGCAGGCGTGATGCCGCCCTCCGCCGGCAAAGCCCCGCCAGCGACAAGGAAATCGGATGCCGGAGCGAGAATGCCGGGATTGCCGCTGACGAGCTTTGCCGGCAGTGGCCGGCCGGCGCGGGCTTCGAGGGCCTGCGCCTTGCCGGCGATCCTCAGCAAGGCAAGCGTTTCGCCCTGCCGCGTCGCGCTGATGCCGGCGCCGCCCGAGGCAAACGCTGTCGAGGCGGAGACCTCAGCCTGGGCGAAGCTCACCAGCGCAAGCGCAAGCAGCGCCATCAGGGCCGAGCACGCGGTCCTGCTTGGCAGCACCGTCGATCTTGCGCGTTCCGGCGCCGTCAACGGGCGTAAATCTCCTGCATGCGGTCCCGGCCTACCTCATGGGATGGTGAAAGGAAAGCTTGCGACGCCCAGACGCGCGCGCCCAGCGAATATTCCCGCGGCAAACCGGTTGCAGGCACTTCGTCCTTGAACCTTGCGGCTTCCGGTGCCAAATCTGGAGAAAATTTCCGCACCGGCTCGCGTCAGGAGCCAACCCGCGAACGGACAGGAATGGTTACCTATCTCGACGCCGCAACGGCCCCCTTGAGAAACACCGGCCAGATCCGCCTCTATGGCGAGGAAGGGTTTGCGGGCATGCGCAAGGCCTGCGATCTCACCGCGCGCTGTCTTGACGAGCTTGTGTCGATGGTGAAGCCCGGCGTCACCACCGAGACCATCGACCGTTTCGTCTTCGAGTTCGGCATGGATCACGGTGCATTGCCGGCCACGCTCAACTATCGCGGCTACACCAAATCGTCCTGCACTTCGATCAATCACGTGGTCTGCCACGGCATTCCTGACAACAAGCCCCTCAAGGACGGCGACATCGTCAACATCGACGTCACCTACATCCTCGACGGCTGGCACGGCGATTCCTCGCGCATGTATCCGGTCGGCACGATCAAGCGCGCCGCCGAGCGCCTGCTCGAGGTGACTTACGAATGCCTGATGCGCGGCATCGCCGCAATCAGGCCGGGCGCTCGCACCGGCGCCATCGGCGCCGCTATCCAAACCTATGCCGAGGCCGAGCGCTGCTCGGTGGTGCGCGACTTCTGTGGCCACGGCGTCGGCCAGCTTTTCCATGACGCGCCGAACATCCTGCATTACGGCACCGCCGGCGAAGGCGTCGAGATGCGGCCCGGCATGATCTTCACCGTCGAGCCGATGATCAATCTCGGCCGCCCGCATGTGAAGGTGCTCTCTGACGGCTGGACGGCGGTGACGCGCGACCGTTCGCTGTCGGCACAGTACGAGCATACGATCGGCGTCACCGATAGCGGCTGCGAGATCTTCACGCTGTCGCCAAAGAAGCTCGACCGCCCCGGCTTGCCGGATTAGTCTGCCGCAGGCACGGCATCGGCACGGTCTGATGCCCCTAACGATTGGCGAGGCGCGCCTAGGCTGGAAGCCCGGCAGTATCACCAAGCCCGGCTCCGGCCAGAAGCGCGGACCTGAGGCACCTGGCTGCTGGCAGCAAGGGTTTGTCGAGCCGTCGGGCAAGATAGACCCAGCTCTTCGTTGTCCCATTTTCACCAAGCGCAGCGGCTGAAAGCTGCACGAGCCGCTCTTCGACAAGATCCTGCTCGATCAACCAAAGAGGAAGCCGCCCCCAGCCGATGCCTGCTCTGATCAACGCCAGTTTCGCCTCTTGGCTACCGACCCGCCACTTGCGCTGGGAGAGCACGCCATAGTCGCGGCCATGGGAGCGAGGAGAAGGGTCCATCAGGACGATCTGGATGTGATCGGCCAGCTCTGGCGTACTCACCCGGCCTTTCTTCGCTATCAAGGCCAGAGCGTGCCCAGCACCGACGACCGCCGCCATCGACAGAGGCGCGAGGGAATCGAATTCCAGGCGCGGATCGCGCAGGTCTTCGCCCACCGTTATCGCGAGGTCGACCGTGCCCTGCAGGAGGCAATCGATCGGTTCCCCAAGGGTACCTGTCTGCAACCGGACGCCAACCGTCGGATAGGTGGCGTGGAGGGCTTCAAGAGCCCTGCCGACGGCCGGCAATGGAACAAGCGTGTCCACCATCAGCGCAAGCTCGATTTCAATGCCGCTGCCCATGCCCTGCGCCTTCGCGCGCAGCAGATCGGCGCGTAGAACCAGCGAGCGACAGTCGTCCAGCAGGGCCCGCCCGTCCGAGGTCAAGGTCGGCCGACGAGTCGACCGGTCGAACAGCACCGTCTTGAGTTCGGTCTCCAGATTGGCAATCGCGTGACTTACCGCCGACTGCGCGCGATCGAGCCGCATCGAAGCCAGTCGAAAGCTACCCGCGTCCGCCACGGCCAGGAACATCCGCATCTGATCGAGAGTGAGCGCGTCGAGCATGATCGATCAATTAGATCAGAAAATGCTAACATTTAGCAATCCCATCGATCATCCCGGTGTGTCATCACTTCCTGGCCTGAGACAGGAGAGCGAAGTGACTGAACGGCTCAAGCTCGCAGCGCTGATCGGCAGCACGCGGGAACGACGCTATGGCGACAAGGTCGGAAACTGGTTTGCCCAAGAGGCGCAGAGACTGGACGAATTCGAACTTTCGCTCATCGATGTTGCAGACATTGATCTGCCCAGCCGGCTCTTGGCGGAGCCGACACCGGCGATGAAGGCATTCACCGGTAAGCTCGCCAAGGCAGACGCCTTCGTTGTCGTCACCCCCGAATACAATCACAGCATGCCCGGTCATCTTAAGCACGCTATCGACCAGGCTACTGACGAGTGGCACGCCAAGCCGGTCGGCTTCGTTTCATACGGTGGCGTCTCCGGCGGGTTGAGGGCCGTCGAACATCTTCGCCAGGTATTTGCCGAGCTCCACGCCGTCACCGTCCGGGACGCAGTAAGCTTTCACGGGGTGTGGGAGCATTTTGCCGATGGTGCGGGCCCGCTCGATCCGAAGCGCAGCTCCGGCGCTGTCAAAACCATGCTCCACCAGCTCAAGTGGTGGGCTCTTGCGCTGAAGGAGGCGCGTTCGCGCGCCCCCTATACCGTAGGCTGACATATGGATTCGCAACGCATCACTGCAGGCGCCCTCATGACCATAGCCATGACGCTGGTCGGATCCGGCGTGGTGGCCTCGAAAATCATTGCCGGCGGCATGCACCCTTTCTTCGCCGTTCCCCTCCGTTTCCTGATTTCGACGCCGATCCTCTGGGGACTCGTCTTCCTGACAAGCACGCCGCGGCCGCGGCTCTTGGCAAAGGAATATATCATTGTGATGATTCAGGCGGCCGCGGGCAGCGCGGGCTATAGCATTCTAATGATCCTCGCCTTGACCTTGACGACGAGTGCCAATGCCAGCGTCATCCACGGCCTTCTGCCTGTGTTGGCTGCCCTCGTTGCAACGTTGGCCTTGAAGGAGAGGCTAGGCGCCAAGCTCTGGATCGCGGTCGGCGCTGTCACGGCAGGCGCACTTCTTGTCAATGTCGCCTCTGCTAAGGGCTTTGGCCTCGATCTGAAGCTGCTAGCGGGTAACCTGCTGGTGGTCCTCGCTGTTTCCGGCGAAGCACTGTTTGCGATCCTGAACAAGAGAATCAGCAAGCCGCTGGCGCCGCTCTATCTCGCGGCGCTGATGAGCAGCATTTCGCTGCTGCTGACCTTGCCGCTCGCCGCCGCCCTTGCCGCGTCTAGCACCGTTGCAGCAGCACCTGCCGCCCTATTGGCGACAGTCTATATCAGCATTTTTCCCACCGTGATCGGCTTCTGGCTCTGGTATTCAGGAGCCGCGCGCGCCAGCGGCGGAGAGGCTGGCGTGTTCATGGCAGTGCTGCCGGTCGCGGCACTCGCGCTCTCGTTTCTTCTTCTCGGCGAGACCATCACGACGATCCACATTCTCGGAACAGCCCTTGTCGTCCTCGGCATCGCTGTTTCGGTCAGCGGGGCAAGAACGGTGAAGAAACAGGCTGCCGAAGGTGCTCATGTTTAACGCTCGCCAATAGGCGATGCAGCCCTCATCGTCACGGCGTCTTGATATGTCCCAGCAACGCTCCCGGCTACTTTCTTGAAATGATCGAGAACCGTTTCGCGTTTCAGAATCATGCTTTAGTCTCTGGCAAAGGTCTTCTTTCGATCAGCGATGTGGGCGGGCGATGGGAAAAGTCGAGGACGAGCGGGCGTTTTTCTCTGAAGCCTGGGTAGAGCCGCCGAAGAAAGAGGTGGCGCCTGTTGAGAAGCCGCACTACCACGGCCATCGTGATCGTCTGCGCGAACGCTTCTTGGCCGGCGGTCCGGACGCCCTGCCCGACTATGAACTGCTTGAGCTGCTTCTCTTCCGGCTGATCCCGCGCGTCGACACCAAGCCGATCGCCAAGGCGCTGATCGCGCGCTTTGGTTCGCTTGCCGAAGTGCTCGGCGCGCCGGCGTCCCTGCTCGAGGAAGTGAAGGGCATCGGGCCGACGGTGGCGACCGATCTAAAAGTCATCGCCGCCACAGCGCAGCGCATGGCGCGCGGCGAAGTGCGCGGCCGCGAGGTTCTGTCGAACTGGACGCAGCTTCTCGATTATTGCCGCTCGGCCATGGCCTTCGAGGCCCGCGAGCAGTTCCGCATTCTCTTCCTCGACAAGAAGAATGGGCTCATCGCCGACGAGGTGCAGCAGACCGGCACGGTCGACCATACGCCTGTCTATCCGCGCGAGGTGGTCAAGCGCGCGCTCGAACTTTCCGCCAGCGCGATCATTCTGGTGCATAACCATCCGTCCGGCGACCCGACGCCCTCGCGCGCCGACATCGACATGACCAAGCAGATCATCGACACGGCCAAGCCGCTCGGCATCGCCGTTCACGACCACGTCATCATCGGCCGCAAGGGCAATGCCTCGATGAAGGGCCTGCTGCTGATCTGACAGTCCCGAAAATCAGCTGGACACCGATCAGGAAATCATCCCCGGGCGGGCACGTCGCGGGCGATGGCTCGATCGAGACGCGTTCACGTTAGTTCATCAAAAGCACCAGAGCGGGATGCAGCTTCTTCAGGTTCGGCAATGATTTCGATTGCCAGGGTATGTCGGGCGTTCCGCGCACGACAAGTCGAACATCGGGATGCTTGCGCACCTCGATGGTAAATTTCGCCAGCAGGTTGATGCCGGAAGAGTTGAGAAAGTGAAGGTCCTTCAAATTGAGTGTGATGGAAGCGGGATTTGAGGCAAGAACACTGGTCGCCAAAGCCGTGATCGGCGCACCCGCCTCGGAACTGGCAAGCCGCATTGCACCGTCGAAAAAGATATCGCTTCCCTCAGTCCACACGCGGTAGTCGTCTGTCTTGATTTCCATATCTGGCTTCGTTTCATCTAGTTGTGAGTTGGCGAGATCGGAATGGAGGCATATGTTTCCAGGCAAATACGGTCGTTTTCATCGGCCGGGCTGAATATCCAGGCCAGGCGTGCGCCATAGTCGCTCATCAACGTCAGCAATCCAAGCCCGGAGCTCCCCACGTCGGGGTTCGCGGCATTCGCCTCAATCCGCTGTATCAGCAGGTCCTTTGGGTCGCCAACCGTGATGTCCGCCAGAAGGCTTTGGAACTCCGACGCGATTTCACCATCGACGTCATTCGACACCTTCAGCTTGAAGCACTCCGAATCCATCGACGCCTCAACCACGATCTCGCCTGGTGCTCGGAACTTGACGGCGTTTTCGATGAGTTCGTTGACCAGATATCCGATGCTATGCCGCACCTCCATGTAGTCATTGCGCGACGACTGAAAGCGCAACGCGAAAAGATCGGCAATGAAGTCCGAGGTCGTGGCGCAATGACGCCAACTCAAGTCGAGAGGTCCGTCGAACAGCCGCACGCGACTGACGCTCCCCTTCATCCCTATTGCAATGTCAGGCGTACCGAACAGCGCTGTCATCCTACGTATGCCTTATGATCACGAGTGTGATGTCGTCGTGGATCTTCTGGATTCCGATATGGGCCATCAAATCCTCGATGATCCCGGTCTTGATGTCCTCGGCGCTCCTGCCATGGCGCTTTTGCACGCTCTTGCAGAGGCGATCGAACCCGAACAGTCTTCTGTCTTCATCTTCCGCCTCGGTCACACCGTCGGTGTGCAACACGATTACGTCGCCGCTCCCGAACACGATGTCTCGCGTGTCAACGAACTGCGAGATGTCGTTCTCCAGGCCAACGGGCAGACCCAGATCAAGCGTGTCGATACGTTCGACGTCCCCATCCGCACGCACGACCAGAATGTCCTCGTGCTGGCCGGATAGCGTTACCCGCCCATCCTCAAAGTCGAGAAAGGCCAGCGAGAGATGCTTGTCGGTGTTCGTCCGCTCGATGTTCTTGTAGATGGCTCTGTTCAGACGAACCAGAAACTGGTGCGGATCGCCTTCGTTGGCCTCCTGCAGCGCGCGTGCAACGGATTGGACCATCAGCATCAGCACGCCGCTCTCGAGACCATGACCGGTCACGTCGCCGATGCCTATCTTGACCCGTGATCCGTTCTGCAGGACATCGTAGTAGTCCCCGCCGACCTCGTCGGCCGGCCGCATGTAGGCCGCGATCTCCAGCCCCGGAATCGCTTCGAGTTCGAACGGTTTCGGCAGGACCATCATCTGGATTTGCCTGGCGACCGCGAGTTCGGCGCCGAGACGGACGTTCTCGTCCCGCAGCTTTTCGTTGAGCGCGGAAATCTCCTGATTTGCGTCGCCGAGTTCCCTGGTTCGTTCGTCGACGAGTTGCTCGAGGTTTTCCGTGTGAAAGCTGATCTGCTCGGCCATACGGTTGAAGGCGACTCCGACCGCTCCAACCTCGTCGCGCGTTGGAACGCGAACGCGGACCGAATAATCTTTGGACTGTAGCCTCTGGGCGGCGCTGGCAAGCGCCCTGAGGCCGGCCGTGATCCGCTTGGAGATCCCGAGCACTGCCGCAAAGACAATCAGAAGCGAAACGACGATGGCGGCGACCTGAAAGAGCAGGATACGATTGGTCGCGCGGGAAATACTCTTTTGCGCGGCGACCAGGGACGCATAGATTTCGCGTTCTGGAACGACGATTCCGACCGACATCGTTTCAGACTTGATCGGTCCCGAGCTCCACAGATTGGTCGGCTTCAATCTTTTGAGGACAACTATGTAGGGTACGTGTTCGCCCTTGTTGTCGAGCATGATATGCTGAATGACACCGTCATTGTTCTGGTCGAGCGGCAGCGACGCGATGGCCGGCTGCGTGCTTCCCCGCAGCGACCTCTCCAGCCCGGTGACGCCCTGCGTGCCCGCATCGTTGGACGAAGTCAGGCCTATGATCGCCTCGCCCGATGGATTGATCGCCACTACATTGCCGGTCGACATGGTGAGGAAGCCGAACCCGGTTTCGGCGATCTTGACGCGCTCGACGACTTCCGCGAGCTGATCGAGAGTGATGTCTGCACCCGCTACACCGGCGATACCGGTACGGTCCCGCGTCCACAGCGGGTGGAAGAAACTGACGATCAGCTTTCCCGTGATCGCATCGGTGTAGGGCGCCGTCTGAGTGATGTCGTCGGGGACTGGACGCGAGGCTGGATCCCTCGCCCATTGCTGCCATGACCCGTAGATCCCCGGAAAGAAGAACTCCCAGAACTCCGCCTTGTTGTGGCCTGGATAGAGTCGATCGAAGGTCTGCGCCTGGTCCGTATACGGTACCGTCCTGAAGATCGGCCGTTCCTTCGGACCAATATAGTACATCTGCAGTTTTGGCGATCCGCTGGCCATAAGGGTCGGCGCGACGAGATCCAGAACGGTACTGTCTTCGATTTCCTGCTCAACGCTCGGCAGCGGCGTGTGGTCGGCGCCCAGCAGGTAGCCCCAGACGCTAATCACGGAAGGCGCGCCCGGCAGGTTCTGCGCCCAATCGCCCTTCGCGTCATAGACGACCTTCACCGAGCCGGGTGCTTCATGCGAAAGGGTTGCTCCGACCTGTCGCTGCCGGCTCGGATCGTCGGTCTGGGCCTGCAGGACGCCGGCCAGCGCTTTCACGTCCCCATGAACTCGATCGAGCAGGAGGTCGACGCTTAACGCTGTCGAGTCGGCATAGGAGCGAATGTATTCCTGGTTTGCGGTGGTCAGGCCCTCACCGACTTCCGACGTGGCGTCGCGCGACAGCTTTTGAACGTTCCAGAGCGCCAGGCCACCGCTCAGCAGGAGGTCGAACAGCACGGCGCCGCCGACGACCAATACGAATTTCGCCCGGAAGGAGCGCAGGCCGAAGCGCGGTGTAGGCTGATCGTCGGCTTTCATTGCGGCCTTCGCCCCGATGCGACCCAGATCGGCCAACCCGCATAACCCTTGGGGTGTAGCGCAGCGAATATGTGATCCTGGAAGCCCTGCCGGAACCGTGCAACGAACTCCGGCCCGTCGCCGCGTTTGGTTGCCATCTCGCCGGCATACACATCGGCCCATGCTACAATGACATCGGCGAAGTCCTGCGCATCTCCGTCCAAGTTGGTGACCGTGAAGGTCTCGACACGTATGTCGTCGAATCCGGCTTCGATCAGATATCGGCGACTCTTGGGCCCGAGCTCAACGTCCATTTCGAAATGCGCGAACAGCTTCGCCACTTCATTGTATGTCCAACGGATGCTTTCGGCGCGCGGCTCGCCGAGGCAATGCGAATTCTTCTCGTTGGTGATGTAGACCCGCCCGCCTGGCTTGCATATGCGGTAGAGTTCCTTGAGGATGAGTTCCGGTCGATTGAAGATTTGAAGCGAATGTCGGCAGGTGACCAAGTCGAACTGCTCCTCGTCGAGCAGCATTTCCGAGGCATCGCCATAAGTATATTCGATGCCCCGGATATCGAACTCCCGCATCACGCGTCTGGCGTAGTCCAGGCTTGATATGGAGTGGTCGAGGGCGACAATCCGCGACGGCTGGAACTCTTTCTGCACGAGCACGGCGAAATCGCCGATCCCGCAACAGATGTCGGCCATAACGATCCCGGGTCTCATGCCATGCCGCGGCAGGATTGCACGCTCGTGGCGCCAGGTCATCTTTGTCTGCGTGCGCAGGATTGGAACGAACCCGCCTTCCTCGAGGAAGCCCTGCCCTGGATAGAATTCGCTGTCATACTCCTCGACCGTGATGTTCGGTTCGATTCCGCTCAGCCGACCGAATTTTCGCGAGGTCCATCCGACGACGCTCGACGTGATGACAACAAATTTGAGATCGGGTCGAGCGCGACAGGCATCGATGATGATCCTCGAAAAAGCGTGAAATGCGGCGTTGTTCATCTGCGCCAAGCGTCTGACATTGACGTAGAGAACGCCGCGTACTCGGCCGATCGCATCGCGAAGCAATGCCAGGCTGGGCCCAAGCTCATCGATCGCCTGAGGCCGGACCACTCCAGATATGGAGAACTCCTGGTTGTTCGCATCGTATTGCGCCTTGAAGCGCGGGTGCGGGTTGTAAGGGCTCAATGTTGCAGGCCCTCAAGCGGAAGATCCACGACGAGCGTGATCGCATCGCCGTCGGCCTCCTCGACCCTGAGTGCCGCGTTGTAGTCGACAGCTAGTTCCAGGAGTACCACCTCCCGGCTGGGCGCCAGATCCCCAGACACAGAATTGAGATATCGCTCCTTGGCCTCAAATCCCACGACTTGCGAAACGGCTTCTTCGTAGAATTGGCGCTCCTCCGGCATGCAGGGAAATGTCAGCTCGATCCTGTCCGTCGCGCCATGGCGAGACACCCTGCATGCCAGTTCGCCGTCGGCGTGGCGGGTACGAAAGGCGACTTCCAGTAATTCGTTGAACGCAGAGGAAAAGAGATTCGAATGCCGCACCGAGTCTGATCTGTTTTGACTGATCATCCGGGCTATGTACGTCGAGACATAATCGCAGTGTTTCCAAGCGGAGACAAAAGTCTTGATTTCCATGTCGAACTGGATCATCGGCTCAAAAGTCGGTTCGCCAACCGGGTCATGATGAACAGATCCCATCCGCATCCTCTCCTATTCCATCCGTATTTGAGCCCAGGTGACGCGATGAACTCCGGGACGGAAGTTTGACCGCCTCGTGATGAGCCAGTCCCGCATTGCGCGGCATCTAGCTCGATCGTTTTTACAGCCCTCCGATTTACAAACGGTGCAAGTGGCTAGCGCGCCCGATTTGATTCCTCCATCGCTTCCAGCCCCTTCGGCGGCGACCGCCTGATGAAATCGCCGGTTGCCTCGGATCCGAGCGGCCGTCCCATGAAATTGCCTTGCAGGTAATCGCAATTTTCCTTGATCAGCCACCGTGCCTGCGCCGACGTCTCGACCCCCTCGGCGGTGACGCTTATTCCCAGGCCGTGCGCCAGACTTATGATCGATCGCACAATCGTTTGACTCTTCAGATCCGTCTCCAGGTCCGCGATGAAGTATTGATCTATCTTCAAGGTATCAAACGGAAAATTCTTAAGGTAGCTCAAGGATGAATAGTATGTTCCAAAATCGTCGAGCGAGATTCGTATTCCCAGGACGTTCAACGTATTCAATGTATCTATATTGTCTATAGTCTTCTCAAGAAGAACCGTTTCGGTGATCTCGAGTTCAAGCCTTTCAGCCCGGATTCCAACTGCGTCGATGATCTGAGCGACCGTGTCCGTCAGCGAACCGCTCAGGAACTGAGCCGGCGAGAGGTTGACTGCGACTGTCAGCGCGGAAGGCCAGGCCAATGCCTGGCGACAAGCTTGCTCGAGCACCCATCGTCCAATTTCTTCCATCAGACCGTCCGCTTCGGCGATCGGAATGAACACGCCGGGCGGAATGATTCCTATCTCGGGGTGCCGCCACCGCAGCAGCGCTTCGAAACCAATCACCGACGAAGGAGGCCTGATGAGCGGTTGATAGTCCAGGTAAAGCTCGCCCCGCTCCAGCGCGGTTCGAAGGCTGCGCCTCAGATTTTCGCGTTGCTCAAGCAACAACAGCATCGAGCGATTGAACGTTCGAGCGCAGCCGCGACCATCCGTCTTGGCTGCGTAAAGAGCAATATCTGCGGCTTTCATCAGCTGCTCGCCATCGGTCCCGTGCTCCGGCCCGAAAGCGATTCCGATACTTGAACCGACGAAGACGGGAATGCCGTTGATGACGAAAGGGTCCTTGAACGCGTTGACCAGCGATGTGGCGAGGCGCTCGGCTTCCGCGGGCTGCTCCTTGCCCAATTGGATGACGGCGAACTCGTCGCCGGCATACCGGTACGCAGATTCGCCGTCCTCCAGCGCGTCGCGGATTCGACCTGCCGCGAGTTGCAGAAGCGTGTCGCCTGCCCCATGGCCGAGCGTGTCGTTGACCGCTTTGAAATCGTCAAGATCGATTTGCAGCAGGGCGGCTTTTGGCTGAGATCCGCCGATGGCCGCCAGCGCTTGCTGCAGCCGCTCACCGAATCGCCGTCGATTCTGCAGTCCGGTCAGCACGTCGTGCGTCGCCTGATGGAGCAGAATCATATGCTCCTGCTCCTGCGCCGCGCTGCGCTCCCCCTGCTCCCGGGATTCAATGATTCCCACGCCATCTGCAGTGCCGAAGACGAAAACGGAGCGGGGCGCTTCGCCCGATGAGCGCGGCAGGTCAATGCTTGCCGCAGAGCCGCCCTGGAACACCCGAAGAAATTCGTCGCGGCACCTCGTATCGAGGAAGCTTGGATAGATCTCCCAAATGGCGGCGCCTGGCACCACCGCACCTCCGTACAGGCGTTTAAGCCTAGCGGCGTAGTGAGTTAGGCGGAAGTCGCTATCATAGAACGATAGAAGTTCGGTCGTATTCGCCAACAGGTTAGCGAGAAGCGCTTCGCCGGCACGTGAACCATCGCTTGAGGAAGACTCCTCATTCTGCGTGCCGACGCCTGATGCCTCTGAACGCAAAAGCCACCTCCGTAGGCGGTGAAAATTAGCGTCCCCCAGTTTAGAAATAGCATAAGTAACAAGCTTGGCAAACTTTCAACTCGCTATTTCAACAAGCGCTGCATGCGCTGTAATTGCAATGGATCCTCCGCTGTGATTGGCGGGCAGGTTATTCCACGATGGACGTTCATTCATTGTTAATAAATCGCGAATCGACAGATAATCGGCGTCGCGCCAGGCGTGATTCGAAATATTGCGATCCACAGGACAGAGCGGAATTCGCGGCCTGGGCTCGATCACAGACCTAGTGTTTCGAGATCGGCTCTCTCAAAAATCTGGTTTTGAGCCACGTTTTCGACGGTCCGCTCTGGTAGGGGCTATCGGCGCGTTTCGAGATGACGCCGTCGAGCTCGGTTTTCTCGGTGGCGCGAAAGATCGCGAGCGCGTCGCCCTCAAAATGCTCGCTGTATTGGATCTTGCCGAGGCCAGGCTCAACCAGTCGCCACAGCGCTTGCTTGCGCTGCAGCAGGGATAAGGGGATAAGATTGCGGCCGTCGAGGTGGAGGATGTCGAAAGCGACGAACACCAGCCGGCTCGGCTCGTTCCAGATCGCGGCTTCCAGCGCAGGAGAACCGGGCGAGCCCCGCTCGCCTGAGACAATCACCTCGCCGTCGAGAATGGCAGCCCGGCATGGCAGGTCGACAGCTAGCGCGATGGGCCAGTATTTAGTCGTCCAGTCGCGTCCGTTCTTGTTGTAAAGACGCGCGCCGTTCTTATCAATGATGATTTGCGTGCGGTAGCCGTCGAATTTGGCCTCGTGGACCCACCCTTCATCTTCGGGCGGCCGCTCGACAAGAGTTGGTATCTGCGGCGGAATGAACTCCAGCCGTTCGTCGTCGACCTTGTCACGCTGACTCAACTACGCCACCATCTTTGCCGGATAGCGGTGGCGCGAGCGGCACAGGCGACCTGGTATCCATTTGGACACCTGCCGCCTGTGCCTTGCCCCCACTAAGCCATTCTGCGACGGAATGAACACCGGCCAGCCGCCCCCCGGCCATTGGCACGCTTACTCAACTACGCCACACCTTCGACGGATAGCGGTAGCGCGAGCGGCACAGGCGATCCGATTTCCCCAACTTGGACATCTGCCGCCTGTGCCGAGCCCCCACTAAGCCATCGAGCCCCCACTAAGCTATTTTGCGGCGGAATGAACACCAACCGGCCGCCTCGGCCTTGGCACGCTAACTCACTTACGCCTTTGACGGTTTGCGGCGGCGCGGTCGGCACAGGCGGTGCGATATTCCCCCCAACTTGGAAACCTGCCGCCTGTGCCGAGCCCCCCGCTAAGTCACAGCGAACATCTACGAATAAGGCCGCGCTGTCGTTAGCTGCGCATCCAGATACTTATCCGGGCGTACATATCTCGATCGGCACGGCATCTCTCGCCAGGGATTTTGCCCAATGGGGTACCGCCAGCCAAGGATCGCTTGCCCGGCAAGGATTGTCGCCGGATCCAGTATCACTCCGGGCATACTGATGAAACGTCCGCCGCGGATGCTATGATCAGCTTCCAAGCGCCTTGAGCCATCCTTCAAACGAGGAGGTCTTCTCGTGCTCGCCAAGCGAAACAGAGTGGGCGGGGCGCGGCAACACCGTCGTCCTGCGCCCTTCGCGGGGGCTGTAACCGAACTCCTTGCTGAACGCCCGGCTGAAATTTGCCGCTGAACTGAACCCGAAGGCCTCCGCAATTTGAACGATGCGCCGGCTGTCCGCCGGATCGCTGAGCGCAACATGGGCCGCTAGAAGTCGGCGACTTTGAATGTAATGGAGCACCCCACCGCTCGGTTCGAACAGCTGGTAGAGACGAGATCGCGAAACACCGAGCGCCCGGCACATTGAATCCGGCGTCAGATGAGCCGCTTCCAGGTTGTTCTGGACGTATCGACGGGCCCGCTCCATCAGCGCGACACTCGCCAGTTGTTCGGCCGCAGCCGCATGTTCGGCCGGCGGCGCTAGGCACGCAATGATCATGCTGCGGGTTGCGTGTACGATGCGAGGCAGGTCGTCAGCGGTGAGGCTGCGCAGTCTTGTTACGATGCCGTCGACATAGTCGATCAAAAGGTTTGCAAAATTGCCGGAAAGAATTGAATTGTTGTTTGCGTCGAGGGTTGCCGCCGCGTCGGCGAACAAATCACGCGGCAAATATAGAACGAGACTTTCGGATTCGGTCATCCTCCCGCGAAACGGGTAACCTAGCGACCTGATCTCAAGTTTGCCCGGCTGGCCCTCCGCGACACGGCGATTGACCTCCGTCCACGACCGGCCGGTATGTGGCAAGACGACATACCAATGATCGATCGAGCTGGACCGAAGCTTTGCGGCGGAACGGATATAACTGTGCGCCGGCGTCCGCTGTTCGACGATCAGCATGCCGCCGAGATTCCAAGCCTTGTGCGCTGCGGGGAAGCCGTCGTCCAGCGATTTGTCATCCGGCAGCCTGACCTCGACAAGCGGTGCCACATGCGCTTGCCAAGCGGGGAATTGATCCTCTGCTGCCAGTTCGAGTGTTGAAAAGGACAGCGGTTCCAGTGCCGGCGCGATTGGCCGAGCCGCCTCGTTGTCGGGTTGAACGTCGCGAGGCCAACGCCGTCGCTCACGCTCCGGTACAGGCCCGGTATGCGCCTCGTCTTGCTCCTTAGCGTCCATCGCGCGTGGTGCCATATCCGATTCCGGTATGCCCATGCCCCCGCAATCATGTGGTGTATCCCGGGATCTGGCAAGCCTGTGGACCGCATCGTCGATCACGCTGGGTTACAATAAGAAATGCATCCCGAGATAAGTTTCTGGATACGAGGCTAACGACACACTTCAGACCGGCGCCTATAGATTCCGACATCGTGAAAGCGACGTTGAGGAGACCAGGTAATGAATGAAAAAGTCAAAGGAGAAGCTCGCCGCAAGATAATTCTTGATGGATATGTCAACAACGAGCCATTGAAAGACATTGCGGCAAAGCTCGGATGCTCACTGGCGAGTTTGAAAGTCAGCGCCAGCAAACTTGGCTGCACTCGCGCCCCGAAAGAGGCGGCTGACTTTCGACGCGGCTTTCGTATACCCGACAACAAACGGCAAGACTATTACCAGCTCATGCGAGTCGGCCAATATAGATCTCGGGACTGCGCACAGATTTTGGGATTATTGACAACACAATCGCCGAGCATGGAGTAACGTTACTAGAAGCTGGGGACAACATCTTTTCAAGCCTCGGTGACAAGGCCCCGCCGCAAAGCACGGGCGGCGGGCGCTGAAAGGTTCGCTCAAATGCTGCGTCGGCGTTTCAATCGCACCTGCCTTAGCCCTCTCGATCTGGCCGTTTGCGAACGCGTGTTCAATCAGGTCTGCGCAGATGAACAGCTCGATCCTTTGGACCCGGGCGCCGAAATTCTAGCGGTATTGGTTGTGGCCATCTTTCGAAATGCTCACACCAGCGAACGCGAACTGCTGGAGGCGGTCAAATCTCGCCGGCAAAAGGCCAGGGCAGCCGTCCGCACGCCTAAAATGAACTAGTTGATCTACCCGCCAGCGGCATCAAGCCGGCCATTCAGCCCTCTGCACATCGTCCGTAAGGGCAATGCTTCGACGAAGGGCCCGCTGCGCCAAGGCCCCCCGCCCCAAAAGGTCCGGGCGCGCAGCAACGTTTTGCACATCAGCTAGTCGGCTCTGGAATTTCAACCGGAAATCGAGCATGATGCGGCTTGGTATTGGCGTTGGATGCTTCGCGCTCCCATGAAATACCGGAGGACGGGACATGGCCATCGCGCTTGTACTCGTTTTGATCGTCGTGGGCTCGGTGTTGTTCCACTTCCTGAGCCCATGGTGGTGGACGCCGATTGCCTCGAACTGGGACTATATCGACCACACCATCATCATCAGCTTCTGGATCACCGGCGTCGTTTTTGCCGCCGTTGTGCTCTTCATGGCGTATTGCGTGTTCCGCTTTCGCCATCGCGAAGGCAATCGCGCGGTATACGAACCGGAGAACAAGCGTCTCGAATGGTGGCTGACGATCGTCACTGCGATCGGCGTCACCGCCTTGCTCGTTCCCGGCCTGTTCGTCTGGAGCCGCTTCGTCAACGTGCCGAGCGATGCGACCGAAATCGAGGTCGTTGCTCAGCAATGGCAGTGGAGCTATCGCCTGCCGGGCAAGGACGGCAAGCTCGGCACTTCGGACACCCGTGAAGTAGCCGCTGAGAACCCGCTAGGCATCGCCCCAAAGGATCCCAACGGCCAGGACGACGTCGTGGTCGAGGCGGCGGACCTGCACTTGCCGGTCGGCAAACCGGTCAAGATGCTGCTGCGTTCGATCGACGTGCTGCATGATTTCTACATCCCGGAATTCCGCGCCAAGATGGACATGATCCCGGGATCGGTCACCTATTTCTGGTTCACTCCAACAAGGACCGGAACCTTCCAGGTCCTGTGCGCCGAGCTCTGCGGCCAGGGACATCCGCTGATGCATGGCATGGTGATGGTCGACACCGAGCAGGATTACCTGACCTGGCTCGGGCAGCAGCAGACTTTTGCGCAACTGTCGGCGCCTCAGCAAACGGGCTCGGCGAACCCGCTGCCAGGAAAGACAATGGCGTCCGCTTTGGACGTCGGGGCAAAAGTCGAAACTGTCGAGGCCCGCTGAACAGGGAGGTGCTCCCATGGTCGACGTCACACCCGCAGATGCCGTTCCCCCCGCCGAAGTCGGGGAAATGGAACTGTACCATCCGCACAGTTGGTGGACGAAATACGTCTTCTCGCAGGACGCCAAGGTCATAGCGATCCAGTATTCGGCAACGGCAACGGCGATCGGCTTTGTAGCGCTGTTCCTGTCCTGGCTGATGCGCCTGCAGCTCGGCTTCCCCGGCACGTTCGATTTCATTACTCCGGAGGCCTACTACCAGTTCATCACCATGCACGGCATGATCATGGTGATCTACCTGCTCACCGCACTCTTCCTCGGCGGCTTCGGCAACTATCTCATCCCGCTGATGGTCGGCGCCCGCGACATGGTCTTCCCCTATGTCAACATGCTGAGCTACTGGGTCTACCTGTTGGCGGTGCTCGTTCTCGTCGCAAGCTTCTTTGCGCCCGGCGGACCGACCGGCGCCGGCTGGACGCTCTACCCGCCGCAGGCGATCATGACCGGCACGCCCGGTGGCCAGGACTGGGGCATCATCCTGATGCTCTCTTCGCTCATCCTGTTCATCATCGGCTTCACCATGGGTGGCTTGAACTATGTTGTGACGGTGCTGCAGGGCCGCACGCGGGGTATGACCTTGATGCGCCTGCCGCTCACCGTATGGGGCATCTTCACCGCCACCGTCATGGCTCTGCTCGCCTTCCCGGCGCTGTTCGTTGCTTGTGTGATGATGCTGCTCGACCGCGCGCTCGGCACCTCCTTCTTCATGCCGGCGATCGTCGAGATGGGCCAACAGTTGCAGCACAGTGGCGGCAGCCCGATCCTGTTTCAGCATCTGTTCTGGTTCTTCGGCCATCCGGAAGTCTACATCGTGGCCCTGCCGGCCTTCGGCATCGTGTCCGACCTCATCAGCACGCATGCGCGCAAGAACATCTTCGGCTACCGAATGATGGTCTGGGCGATCATCGCGATCGGCGCCCTGAGCTTCGTGGTCTGGGCGCACCACATGTATGTCAGCGGCATGCACCCTTATTTCGGCTTCTTCTTCGCCACGACGACGTTGATCATAGCCGTTCCGACCGCCATCAAGGTCTATAACTGGGTGCTGACCCTGTGGCGCGGCGACATCCATCTCTCGATACCAATGCTTTTCGCGCTCGCCTTCATCGTCACCTTCGTCAATGGCGGGTTGACGGGGCTGTTCCTCGGCAATGTCGTCGTCGACGTTCCCCTGTCGGACACGATGTTCGTCGTTGCCCATTTCCACATGGTGATGGGTGTCGCCCCGATCCTGGTGATCTTCGGCGCGATCTATCACTGGTATCCGAAGGTCACCGGACGGATGCTGGACGAGGCGCTCGGCCAGTTTCACTTCTGGGTCACCTTCCTCGGCGCCTACCTGATCTTCTTCCCCATGCACTATATCGGCCTGATTGGTGTACCGCGCCGCTACGCCGAACTGACAGACATGACGATCATGACGGAGTCGGCCCATCATCTGAATTCGTTCATCAGCATCATGGCCTTCTTGGTCGGCTTCGCCCAGATGGTGTTCCTGTTCAACCTGATCTGGAGCATCCGTCACGGCCGTGACGCCGGCGGCAATCCGTGGCGGGCAACGACGCTCGAGTGGCAGACGCCACAGACGCCGCCGGCGCACGGCAATTTCGGCAAGGAACTGCCGATCGTCTATCGTTGGGCATATGACTACAGCGTGCCGGGCGCGAAGGAGGATTTCATCCCGCAGAACGTGCCGGGCTCCTTCATCCCATCGAGGGAGCCGGCATGAGCGTCATCCTGGTCTTCCTGCTGGTGATCGCCGGCTTTGCCGGATGGTGGCTTTCGCACCAGCGGCTGACCGCGAAGCCGTGGCTCGAGCAAGGCTTGGCCGGGGATTTCGTCGGCCTCGAGCGATCGGCCCTGCCCACCGCCAAGATCGGCCTCGGTGTCTTCCTCGCGGTTGTCGGCTGTCTGTTTTCGCTGTTCACCAGCGCCTATTTCATGCGCATGGGTCTGCCGGACTGGCGGCCTCTGCCGCTGCCGCGCCTGCTCTGGCTGAACACCGGCGTGCTGGTGCTGAGCAGCGTCGCGCTGCAATGCGCCGTGATCGCGGCGCGCAGAGGCCAGACGGACATGGTCAGGCTCGGTCTTGCGACGGCCGGGCTGACCGCCCTCGCCTTCCTGATCGGCCAACTGATCGCGTGGCGGCAGTTGACCGATGACGGCTACCTGCTGGACTCCAACCCGGCCAACAGCTTCTTCTATCTGATCACCGCCATGCACGGCCTGCACATACTAGGCGGGCTGGTCGGCCTTGGCAGGACGAGCATCGGCGCCTGGACGGGCGGCCGGCCGCAGCGGCTTCGCCTCGGGATCGAGCTCTGCGCGATGTACTGGCATTTCCTGCTTTTCGTCTGGCTCGGCATCTTCGCCGTCCTGGCCGGCTGGGCGGCGACATTCGTGAGCATTTGCCAACGGCTGCTGACCTAGGAGACTGGCGATGGCCGAGACGACACTGACGGATAGCAGCCAGTTGGATCGCCCCCAGGGCTGGCGCGGGATTGCCGCCGACTGGGCCTCGGATCAGCGCGCGTTCAAGAACGTGTCCTGGGGCAAGGCCATGATGTGGATCTTCCTGCTCAGCGACACCTTCATCTTCGGCTGCTTCCTGCTCTCCTACATGACCGCCCGCATGTCGACGCGCGTGCCGTGGCCCAACCCAAGCAAGGTCTTCGCGCTGCACATCGGCGGGTCGGAGGTCCCGCTGATCCTGATCGCCATCATGACCTTCGTGCTGATCTCCAGCAGCGGCACCATGGCCATGGCGGTCAATTTCGGCTACCGCCGCGATCGCCGCAAAACCGCGATCCTGATGCTTTTGACCGCCGCGCTCGGCGCAACCTTCGTCGGCATGCAGGCCTTCGAATGGACCAAGCTCATCACCGAAGGAGTGCGGCCCTGGGGCAATCCCTGGGGAGCCGCGCAATTCGGCTCATGCTTTTTCATGATCACCGGCTTCCACGGCACGCACGTCACGATCGGGGTCATCTTCCTGATCATCGTGGCGCGAAAAGTCTGGCGCGGCGATTACGACATCGGGCGTCCAGGGTTTTTCACCAGTCGCCGGGGCCAGTACGAGAATGTCGAGATCATGGGACTCTACTGGCACTTCGTCGACCTGGTCTGGGTGTTCATCTTCGCCTTCTTCTATCTTTGGTGAGAGGCAGGCTTTGCTGAGAGGACGAAATGGCTGAAGCAACCGCAAACGGTCTCGGACAACAGGCGCTGCACTCCACCCACGATGCGGCGACCGCCGGCAAATCGGACACGCACCAGGAACACCCGATCAAGCTCTATCTGGTGGTCTGGGTGTGGCTGTTCATACTCAGCGCCTGCTCCTATATGGTCGACTATTTCGGCCTGCACGGCTATCTCAGATGGTCGCTGATCCTGATCTTCATGATGCTCAAGGCAGGACTGATCGTGGCCGTCTTCATGCACATGGCCTGGGAACGGTTGGCGATGATGTATGCGATCATCTTGCCGCCGATATTGGTGCTGGTCTTCGTGGCGATGATGGTCTTCGAGGCCGACTATACGCTGCTGACCCGTATCGCGTTTTTCGGGCCCGGCCCCTGACGCGCGGTTTGGATAAACCGCAGCCTAATCAGCCCGAAATGGCCGGTGCCTCGAAACAACCGGCGGTTTGGTTTTGATATGCGTCGTGAACTCAAGCAAAGGACGCGGAAAATGACGATAGCGAACAGACTGAGGAATTTCATAGACGGCAAGGGAATCCCGTACGACACCGTCGCGCATCATCGGACTGCAACCAGCAGGCAGGCCGCCATTGCCGCCCACGTGCCCGGCAGCATGATGGCCAAGTCCGTGGTCGTTCACCACGAGCTCGGCTATGCGCTGGCCGTGGTCCCAAGCACCCACAGGATCGAACTCGCCAAGCTCCAGGACGTCATGGACAAGCGCCTCGGGCTCGCTTCCGAGGAAGAGGTGGTCTCGCTCTTCGATGATTGCGATATCGGCGCCGTACCGCCGATCGGCGCGGCCTATGACGTGCCGGTCATTTTGGACGAAAGCCTCGGCGATGCCGCCGATATCTATTTCGAGGGCGGCGACCACAAGACCCTTGTGCATGTCAGCGGCAAGGATTTCCGCGACCTGACCACAGGCGCGCGTCGGGCACGCTTCAGCCACCCGGCCCTGTGAGACACCGGCACTCCCGCCCGTGCTCGACAGGGTTTGCTAGTTCGCCGGTCCTGGGGCGGCGGCCGGCGCTTCCACGACCTTGCGATACACGTGCCAGGTGGCATGGCCGAGGACTGGCAGCACAACCGCCAGCCCTGCGAACACCGGCAGTGAGCCGACGATCAGCCCAACGGCGACGATCAGTCCCCAGACGGCCATTACGATGGGGTTCGCCAGCACTACGCGTACGGAAGTGTGAATGGCTTCGTAGGCGCCGACATCGCGATCAAGCAGCAGCGGAAAAGCCACCACGGTGGTGCACAACACGACCACGGCGAAGACGAATCCGATGGCGTGACCCAGCACGATCAGGGTCCAACCGCGCCCGGTGGCGAATATCTCAGCGATGAAACTGGACAGCGATGCCGGGGGCGCGGGACCGAACAGCTGCTCGTAGAAGATTTTGGCGGTCAAAAGCCAGGCGATGAAGATCGCGAACAGCATGATCCCGACCGCGGCGATGGCCGGCAGCGCCGGGGAGTTCCTGACCTCGAAGGCATGGCGCCAGGATGCATCGAGCCCGGCTTCCCGTCTGCGGCTGATCTCGTAAAGACCGATCGCCGCGAATGGGCCGATCAGCGCAAAACCGGACACCAGCGGAAACAGCAGTGGCAGCGCGTTCGCTCCCGATGTCCAGGTAGCAAGCACCACGCCGACGAGCGGATAGATCATGCACAGAAACACGATGTGCGAAGGTTTCACCATGAAATCGTCGACACCGCGCCTGAGCGCGTCGAAAAGATCGGAAATGCCGATCTTTCTCACTCTGGTATGCTCGAGCGTTTCGCTAGCGCCTGCAATGACGTGAAAGCTTGCCATGACCAATCCTCCAGACCAGGGTCCGGCAAGGTCGCGGATTCGCGGTGCTACCGCTCTGCATGTTGGCCACGCAAAACCGCGACCTGCACCGGCAGCCAACATACTCCATTGCGCCCGATTTGTCTCTTTTCATTGGAACGAGGGTGCGGTGGCCGGCCAGAGCTCCACGCTGGTTCGAGAGGTTTTTTTGCGGTATTCTTATACAGCTGCAACGCAGCGCCTCCGGTACGCGCAAAGGAGGCTGGATCACTTTGATTGGCCCGTGATCCTTTCCCGATTTCCGGGTCATGCGCCTGGTCGAAGGCGAACGTCATGGACACGCGAACGCTTCTCATACTCGGCCTTGGCATAGCCATTCTGTTGGTGCTGGGATTCTTTGCGCTGCCTGCATGACAGGGCCGGCGGCGGCATTCCAGCAGCGTCATGCCGGCCGCCCTCGGTCGGAGCGAGCCGGCGCCACCGACGGGCCTGGAAGGGCCCGCTTACTTCGAAAACTGTTTCAGGTAAGCAATGACGTTGGCTACGTCCTGATCGTTCTTGAGGCCGGGAAACACCATCTTCGTCCCTTTGATCATGCCCCTGGGGTCTTGAAGATACTTTGTCAGCGTGGGCTCATCCCATTTGATGCCGGATTTTCCGGCCTCGATCATAGCAGGGGAAAAGGTGAAACCGGGATGCGTGCCCGCCGTGCGCCCGATGACGCCGTGCAGAGACGGGCCGACCTTGTTCTGGTCCTGGTCTGCAATGTGGCAGACCTTGCACTTGGTGAAGACCTTCTCGCCTGCGGCTGCATCCTGCGCCCGCGAAGGGCTTGCAATGAAGATCGTGGCCGCCGAGGCGATGAAAAGTGCGATTGCGCGCATGGCATTCCTCCCTGATCGATCCGTCATCTGCGCCGGACGATCCGCACCACGCCAGCTGCGCTGGGGCGGCCTGCACGGTACAGCGGAATATCCGTGGTCCCACCAATGGAATTGCGGCATCTACATACCACAGTATCAAGCCAATGGGTAGAAACGGCAATTTGTGCGAAGGTGCACGTCGCCCAAGCTGCGCAGCGGTTCTGGCAGAACGACATGCATCAAAACACGGACCTAGTCTAAAGCGCGTCGCCTGAGTCCGGCTCCTCGCGACGCCCTTTAGGCCGTGTACTGAGACTCACGGCGGATCGGTATTGCAGCTTGCAGCCATCTGTCCGATCGCCTCGGACAGTCCGGCGAGTTCGAAATCGGCCTCGCCGCGTCCCGACAGCAGGCCGAAGCGCCATGACAGCAACAGCCGGCTCGCCGAAACCAGCCGCTTGATGCCATCCGCTCCGTCCCTGACCAGCATTTTACCGCGTGGGCCGACAGACCAGCTTTCATCGAACTTGCCGCCGCCATCGACCATGACCGACATGGTGATCTTGCGGCTGGCGGAGACTGAATCGTTGAGTTGCAGCCATTCGCTCCAACGCGGTTCGCCGCCCGGTCGACAAGCCAGCGTCAGCACCGGACTGTAGCCCAGCGCGCCGCCGCCCGTGATCAGCTTGTTGGTGGCGTATAGCGACGCGGTGACCTGACCGTCGTTGCCTGCGTCGACGCGCCAGTTGCCGAGATCGGGTCCGGCCTCTGCCACACCGGCCGCGGCAAGCAAGAGCGCCGCGGTAACGACCACGCCCCTCATCGTGAATGCCACACCCACCGACGCCTCCAAACGACCCTGCGCAATGTGATATCGAGCAGATAATCATCAATGTTCGGTATCGCCAGCAGCGTGCATTCATCTGAAGCGTGTGGTGTTGCCCCGCAGCAACAACAGAGAACATGAACGAAAAAGGCCGCCTCGTGGGCGGCCTTCAGACTGCTGACGAACCCCGTCGATTTTCGGCGGGGTTTTGTTTTGCAGATTGATTGAGCTTGGGAAATTGGTGGCGGGAGCGGATGTCAGGAGGCCGCCGACGCAGATTTGGCCTCAGGCGAGGACCGGTTTGG
>NZ_NSGB01000014.1:0-174091 GCF_002294785.1 Mesorhizobium sp. WSM3868 | reverse complement strand
TGCAAAAGCACGCGACGCGCGAAGCGAGTTCGCAAATGCAACTTGACACCTCAGATAGTCGCTCATCCGTCTCGGCGACACCTTCTCCCACAAGGGGAGAAGGAGAAGTCGGCGCAAAATCCCCTTGACCTCAACCTAGCTTGAGCTTGCAAACCGTCTCCGAACCCTGCGAAGCAAGCCTTCCAAGAACGGAGACCGATCGAAATGAGCACTCAAGATCAACGCGCTGGCAGCGTGTTCCGGGTCGACAAATTCGTCGTGCCGGCGGAAGCGCGCGACGAGATCCTCGGCAAGGTAAGGATGACGCACGAATTGCTGCGCCAGCAGGACGGCTTCGTCCAGGACTTCCTGCTCGAGCAGTTCTCCGGCCCCGGCGAATTCAACATCGTCACCATGGTCGAATGGGAAAGTCAGGCCGCGGTCGACAACGTCGTGCCGATCGTCAAGGCCGCGCACGAGCGCATCGCCTTCAGCCCTCAGGCAACGATCGCCCGCCTCGGGGTCAAGGCGGATATCGCCAACTACCAGCGCGTGCCGGAGTTATGAGGTGTATCCTTCCGCAGCGGCGCCCGGCCGATACGGGCGTCGCTCATCCTATCAATCAATCGGGCGGGGGCTTTTATCTCCAACGGCTGCTGATATTGTTTCGGCAGCAATAGTTGCGCATTTTACTTTGGATGACGGAAAAGCGTTCGATGTTCGGGTTCTTCTCACGCAAATCCAAAGCAGCTTCCACAAAGAAATTGCTGGCTTCCGAACAAAAAGGAGGCGGGCTATTGATACCCTTGATTATGGTGCCTCGTTCGAAGATTGAAGGGGCTGGTGAACAGCCTTTTCAACTCGTCGTCGCCATTATGCAATTCGCCGTGACGATGATTTCCAAAGGGCTCTATCGCTACCCGGAGATCAACCCCAAGGCGATGCAGGTCTTTGACGCGGATTGGTATTCCTCGGAGGTAAAGAACGGCGGCCATAGTCAATTCATCCATAATGCAGGCAGCGAAATCGACACCACGATTGCCAATGCCAGAGCCGGACTCAGCGCGTGTGGGGCAAAAGGACAGCTGGCAACCTTGGAAAAGATGTCGGCTTGGGTTGCCAAACATCCCGACGAAGCGGCGAGACAAACGGGCTTCGAGGGTGGCCGCGACGATTTCCTGGATACGCTCGACGATGCGTTCTACGAAGCGGATGACGCCGTGCCGATGGAGCATTTGCTTGCGCGTTGGATCGCTTCTTGGCCCGATCTGCAGATTGTCGATGATGACGATTACGACGAAGCGATGAATCAACTCGTTATGGCCAACCCCCAGCGCGAAACTAGGCTTCTTCATGAGTCGGTTGGCAACCTGGTCAGCCAGATGTTGAGTCGGCGCGAAGTCGGCGCCGGCCTCGCCTGCGCGAAGATATCTCCATCGGAGATCAAACTGGCGTTCGGCATGGCGAGGATGCTGGATATCGAAGGCGAAAAGCAGTTGGTTTTCCAGCTTCGAACCAGTGCGAAAGAACTCCGGCTCTGTGCCGAAACAAAGGCAAGCGTTGCCGTATATGAACATATCGCACCCGAAGATCCACCAATCGTACGCCCGGGCGAGAACCCGTTGGGAGCGAACGCACCACGGATCGGCGTCCAGCTTGGTCATGCTGAAGGATCGGAGATCGACACGGTTATCGAATTGGCCGAGCAATTCCATGCTCCGGCCGCAGTCGACCTGCTGCTGCGCAAGGCCGGTTTCGACCCTGTGGATGCAGTTGTTTCAGCGAACTCGGTGGTGCAAACGGCGGAAGGGCAGGTCGTCAATTGGGTGGTGTTGGCGTCCAACCGGGCCTTCCTTTTCTTGTCTTCGCCGAATGGCGGTCTGCTCTTGCGGGGCAACGATGACGAAAGGGTCGCCGAGGCTACCATGTCCGAACTCCAAAATCACTTTGATCGCTCCGCTGCCGCCAGGTAGGTATCTGTTCGCTTTTCGCGGTGTTCACCTCCGGTGACACGTCCATCCTCTCCCATTGTTGCGTTGCGGGGAGGGGGGCTTTCGGCTATTGAGGCCGGACCTGAAACAGGGACCGCCCCAAGCCCTATGACGCTTCTCGATACGATCAAGAATACGTTCGTTCCGATCCATCGCGAGGGCTATCCCTTCATCGCCGCCTTCGGCGCGGCCACGCTGTTCCTCGGCTATTTCTCCTCGATCCTGTTCTGGCTCGGGCTGATCCTCACCGGCTGGTGCATCTATTTTTACCGTGACCCAGAGCGCGTCACGCCGGTCGACGACCGGCTGGTAGTCAGCCCGGCCGACGGCGTGGTTTCGGCGGTCGGGCCTGCCGTGCCGCCGCGCGAGCTTGGCCTGGGCACGGGCGAAATGACCCGTATCTCGGTGTTCATGAATGTCTTTTCCTGCCACATCAACCGCGCGCCGGTGCGCGGCAGGATCACGCGCATCGAGCATCGTCCCGGCAAATTCCTCAATGCCGAGCTCGACAAGGCAAGCTCGGAGAACGAGCGCAACGGGCTGGTCATCGACAGTCCCAACGGCACCGTTGCCGCCGTGCAGATCGCCGGCCTTGTGGCGCGCCGCATCGTCTGCTGGGCCGAGCAGGGCGGCTCGATCGGCATCGGCGAGCGTTTTGGCCTGATCCGCTTCGGCTCCCGCGTTGACGTCTTCCTGCCGTCGAACGCCGTGCCGCGCGTCGCCGTCGGCCAGACGGCGGTGGGCGGCGAGACGGTGCTTGCCGAGTTCGGCGGCACCGCCGTCGCCCCGCTGGTCAGGATTTCCTGAGCGGTGGGCGCGCCTTTCAAGAAGTTCGAGGCACACGCCAGCGGCGGCCCTCGCATCCGCGAAATACCGATGCGCATGGTGCTGCCCAATCTGGTGACCGTTCTTGCGATCTGCGCTGGCCTGTCCGGCATCCGCTTCGCCTTCGAGGACCGCTTCGAGCCGGCCGTCGTCATGGTGCTGCTCGCAGCCTTCCTCGACGGCATCGACGGCCGCTTGGCGCGCATGCTGAAGGCGACCTCGAAGTTCGGCGCGCAGATGGATTCGCTGGCCGATATCGTCAATTTCGGCGTCGCGCCGGCGCTGGTGCTCTATGCCTTCCTGCTCGACCGCGCCGGCTCGCCGGGCTGGATCGCGGCACTCCTGTTCACCATTGCCTGCGGCATGCGGCTCGCCCGCTTCAATGTGCTGGCCGACGACACCGACCAGCCGGCCTGGCAGACCGAGTATTTCGTCGGCGTCCCGGCGCCGGCGGGCGCGGTGCTGGTCATGCTGCCTTGCTATCTCTACTTCCTGCGGCTCGGCCTGGAACCGACCCGGGGGGCGGCCTTCGTTGCCTCTGGCTTCACCGTGCTCGTCGCCTTCCTCTTGGTCAGTCGCCTGCCGGTCTATTCGGGCAAGAGCGTCAAGGTGCCGGGAGACAGAGTGCTTCCGGTCATCCTCGGCGTCGTGCTCTACATCCTGCTGTTGATGGCCTATCCCTGGTACACGCTGACGGCATCGGTCGCCGGCTACCTCGTCTTCCTGCCGTTCTCGGTGCGGGCCTATTCGAAGCGGGCCATGCGCGAAGGCGAGAAGGTGCCGCCTTCCGATATCGGGTAAGCACTGCGCCCTATCTCCCCCGTTGTGGGGGAAATAGCCATTTCAACATCTTAGCGAAGCTAAGTGTTGGAAATCGCAAGAGAGGGGAAAGCGCCTAACATGAGAAGTTGGCGCTCTACAAGAAGCATCCTCCGCGCCCTACGAAATCCCCTTCTCCGGTATTTTCCAAGCACTTGCTCGGGGACAAGCCCGCTCGCGAATGCAGGAAAATGCTTTCTCCCCCACAAGGAGGGAAATAACCGCGCTAGGCCGCTACCCCCAATCCCAGCCGGTCGATCGCCAGCTTGCGCGCCGAAACGTAATCCGTCTTGCCGGAACCCAGCACCGGGATCTCTTCCACCTTGATGATGTCATTGGGCACCATCAACTCGGCCGCGCCGGCCTTCTTGCCGAACTGGCGCAGCTCTTCGGCATTGGCATCGTCGGCCGTGGTGACCAGCACGATGCGCTCGCCGCGCCTTTTGTCGGGCACCGCCACCGCGGCATGGCGCTGTTCCGGCCACAGTGACTGCACCAGCATCTCGACCGCGCCCAGCGACACCATCTCGCCGGCGATCTTGGCAAAGCGTTTTGCCCGCCCTCGGATGGTGATGAAGCCGTCGCGGTCGACCGAGACGATGTCGCCGGTGTCGTGCCAGCCCTCGAGCGGCTGCAACTCGCCGGGGCGGTCGGCGGTCATGTAGCCCATCATCATGTTCGGCCCGTCGAGCCACAGCCGGCCGCCCTCGCTGATGCCCTCGACCGGCTCAAGCTTCATGCGGATCGCCGGCAGCAGCCGGCCGACCGTGCCGTCGCGATTGTGGATGGCGGTGTTCACCGCCACCACTGGCGCCGCCTCGGTCAGCCCAAAACCTTCGATGATCGATGCCTGGAAACGGTCGCGGTAGGTGCGCCTTGTCTCGGGCTTTACCGCTTCGGCGCCGGCCACGACGAAACGCAGGCTGGAGAAATCGCCGTCCTTGGCAGTGCGGGCATAGTTGGCGAGGAAAGTGTCGGTGCCGAACATGACGGTCGGCCTCACCTTGCGCGCGATCTCCGGAATGATCTTGTAGTGCAGCGGCGAGGGATAGAGGAACAGTTTCACACCGGTTACCAGCGGCAGGATCGTGCCGCCGGTCAGCCCGAAGGAATGGAAGACGGGCAGCACGTTGAGCAGGATATCGGCCGGCGAGATCGTGATGCGCGCCTCGGCCTGCATGGCGTTGGCGAGAAGGTTGCGGTGCGACAGCACCACTGCCTTCGGCGTTCCTTCCGAGCCCGAGGTGAACAGGATCACCGCTGGTTTCGACGCCTGCTGCCGCTGCAGCGGAAAACGCCAGAAAAGCGCCGCCGCGACCTTGTCGAGCAAGGTCACGCTCTCGCGCACATCCTCCAGCCACAGCATCTTGGCGCCGCCCGCCTCGACGGCGGCGACGATGTCGTCGATGGCGGCCTTCTCGATGAACGCGCGAGAAGAGACCACTGTGCGAATGACCGCCGTGCGGATCGCGGCGGTGACGCTCGCCGGGCCGGCGGTGTAGTTGATCATCGCCGCGACGCGGGCCGCCGAGATAAGCCCGATAAAGGAGAGCACCACGCCATTGGCATTGGGCAGGAGCAGGCCGACCGCTTCGCCGGGCGCCGTCACCGCCTCGAAGCGGCGGCCGAGCACGCGCGCGCCGATGAACATCTTGCGATAGCTGAGCGTGCCCGAAATCACGTCCTCGATGATCGGATGCGAGGCACCGACGCGATCCGCCGCGTCGCGCATGGCCAGGAAAAGGCCGCGGTCGAGATTGCTGCCGTAGAGCCGCGCCTCGGCAAACCGGTCGAACAGGGCGTTGGTGTTCGACGCCATGTCGGGGTTGCGCGCCACCAGCTCGGCCACGGTCATCGGTTCCAGCACGCTGAGCGACAGGCGCGGGAACCAGTGGCGCGGCGCCTTGTCGGCCGGCGTCAGCGACATCGGCAGGTCGCGCGCACCGGCGACGAAGATCGGCACGATGCGGGCGTCGGCCTGCATGGCGATGCGGGTGATGGCGCGGAACAGGCGGAACGACTTGACGTCCGGCTCGACGTCGTCGGGCAGATAGACCGCAAGCCGGCCCTTGCCCTTCAAAACGCGCACCAGCCGCCGGCTCACGAAGAGATGTTCGGCATTGAAGGCGATGGTCCGGGCAAGCTCGCGCCACGGCTCCAGCCAGGGCGAGCGGGCCGAGGCCTCGTCCAGAATGTGCAGCGTGTCGTCCGGCAAGAGCGACAGCATCAGCGCCGGCTCGATGCGCGATTGGTGCGAAACGACATAGATCACCGGCGTGCGGGCATTGCGAGCAATGCGGATGCGATCGTCGACAATGCGGTAGGCGAGCTTGAACGGCACGTAGAGCAACGCCTGGGTAAAGCGCAGGTCGAGCCGGAACCTTTCGATCACGCCAATCAGCAGCCAGGCAAAGACAAGACCGGCAAGCAGCGCCAATGTCAGGATCATGCCGCTCTCTCCCAACGTCCTCCACGGTGCGGCTCTTTGCGCGGCCGCTTTGGTGGCAGAAGGTAGCGGAAGTGGGGGCAAGGTCAATGTGGGGCTGGTAGGGCGCTCCCTTCTCCCCTTGCGGGAGAAGGGGGCCGAGCGAAGCCCGGACGGATGAGGGTGTTGGACGGATCACTTCGCTGGATATGTAAGTGCCTGAAAGCAATCGATTCTTCGAGGCCGTGCTTCTTCCAGAACCCCCTCATCCGTCTCGACGCTGCGCGCCGACCCACCGTCTCGCACAGGGGAGCGGGGAAGGCGTGCCGCTACGCCACCTTCAGTCTCCCGCTGATGAAGCGGAACTCCTGGCTCTTGCCGCCAAAGCCGTAGGCCGCCGCCGGAACCTCATGCACCAGCGCGTAGCTTTCCTCATGGACGCCGCCGAGCAGGCGGCCGAAGGCGTCGAAAATCGCCTTGAGATAGGCTTCGAGCTCGAGCTTGGTGTTGGTGCCGTCCACCACCTTGATGTCGAGCCAGAAGGTGCTCGTGCCATGCTCGGCCAGCGACTTGCCGCCGGCGAACCAGTGCTGCGGATCGACGTAGCTGACCGCAACCGCGGTGATGGTCGGGTCCTTGCGCAGATGCGTGGCCGTAATCTCGGTGATCTCCTTCGCGATCGCGGCGGAACGCTTTGCGTCGGGCTCGCCGGTGACGCTGACATTGATGATCGGCATTTTTCTCTCCTTCGCTTCTGACGGCTTCGCGCCGCCGATGAAGGGACCATGCCACTAGCCATGCATCAAAAAAATCGAATTGTCTTTGATAATTACTTCGATATCACCGAAGTATGGAAACTCTCGATCCCGACCTGCTCAAAACTTTCCTCGCCTTCGTCGATGGCGGCTCCCTGGCCAGGGCGGCGTCCGCTGTCGGCCGCTCCCCATCCGCCGTCACGGCGCAGATGCAGCGGCTGGAGGAGATCGTCGGCGAGCCGCTGCTCGCGCCCCAGGGCCGGGGCCGCGGCCTGACGCCTGCCGGCGAGGACCTTGTCGGCCATGCCAGGCGCATCCTTGCCGTCCACACTGAGGCCTGGTTGGCGCTGAAAGGCGCGCGCGTCGGCGGTCGCATCGCCATCGGAACCACGCAGGACTTTGCCGATCATGGCCTGCCGGAGCTGTTGCGCGCCTTCGCCGCCAGCCATCCGCGCGTTAGGATCGAGCTGCGCGTCGGCCGCTCCCTGGAACTCGGGTCAGCCTTGCAGGCTGGCCAGCTCGACCTTGCGATCACCATGCGCCATGCGCCATCCCCGGATGAAGCGTTCCTGATCAGCGAGCCGATGCTGTGGCTCTGCTCGGACAAAGGGCTGGCGACGCGGCAAGACGTGGTGCCGCTTGCATTGCTCGATCCCTATTGCGGCTTCAGGGAGGCTGCGCTCAATGCACTCGACGCCGCCGGCCGCCGCTACCGCATCGCTGCCGGCAGCTCCAGCCTTGCCGGCCTGCGCAGCGCGGTCAATGCCGGCATCGCGCTGACGCCGCGCACCCGGCGTCTTGCCCATTCCGGTATCGTGGAAGCGTCCCCCGATCTCGACTTGCCGCCGCTGCCAATGGCCGGCTTCGCAATCCGGCTCGGCCGCGAGGCGGCTCGTCCGGCGCGGGATCTCGCGGAGCTTCTGGGCAACGGCCTGGCGCTGCCGCCCTGAACGGCCAGGAACGCCCAAAGAAAAAGCCGACCTTTTTGCGGGTCGGCTTCTAGTCGGACGGGTCGAGGGGTTTGGGGGGACTTGGGGGGTGACCCGTCGATCTAACAATGCCTGAGTCGGGTGATGGTTCCGTGACCGCGAAAAAATTTATGAACGCGTCGATTTGGCTCTCGACCAGTCGCGTGCGGCGTGCGCGAAAACCGCGCAAAGCACGATCGCGCCGCCGACGATGCTGGCCAGCGGTGGGAATTCGCCGAGGAACAGCAAGGCGAACAGGATGGCGAACGGCACTTCGCCCGAGCCGAGCAGGCCGGATTCGGCGGCGGGGATAAGCCGCGAACCTTCGGTCCACAGGATCGAGGCCAGCGCGAAGGAGCAGCCGAAGGTGGCAAGCAGCACCATATCGCGGGTCGAAACGGCAACCGGGTCGGTGACGAACCAGCCGAGGACGAAGAGCAGGAAGGCCGACACCGCGCCGGCCCAGACGACGGGCGAGTCGCGAAAGGCGCGCACCATGATCATGTAGAGCGCGCTGCCGGTGGTCATCAAAAGCGCCAGCCCGTCGCCGAACAGGTGGCCGCTGCCAAAGCCGCCGCCCACCATGACGGCGACGCCGCATAGCGACACGGCCGCCGCCAGCATCGTCTGCAGCCGGAATTTTTCCCGCACCAGCAGCAAGGCAAGCAGTGCGGCTATGAAGGGTGAGGTGGCGTAGATCACCGCGACATTGGCGACATAGGTGTATTTGAACGCCGCGATGAAGGCGATGCTGGCGGCAGCCCCCTCGACCGCAAGCAGCCAGCCGCGCCAGCCGAGCCTGAGGCTCTCGCGCCCGCCCGAGCGGCGGCGGCGCCACAGCACGTAAAGAGCAATCAGGATCGAGCCGAAGAAGCCGCGCCAGCAGGTGATGGTCAGCGGATCGGCATGGATCGACTTGGTCAGCACGCCGGTGAGCGCGAAGGCGACGGCCGAGGCCGAGACCAGCACGACGCCCAGCATGCGCTCGGCTGTGGCGTCGGCGGTGCCCTTGGCAAGCTTTTCAGGCATGTCGACCGTATCCGTCATGGCACCAGACTATGCCGCTCGTGCTGACAGCCTTCTGTCATGAGTCCTCGACCCGTTTGCGGAAACGCTCGTTGCCGACGATCAGCAGGCCGGCGCCGATGATCAAAGCCGCGCCCATGAAAACTTCGGTTCTCGGCACGTCGCCCCAGATGGCGAAGCCCAGCGCGAACGCCCAGACCAGCGAGGTGTATTCGAATGGCGCCACGATCGACACCGGCGCCCGTTTCATGCCCTCGAACAGCATGTATTGCGCGACGCCGCCGAGCGCGCCGACGCTCATGAGAAGCATGAGTTGCGGCGCGTCGGGCATGCGCCACCAGATCAGCGCCGGCACCGCCGAAAAAAGCAGGAAGTAGAAATTGTTGAGCACCAGCTGGATCGTCGTGCGCTCCTGCATCGCGGTCTTGCGCAAGAGCACCACGGCGATGCCCCACAAAAGCGCTGCCGCCAGCACAAGCAGGACCGGCACGGAGAAGCCGAGACGCGCCGGGTCGCAGGCGATGAAGACGCCAACGAATCCGACGAACACCGCCGCCCAGCGCAAGAGCGGCACGGTCTCGCCCAGCATCACCACTGAAAGCACGGTGACGATGATCGGCGCGGCGTAGTAGATGGTGGTGAGCTCGGCGAGCTGCAGCGAGCGTGCGGCGTTGTAGTAGCAGAGCCAGGCCGCGAGCGTGAACGCGCTGCGCACCAGCATCGGCCGCACGATGAGCGAGTTTACGGTGTCGGCGAACAGCGTCCGTCCGCCGATCGCGCCGCAGGCGGCAAGGATGGTGACCGAGCGGAAGAACATGATCTGCCACACCGTCATGCCGGCCACCAACAGCTTGATCGAGGCATCCTGCGCCGAAAATAGGAAATAGGCGGCCGCGGTGAACAGGATGCCGGCCAGCACCCTTTCGCGGCTTTCGAGGACGACGACATCGGCCATGCGGTATCGATTTGCCAGCGTGGAGGCGGCTCCGCCCCATCGGATCCACTTCTGCCAGCTATACGGGCGAAAGCTTCTACCGCGCTGTTCCAGCGCGGCGCTTGCGTTGGGGCAGAGCCCTCGTGGCCGATCGAGAAGCGCTTACTGCGTCGCCTGATAGAGCTCGGAGGCTGCCTCCTTCAGCGCGCGCCTTCCGTCGGGCCTGAGGTACATCATGTGGCCGCCCTCCACGACATCGAGTCGGATCGGTTTGGCGTCGGCGAGCGAGGGAAGCTGGTTCACCAGATAGCGCGAAGCGAGATAGGGCGTCACCAGGTCGGTATAGCCGTTGACGATGACCACGCCGAGCGAGGGGTTGAGCGAACGCGCCCGCTGCAGGTCGTTCATCGCCCCGGCATAGCCTTGCCCCGAGGTGCCGTACTCCCAATTGCGACTGATCTCGCCGTTGAGCAGCCGGTAGCTGACATCCGTGCGATAATTCAGTTCGTTACGGGCGTAAGCGACAAAGGCCGAGGTCAGCACCGGCACACTGCGGTCAAGCACCGGGTCCGGGCCTTCTATGCGGGCGCTGCCCGGCGAGATATCGGCGGTGCTGATCGTGGCATCGTAAGGGCTGAGCACCTTGCCCTTGGCGCGCTGGAACTCGCGGGTGAACAGGCCGGTAGGGACACGGGCGAAATTGCGCTCGACGAGTTCGAGCGGCAGGCCGGTGATTTCCGCCACGCGCCCGCTGGCGAGCTTGCCGCCTTGCTCCAGCCCGCTGGCGAGCGCCGTCAGATAGTCGCCAAGCGCATAGTGCTCGACCTCGGCCAGCCTGTCGCGCAGCGCCTCGCCGCTGACGCCGTCGGCGCGAAGCCGCACTGCCGCCAGCGAAGGCAGTTCGAGCGCCCAGTGCAACTGGTCGAATTGGTCCGGCCGCACCAGCATGAACTCCAGCGCCGGCGAGATCAGCACGATGCCGGAGGGGCTCAAACCGACATCCTCCTGCAGCGTCCTGGCGAGCAGCGCGGCGCGAAAGCCGCCATAGCTTTCGCCGGCGAGGAAGAGCGGTGAAGCGGTGCGGCCGTTCTGCGCCAGATAGAGCCGTATGAAAGCCCCGACCGAGCTGGCGTCCTGGTCGACGCCCCAGAACCCTTTCGTGTCCTGGCCCGGCGCTTCGCGGCTGTAGCCGGTGCCGACCGGATCGACGAAGACGAGATCGGTCATGTCGAGCCAGCTGTCCGGATTGTCGACGAGCCTTTGTGGCGGCGGCAGGAATTGGCCGTCGGCAGCGGTCGCAACGATGCGCGGGCCGATCGCGCCGAGATGCAGGTAGGCGGAAGCCGCGCCCGGCCCGCCGTTGAAGACGAAGGTGATCGGCCGCTCTTTGGCCAGGGCGGGCGACTGCTGCGTGTAGGCGACGTAGAAGATCTCGGCCGTGACCTCGCCCTTGCCGGAAAGCAGCGACAGCGTGCCGGCCTTGGCCTGGTAGTCGAGCTTGCGCCCGCCAAGGGTGATCGAATGCTCGGTGACCTGCGGCGGCGGCAGAAGCGACAGCACGCCGCCGGCCGGCGTCGGCCGTTCAGGTGTCTCGGCGCCGGCTGGCTGCGCAAAGGCTGTGAGCGCCAGGAGGATGAAGGGCAGGAGCTTCAACTTGGACCGCATGCGACCTCCGCGGGAACGACCCCCGCAAAGGTATGGCCGGGGCGGCCGAAGTCAAAGGGCATAGGCTTGGCGCTGCGTTGGAACTGCGATCTCCCCCGTCGCGGGGGAGATTGGCTCACAAGGGGGGAGATCAGCTGGCGCTACTGTGCCGATGGCACTTCCGCATCCCCTTCGTCGGTGAAGGGCGAGGCGCTCGGCACGCACTGCACGGCCCAACCCTGCGGCGTCGGCTGCTTCTGATATTCGGCAATCGCGTTGGTGCACTGTTCGCGGGTGTCGAAGGTGCTGGGCAGCACCGCCATGCCGCCCTGCGGGCCGGCGATCACAAGATACCAGACCAACGCTACGCTGGGGGTGGCAGCCATGGGAATTCCTCTTTGCTGGATGTCGGAGTCGGGTCGATGCTAGCAACTCCCAGCAAATGGCGAAAGCGGGGCGGCGGCATACGCTGCCCCGCCCTGGTCACAGACCCGTGAACGACCGCTGGCCGGACGCTTATTCGACAGCGAAGCAGTAGAACAGGCCGTCGCCGCCCGTGCCTCTCAGCGCCTCCTGGCTGCAGCCGCCGCGCGAAGCATGTGAGGAATTCCACGACTTCGCCGCGGCCGATTCGTCGAGGCCGGCGCGGTCGTGATGGCCCGTCATGGCCGCCCCTTCCGCGCCGCTCATCGTCCAGTCGCCGCAGGTCTGGTCGGCGATCTTGGTGCCATCGGGCTTGGAGCCGGTCAGCACGTCGTGGCGGTTGGGCTTGTCGCCGCGGCCGTTGACGACTTCGCCCTTCTCGGTAAGCGCCGTCTGCTTGCTGATGGCGTTGGCTTCGCTGTGCAGCGAGGCGACGTCGTCGGCGATCTTCTCGCCCTTGGCATTGAACCAGGGACCCTTGCCGATGCGGTCGCGCGCATCCTCGGCGCTGGAGGAGAGATAGGCGTGCCAGGTCTTGCCGGTGACGCCGGCCGCTTCTGCCAGCGAGGCGCAATGCGCGTCCGCACCCTTGAGGCCGCCGAGATCGGCGCCCTTGCCGGAGCCGACGCTGGTGACGAAGAAGCTCATCTTGGCGTCTTGCGACAGGGCCGCGCCTGCCGTGGCGGCGAGTGCGGCGGTAATGGCGGTGGCGGCAACGAGAAGAAGTCTGCGCATGTCGGTCCTCCGGTTTCGAATGTTCTACATTCGAAGAACGTAGCCGGAGGGCTGTTTCATCCGCCTTGAGGCAGGTTTATTCCGGCTGCCGATAGGCGACGAAACGGTTGTGCCTGGCCTGGAAGATCAGCCCGGTTTCCTTCAAGTCCGGGCTTGCCAGCGGCACGATGCGTTTGGCGATCTCGGACGGATGCGGCAGCGTCTCGGGATCCTCGCCGGGCATGGCCTGAGCGCGCATTGCGGTGCGGGTGGCGCCCGGATCGGCGGCGTTGACCCGAAGCGGCAGGCTCTCGGTCTCATGCGCCCAGGATCGCATCATCGTCTCCACCGCGGCCTTGGAAGCCGCGTAGGGCGCCCAGAAGGCGCGCGCCGAGTGCGCCGCGTTGGAGGACATGATGATCGCCCGTCCGGCGTCGGAGAGCCGAAGCAGCGGATCGACCGAACGGATCAGGCGCCAGGTCGCGGTGACGTTGACCGTCATGACCTTATCGAAGGTCTTTGCTTCGACATGGCCGATCGGCGAGATCACCCCGAGTATACCGGCATTGGCGACCAGGATGTCGAGCTTTCCCCAGCGCTCGTGGATTGCGCCGCCGAGCCGGTCGATGCCCGCCATGTCGGCAAGGTCGAGCGGCACCAGCGTGGCCTGTCCGCGGCCGTCGGCCTTGATCGCATCGTCAAGCTCTTCCAGCCCGCCGACGGTGCGGGCGACCGCGACGACATGCGCGCCGGCGGCAGCCAGTTCCCTGGCGATGAAGTAACCAATGCCGCGCGAGGCGCCGGTGACGACCGCGACGCGGCCGGAAAGGTCGAGGGTCATGTGAGGGATTCCGTGGGGTGGACCGGCTTACGACCCGCCGCTCGCCAGCAGCGACAGCGTGCGCACGTTGTCGTGGCCTTCGAAGTCGAGCAGGCGGGTAGGGTACTGGCCGGTGAAGCAGGCGTCGCAGAATTGCGGCTGGTCGTTGTCGCGGCGCGCCTCGCCGACGGCGCGGTAGAGCCCGTCGATCGACAAAAACCCGAGCGAATCGACGCGGATGAACTCGGCCATCTCCTCGACCGACATGCGCGATGCCAGAAGCTTCGATTTCTCCGGCGTGTCGACGCCGTAGAAGCACGATGCGCTGGTCGGCGGCGATGCGATGCGCATATGCACTTCCTTCGCGCCGGCGTCACGCACCATCTGCACGATCTTTTGGCTGGTGGTGCCGCGCACGATGGAATCGTCGACCAGCACCACGCGCTTGCCCTCGATCATGCGGCGGTTGGCATTATGCTTGAGCTTCACGCCCATGTGGCGGATGGAATCGCCCGGCTGGATGAAGGTGCGGCCGACATAGTGGTTGCGGATGATGCCAAGCTCGAAGGGAATGCCTGCGGCCTGGCTGAAGCCGATCGCGGCCGGCGTGCCGGAATCCGGCACCGGCACGACGATGTCGGCCTCGACCGGGTTTTCCTGCGCCAGCTCGGCGCCGATGCGCTTGCGGACCTCATAGACGTTGCGGCCCTCGACCGAGGAATCCGGCCGCGCGAAATAGACATATTCGAAGATACAGAAGCGGGTCGTCTGCGGCTCGAACGGGAACAGGCTCTCGATGCCCTTGGAGGTGATGACCACCATCTCGCCCGGCTTGATGTCGCGCACGAAACGAGCGCCGATGATGTCGAGCGCGCAGGTTTCCGAAGCAAGTATCCAGGCGCCGTCGAGGTCGCCGAGCACCAGCGGACGGATGCCGAGCGGATCGCGGCAGCCGATCATCTTCTTGGCCGTCATCGCGACCAGCGAGAACGCGCCCTCGACTTGGCGAACGGCATCGATGAAGCGCGAGTTCAAATCGCGTTCCTTGCTGGTCGCGACCAGATGCAGCAGCGTCTCGGTGTCGGAAGTGGAGGAGAAGATCGAGCCCTGTTTCTGCAATGCGCGCTGGACGGTGAGCGCATTGGTGAGGTTGCCGTTATGGGCGACCGCAAGGCCGCCTTCGGCCAACTCGGCGAAGAAGGGCTGGATGTTGCGCAGGCCCGCGCCGCCGGTGGTGGCGTAGCGGGTGTGGCCGATGGCGCGGTTGCCCTGCAGGCGATCGATGACGTTCTGTTTGGTGAAGGTGTCGCCGATCAGCCCGACATGACGCTCGACATGGAACTGGGTGCCGTCATAGGAAACGATGCCGGCGGCTTCCTGACCGCGATGCTGGAGCGCGTGAAGCCCGAGTGTGACGATGGCAGCCGCGTCCTGCCGGCCGAAAATGCCGAACACGCCGCACTCGTCATGGAAATGGTCATCGGCCTCGGCGGAAAGGACTTTGCCTGCGTCTGCCGTTGAGTCTGCCATCTGGGGCTCAAGCTCCGCTAAAACCGCCATATAAGGCGATCGCTCATCGAACGCAACGCATGCGATGCCGCATTCATAAAATGCAGGCCAGTGCCGGAACTGGCCTGCATTTCAGTTTGCCGGCGCCTCAGTTTGCCGGCGCCGGAGCGGCGGGAGCCGGGGCGGGGGCTGGCTCATTGTCGGCCGGCGCTTCGCCTTCGCTGTCGTCGGGCGCCGTCGCGCTGTCGTCGCCGGTCGCCGGCGGCTCGGCCGCGGGCTGGTCGGTGGTCGCCGGCGCGCCGGCCTGGGGCGTGACCTTACGCGTGTATTTGTTGACCAGCTCTTCCGTGTTCTCGGGCAGCACGCTTTCGAGCTTGGCGCCGATCGTCTCGAGCAGCGGCCGCGACTTGGCGTTGGCAACCCAGGCGGGCGCCTTGGCGCCGGCCAGCCAGTTGAAGAACAATAGCGCCACCGCGACGACCAGGATGCCGCGCGCCGCGCCGTAGAGGAAACCGAGCGTGCGATCGAGCGCGCCGATGCGCGAATCGATGATCCAGTCGGCGATCTTCATGGTGATCACCGAGACGACGATCAGCGCGATGACAAAGACGATGCCGGCCGCCGCGGCCATGGCGATCTTGTCGTTGTCGACATAGGGCTGAACGTAGGGCAGGACCGGCTTGTAGAAGAAGAAGGCCGCCGCCGCCGCCGCTGCCCACGACACCACCGACAATACCTCGCGGGAAAAGCCGCGCACCATGGCAAGCATCGCCGAGACCAGGGTGAAGCCGACGAGAATTCCGTCAAGCAGCGTAATCGGCATGTCTTTCGCCCCACATCATGAGCTGCATCACTCCCGCTCGTCGGCGCGACTGCGCCGTGAGCCGGCTATGCGCGCCACCAGGTCGGCAAGCTCGGTGGGCTGGAAAGCGCCGGCCGCGATTCCCCCGGCCCCATTACCGCCAACGACTTCCTCGCTGCCGAGCGGCAGCACCGCGCTTCCGAAACCCAGCTTTTCGGCCTCTTTAAGGCGCTGCTGCGCATGCGCAACCGGCCTCACCGCGCCCGAAAGGCTGATTTCGCCGAAATAGACGCAATCGGCGGGAAGGGCAAGACCGGTGAGCGACGAAACCAATGCTGCGGCGACCGCGAGATCGGCGGCCGGCTCCGAGATGCGGTAGCCGCCGGCGACGTTGAGATAGACGTCGTGCTGGCCGAAGCGGACGCCGCAATGCGCTTCCAGCACCGCCAGCACCATGGAGAGCCGCGCGCCGTCCCAGCCGACGACGGCGCGGCGCGGCGTGCCGAGCGAAGAGGGCGCCACCAGCGCCTGGATCTCGACCAGCACCGGCCTTGTGCCTTCCATGCCGGCGAAGACGGCGGCGCCGGGCGACTTCGCATGCCGCTCGCCGAGGAACAGCTCGGATGGATTGGCGACCTCGCGCAGGCCCTTGTCCGACATCTCGAAGACGCCGATCTCGTCGGTCGGCCCAAAGCGGTTCTTCACCGTGCGCAGGATGCGGAAGTGGTGGTTGCCTTCGCCCTCGAAATAGAGCACGCCGTCGACCATGTGCTCGACGACGCGGGGACCGGCGATCTGGCCTTCCTTGGTGACATGGCCGACGAGCACGATCGCGGCGCCGGTGGATTTCGCATAGCGGATCATCGCCTGGGCGGCCGCGCGCACCTGGGTGACCGTGCCGGGCGCCGAATCGGCAAGATCGGTCCACAGCGTCTGGATGGAATCGAGGATCACCAGATCCGGCCGCTTGCCGTCGGCGATTGTCGCGAGGATGTCCTCGACATTGGTCTCGGCGGCGAGTTCGACTGGCGTCGAGGCGACACCGAGGCGCTGAGCACGCAGCCTTATCTGCGCCACCGCTTCCTCACCCGAAACATAGACGATGCGGTGGCCTTTCGAGGCCAAGGCGGCTGCGGCCTGCGTCAGCAGCGTCGACTTGCCGATGCCGGGATCGCCGCCGACCAGAAGGGCGGAGCCACGCACGAAGCCGCCGCCGGTGGCGCGGTCGAGCTCGCCGATGCCGGAAACGATGCGCGGCGCGTCCTCGATGTCGCCGGAGAGGCTGGTGAGCACCACGGCGCGGCCCTTGCGCACATTGCGGGTGTTGGCCGGCCCCGAGCCGATGCCGCCCGCGGTGCCTTCCTCGACCAGTGTGTTCCACTCGCCGCAGGCATCGCATTTGCCGGCCCAGCGCTGATGCACCGAGCCGCAATTCTGACAGATGAACTGAACGCGCGATTTGGCCATTAGTTCAGTGGCTCCAAAAGGTATTTCTGACGATCCCAGTAGATCGGCAACGCCTCTTCAATCGTATCGAAATGAGTACGCTGCTGTCCGTTGGCCAGGGCCCAATTGTCGTACGCCGACCAACATGCGTGAACAAACAGGCCGACCGCCAAATCGCTATCCCGTTTGAGTTCTTCGTGCAGCGTTTCCAACAATCGCCTGAGCGCCAAAGAGAGACGGCGGTCCTGAAGTCGATGCATGAGAAGGAATGCGCACCCGATCGCAACGATCGAAGTGGAGTATCGAGACTCCACCGACCAGAGCGCCACAAGGTCCAGCAGATCGTCGATGTCGGAGGTCGTTCCCAGCTTCCAAATCCGATAGAGACCAGTCACCGCTGCGCTTCGCGTGTAGTCTTCAACATCTTTGGCAAGGAATTTCCTAACCAATTCAACGTTCTCGCGCGCCGGTTCGCTCGAGTAGCAGAAGACCAGCAAACCGGCGTGCGATTTCGGGCTGGATGTTGACCCGGCGGATTTCAAATAATTGGTAAGCTGGGTGCGTTCGCCCTCGGAGATCTCATACGCTTCGAATTTCATCCGCTGATAGATGTCGCTGAAATCCAATCAGCTACTCCCAAATAAAAAGGCTACTCAAACCTCTCCGGCAGATGATGCTCTTCCGCCAGATCGGAGAAGCGCGTGAACTCGCCATGGAAGGCGAGGCTGACGGTGCCGGTCGGTCCGTGGCGCTGCTTGGCCACGATGCACTCGGCCTTGCCGCGCGCCTCGTTCATCTCGTTTTCCCACTTGATGTATTCGTCGGTGCCGAGCTTCGGCTCGCGGTTCTTGAGGTAGTATTCCTCGCGGTAGACGAACAGCACCACGTCGGCGTCCTGCTCGATCGAGCCGGATTCGCGCAGGTCCGAGAGCTGCGGGCGCTTGTCGTCGCGGCTTTCGACCTGACGCGACAGCTGCGACAGCGCGATGATCGGCACGCCGAGCTCCTTGGCTAGAGCCTTCAGGCCCGTGGTGATCTCGGTGATTTCCTGGACGCGGTTCTGCGAGGCGCGCGCGCTCGAGCCCTGCATCAGCTGGATATAGTCGATGACGATGAGGTCGAGGCCGCGCTGGCGCTTCAGCCGCCGCGCCCGCGCGGAGAGCTGCGCGATCGAGATGCCGCCGGTCTGGTCGATGAACAGCGGGATCTTCTGCATCGTCTGCGAGCAGGCAACCAGCTTCTCGAAATCCATCTCGGAGATCTCGCCGCGGCGGATCTTCGATGACGAGATTTCGGTCTGCTCGGAGATGATGCGGGTGGCGAGCTGTTCCGACGACATTTCGAGCGAGAAGAAGCCGACCACGCCGCCATTGGCCGCCTTGAAGGTGCCGTCGGCCTGCTGCGCCGGTTGATAGGCCTCGGCGATATTGAAGGCGATGTTGGTGGCCAGGGAGGTCTTGCCCATGCCGGGGCGCCCGGCAAGCACGATCAGGTCGGAAGGCTGCAGGCCGCCCATGCGGCGGTCGAGGTCGCGCAGCCCCGTGGCGATGCCTGACAGATGGCCGTCGCGCATATAGGCGGCGTTGGCCATGTCGACGGCGGTTTTGACCGCGTCGTTGAAGCTCTCGAAGCCGCCGTCGTAGCGGCCGGTCTCCGCGAGCTCGAACAGGCGCCGCTCGGCGTCCTCGATCTGCTCCGAGGGCGACATGTCGACCGGCGCGTCATAGGCGATGTTGACCATGTCCTCGCCGACGGTGATCAGCGCCCGGCGGGTGGCGAGGTCGTAGATGGCGCGTCCGTAATCGGCGGCGTTGACGACGGTGACCGCCTCGACGGCGAGCCGCACGACATACTGCGCCACCGTCATGTCGCCGACCTTCTCTTCCGCCGGCAGGAAGGTCTTCAGCGTGATCGGCGTTGCGATCTTGCCCATGCGGATGAGCTCGGCCGCGACCTCGAAGATCTTGCGGTGCAGCGGCTCATAGAAATGCGCGGGCTTGAGGAAATCCGAGACGCGGTAGAAGGCGTCGTTGTTGACCAGAATTGCGCCAAGCAGCGCCTGCTCGGCCTCGATGTTGTTCGGTGCCTCGCGGTAGAGCGGTTGCTCCGCCACGCCGAGCTTGCGCGCTGCTTCAGCCATGATGTCCCCGATTTCGATCCCGCTTCCTCGATATCAGAACTGGAAAAATCGGTGCTGACTTATCTGCAACAGTGAGGTTCCAACCGGCTTCGATGCTCGCGATTCACAACCGAAATTTTTCCGTGGAAAGAATCGTCATTGACTCGAATCGAAGTGCGCAACCCTAGCGGGCCTCAAACGAGAACAAAACAGGAAAATGCGATGCCGGCTATGTCAGTCGTGGCAAGCTTGTCTGCGCCGTGTCGCCTCGCCCCTGAATCACAAGCGGCTCAGCCAAGCGTGTCGCCCCAGTCCGCCCGCCTCGCCGCCTTGAAGACATCGCCGTCGCGCTTGCTGGAGAGGCGCTCGCCGGCATGGCCGTTGGGCTGGCAGAGCTTGAGCACGACTTTGCCCGAACCGCCCTTTGGCGGCGCGATCACCCGTGACGCGCGCGCCGGCGCCGGCAGACGTGAGGCGGCGAGGTAGATGAACTTCTCGTCCTCCCACGGCACGTCGGCGTCCTTGGCGAGCCGATGCAGCCGCGAACGCGCGACGCGGCGCGAGAAATGGCACCAGTCAGGCGGAATGAGCGGGCAAGGCGCTTCATGCGGGCAGGGCGCCGAGACGTGCGCGCCGGCCTCGATGAGCTGCCGGCGCGCGGCAAGGATACGCTGCCAGCCGGCCGGCGTGCCGGGCTCGACGATCAGGAGCGTGTCGGCCGTCAATCGCCAGAGCCGGTCGACGAGTTTTGGCAGCGAGGCCGGCGCGATCTCGTCGAGCACATAGGCGACGCTGATCAAGTCCGCAGCGTCGAGACCGTCGAGATCGATGGTGGCGTCGCCGGCTACCCAGCTCGCGCGGGCAGCGATCGCGCCGGCGGCCAGCGACTGGCCGACCTTGCGCACCGCGGCGCTTGCCTCGACCAGAACCGCCCGTTCGAGCTCCGGCCAGGTATCGGCGGTGGCCCAAAGCATGGTGCCAGGCCCTGCGCCGATATCGAGCAGGCTTTTCGGCTGGAAATCCGGACGAGCGTCCGCCAGCGCGTCGAGGCAAGCGCGAACGGCGGCATAGGTGGCGGGCAGCCTGGTCGCCAGGTAAGCCTTCACCGCCATGTCTTCGCCCATATGCAGGCGGCCGTCACGCAACTCGGCGCGATAGCGTTCCGAAAGCGTTCTCGCGGCCTGTTTCAGCGCCGGCAGCGGTACCTTTTCGAGCAGGCTGTCGACGCCCTGCCGGAGCGCGGTGGGCAGTTCCAATTCAGGCTCCTCTTGGCGCGAGCAGGATCACCGAGGCGCCGACGATGGAGAGCGCGGCGCCGGCGAGGTCGAAACGGTCGGGGCGCACGCCTTCGGCTAGCCAAAGCCAGCCGAGCGAAGCGGCAATGTAGATGCCGCCATAGGCGGCGTAAGCGCGACCGGCGGCGCTCGTGTCGACCAGCGCCAAAAGGAAGCCGAACAATGCCAGCGACGCCAGACCCGGCACCAGCCAGAGCGGCGACTTCCCCAGCCGCCACCAGGCCCAGAAGCAAAAGCAGCCGGCGATCTCGGCAAGTGCCGCCGCGATGTAGATTAGGTAGTTCATGAAAAAGGCCTCGCGAACGAGACCTTTTTCGTGGCGTCAGGCCGCAATGGCAAGCGACAATCGCCGCCGTTCTATTCCACCTTCTTGCGGCGGGTCGGCTTGACGGCGGGCGTCGCCGGCTCCTGATGGCCGAGGTCGCGCAATTCCAGCGCCTTCTCGCATTTGGCCATATAGTCGCGCGTCATCGGCAGCGTGTCGTTCTTCTTGGCGATCTGGAACTGGAAGATCACCAGGTCCTGCCAGCGGAAGGCGGCTTCCGAGGCCGCAAGGTAGAACTCCCACATGCGGCAGAAGCGCTCGTCATAGATAGCCTTCGCCTTGTCGCGGTTGGCGGCAAAGCGCTGGCCCCAATGCTTCAGCGTGTCGGCGTAGTGAAGCCTGAGAATCTCGATGTCCGTGACGATAAGGCCTGATTTCTCAATCGCCGGCAGCACTTCCGACATCGACGGGACGTAGCCGCCCGGGAAGATGTATTTGCGGATGAAGGCGCTGGTCGCCCACGGCACGCCGGACCGGCCGATGGTGTGGAGCAGCATCACGCCGTCGGGCTTGAGCAGCGTCGCCGCCTTGTCGAAGAAAGTCCGGTAGTGGTTGACGCCGACATGCTCGAACATGCCGACCGAGACGATGCGGTCGAAGCGTTCGTTGAGCGCGCGATAATCCTTGAGGTCGAAATGCGCGCGGTCCTGCAGGCCCAGTGCATGTGCGCGGTCGGTGGAGACGCCCTGCTGCTCGGTGGATAGCGTCACGCCCTGCACGTCGACGTCGAAGGCCTTGGCGAGGTAAAGCCCGAGGCCGCCCCAGCCGGAGCCGATATCGAGCACCGTCTGGCCGGCCTTGAGTCTCAGCTTGGCGGCGATGTGTCGCTTCTTGGCGACCTGCGCTTCGTCCAGCGTCATGTCGGGCTGTTCGAAATAGGCGCAGGAATACTGCATGTCCTCGTCGAGGAAGAGCTTGTAGAGTTCGCCGGAGAGGTCGTAGTGGCGCTGCACGTTGCGGCGAGATCTCGACGCCGTGTTGATCTGCTGCAGGCGGCGGAAGGCATGGCGCAGACCTTCGATGGCCTTCGACCAGGTCACGTCGATGCCGCCGCTGCCCATGTTCTGGAAAGCGATCCGCATCACCCCGAGGACGCCGCCCTCGGGGATGTCCAGTTCGCCATCCATATAGGCTTCGGGCACGGCCAGCATCGGATCGAAGGTGATCGCGCGCTCGGCATGCATGGTCTTGATGTGGATGTGTACCGGTTCGCCGCTGCCGTCGCCGAACTTATGCGTCGTGCCTTTCGGCCCGGTCACTTTGAGGTCGCCGGTCCGCACCAGCCGTTCGAGAACGTGTTTCAACAGGATGTTCATGACCAAATGTCCCCTCAGACGGACCATCCGGCAGTCGGACCGAATGCCAAATCGAAAGTGCCACAGCGCATCGCCCGCGTCCAATCGACGCGCTACGCCGTAATCTGCAACAAGATATAGGGATCAGAAAAGTTCCTATTGGCACAAAAAAGCCCGGGTCGAAGACCCGGGCGTTGGTCCAGCCGGCGCTGGACGAGGAGCCGCAGCACGGCTCCTGCCTTGTCGATCAGGCGTTGTCCTCGCCGCCTTCGAATTCGGCGTTCGGATCGAAGAAGTTTTCCGGCCGGGCGTTGTCGTTGATGTCTTCGCCATAGATGGCTTCGGCCGTCGTCAGCGTCTCGCCCTTGGCCTGGCGCTCCGCCTCATCGGCCGAACGGGCGACGTTGAGCGTCACCGTGACCTCGACTTCAGGATGCAGCGCGATCGCCACGTTGGAGAGGCCGATGGTCTTGATCGGCTGGTTGAGCTCGATCTGGTTGCGGCTGACGGAGAAGCCCTCGGCGGTCAGCAGTTCGGCGATGTCGCGGGTCGACACCGAGCCGTAGAGCTGGCCGGTCTCGCCTGCCGAGCGCACGACGATGAAGCTCTTGCCGTCGAGCTTCTCGGCGATCTGCGCAGCCTCCGACTTGCGCTCGAGGTTGCGGGCTTCGAGCTGGGCGCGCTGGCCCTCGAACTTCTTCTTGTTGGCTTCGTTGGCGCGCAGCGCCTTGCCCTGCGGCAGCAGGAAGTTGCGGGCGAACCCATCCTTGACCTTAACCGTTTCGCCCATCTGGCCGAGGCGGGAAATGCGCTCGAGGAGAATGACTTCCATGGTTTCGTTCCTTTGGTTGGCGCCATCGCGGATGACGGCGGATTCTTTGGGAACAGGTCAGGAAGCAAATGGCGTCTTCGCCGGTGTCGCTGTCCTGCCTGTTTTGGCAGTTAGAGGTTTATGGCCTCAACTCGGGATTTGAGCCTGCCCGTTGCGGCGCCCGTCGCCGTGGGCCGAAGCGGGCGGCAAGCCGCCCGCATCAATAGCTTAGCGAACCACGTAGGGCAGCAGGCCGAGGAAGCGGGCGCGCTTGATCGCCTTGGCGAGCTCGCGCTGCTTCTTCTGGCTGACGGCGGTGATGCGCGACGGCACGATCTTGCCGCGCTCGGAAATGTAGCGCTGCAGCAGACGCACGTCCTTGTAGTCGATCTTCGGAGCGTTGGCGCCGGAGAACGGGCAGGTCTTGCGGCGGCGATGGAACGGACGCCGGGTCGGGATCTGGTTGATGTCGACCATTATTCTGCACCCCCTTCAACGTTTTCGCGCGGGCGGCGCGGACCACGGTCGCCGCCATCACGGTCGCCGAACGAGCGCGGGCCACGGTCGCCGCGGTCGCGGTCGCCGAACGAACGCGGGCCACGGTCGCCACGGTCGCGGTCGCCGAAGCCGCCGCGCTCGGAGCGCTCTTCGCGCTTCTGCATCATCGCTGAGGGGCCTTCCTCATGCGCCTCGACCTTGATGGTGAGGAAGCGCAGCACGTCTTCCGACAGGCCCATCTGGCGCTCCATTTCGTTGAGCGCGGCTGGCGGGCAGTTGATGTCCATCAGCGTGTAGTAAGCCTTCCGGTTCTTCTTGACCCGGTAGGTGAGGGACTTCAGTCCCCAGTTCTCGATCCGGCCGACCGATCCGCCATTGGCGGCGATGACGCCCTTGTACTGTTCGACAAGCGCATCAACCTGCTGCTGCGACAGGTCCTGCCGGGCAAGAAACACATGTTCGTAAAGAGCCATTATGTTTTTCTGCCTTTCTTCGTTTCTCTCACCGGCCCTCGCGGCTAAGCCTCTGCAACTTGTCTGACCCGGTCGCAAAGGCGCGCGGGGAAGAAAGGAGCATCACGAGACGGTCGAGAGCGGAGACACGGGAGGCCCAAAGCGCTTCTGGCTTCATGACGTGGCCCTCTAAGGCCACGGCCCTCCGTTCAGCCCCCAGCAAGGACCGGCAGATTGCCGGCGTCTATACAGCAATTCGTGAGGAAGGCAAGGGCGGGAGAGAGGGCCGGCGGCTCCGCAGTGTCGCAGGCCTGGCGGCGCTTGTGGGAATTGGCTGACCCGCCGGCCGCAGGTCGGCCATTTCGTCGGAAGGCGATCCACTCAGCTCATATGCGCGACGAGCGGGACTACCGTCTCGGGGAAGAAGTCGGGCGCGACCCGGCGCTTGCCGAACATCATGTCGTACTGGATCAGCCGGAAATCGTTGATCTTCGGATCGATCTTCTTCTGCCGCGCCCAGTCGGGCGTCGCCTCGCCGGAGGGCGACAGCAAAAGGTTGCGGTCAACCACCCGGTAGTGCTCGCGCAGCGCGCCGAGGAAGCCGGTGTAATAGGGGTGGGTGATCCCGGCCGTAGTCAGGATATGATAGGGCAGGAAGGCGGGGCTCACCGAGCCCAGATTCTCGACCGGACCGGAGCGGTTCGACCAGATGATCAGCGGCGTGTCGTGATGCTCGAGCGCCGCCTCGGGCGTCCGCTCCTTGCGCGGCGCGACATTGTCCTTGAGGAAGCCGGTCTCGACATACACCGGGCCGAGCGGCGGCAAGTGGTCGCCGAAGAAGGCGATGATGGTCGGTCGCTCGCGCTTCTTCGCCCAGTCGATCAGGCGCTGCAGGCCGCGATCGGCGTCGGCCGAGCCTTCGGCGTAGGAGAGCAGCGATTCCCGCGCCCAGGTGCTGATCGGCGCGTCGACGCTGTGGGTCGGATTGTAATAGCGGTAGGGCTCGTAAGGCCCGTGGTTCTGCAGGCTGACCGCGAACAGGAATACCGGCTCGTCGCTGGCATCGGCCTCGCGCATGATCTCGTCGGTCATGGCCGCGTCGGAGGCCAGCGGCCCGCGCTTCTCCATCGGCGGCAGCGTCTCTTCCGAGCGGAAGTCGCTGAAGCCGAAATCGGCGTAGACGGCGCCCCGGTTCCAGAACCAGTTGGTGCCCGGGTGGATGGCGCGCGCCCTATAGCCTTCGCTCTTCAGGAAAGTCGCCAGCGACGGCGTCGGCGTGCGCACATATTGCTGATAGGGAATCGAGCCCGCCGGCAGGAAGGCGTTGGAGAAGCCGGTCAGCGCCTCGAACTCGATATTGGCGGTCATGCCGCCGAATTCCGGCGAGAACATCGAGCCCGAGCGCAGCGCGCGCACCGTCGGGATCGGATCGGGCTTGATGCTGACGCCGGGAAGCTCCGTCGGATCCCAGAAGGATTCGCTCATCACCACGATGATATCGGGCTTCTGGTCGGGCACCGAGGCGGCAACCCCGGGACGCGCGATCGCATCCATCGTCTTCTCGGAATAGCCGGGCGGGGCCGAGACATGCGCCATCGGCACGTTGAGCGCGAAGGCGAGGGCGAAGCCGTTGGAGGCATAGTTCTCCTTCTGGTCCCACATGATCGGGATGATCTGCAGCCTGTCGCGCGTCCACGAGAAGGTGGCGTAGTCCATGATCGAGACGAAGAAGGCGAGCAGCGGCACGGCAAGCGTCAAGCGCGCCAGCCGTCCCTTGCGGCTGAGGATCGGCACACGCCGGCGCCAGAGCCGCCAGCCATAGACGAGCAGCGCGAGGCTGGCGACGATCGCCGCCGCAAGCAGCACTGCCGTCCAGGGGCGCTCGCGCACCAGAAGCGGCATCAGCGCCATGATCTGGCGGGCATAGAGGAAATCGGTCGGGTAGAGCGGATCGCCAAGATAGTGCGATTTCTGGTGACCGACAAAGGCCAATGCCAATGTCACCGGCGCGACGATCATCAGGCTTTGATGGCTGCGGCCGAGTATGGCGTCGAGCCCGATCAGCACCAGCGAAAAGACGATGATGGTGGTCCAGCCGGGCTTGAAGGGCTGCAGGAAGAAGTCGACTGTGCCGAAGAAGTCGCCGCGCACAATCCATTCGATGGCGAACACCAGAAGGGCGGAGGCAAGCAGCGTCGCCAGGCCGTAGCGGACAATCGGCCATCTGCGCCCCGGCAGATAGCCGGTGGACGGATCGTCTTCCAAAAATTGCGGCGCGGGTTTGGCCGCGCCTTTCCTGATCCTAGCCACTTTGCTTCCCCGGCCCATGTCACGCGTCTTCCACTCGCGTCACGCCACTGTCATCGAAATGTCACACAAAGCTAGCGCCTGTGGCGGAAATAAGAAGAGCCAGCAAACGATTCGTGAGCGGTTTTCATCAGGTGTGATCGCCAAAAAGCCTTTCAGAACAGGGAACTCGGCCGTTGTCCCGGCTGGAACAGCCGCTGAACTGGCGCTTGCGGGCTTGACTTGGCCGTCCGCCTTGCGCCAGAGGCAGGGAAAAACCAGCTGCTGGAGACGCTAACATGGCCGTCGCATTCACCTTTCCGGGACAGGGCAGTCAGGCCATCGGAATGGGCAAGGACCTCGCCGATGCCTTTCCCGAGGCGCGCCATGTCTTCGAGGAAGTCGATGAGGCGCTCGGCGAGAAACTGTCGAAGCTGATCTGGGAGGGGCCGGAAGAAACCCTGACGCTGACGGCCAATGCCCAGCCGGCGCTCATGGCGGTGTCGCTGGCGGCCGTAAGGGCGCTGGAATCCCGCGGTTTTTCGTTGAAGGACAAGGTGGCTTATGTCGCCGGCCATTCGCTTGGCGAATATTCGGCGCTTGCCGCAGCCGGCTTCGTTTCGGTGGCCGATGCCGCGCGGCTGTTGCGCACCCGCGGCAACGCCATGCAGGCGGCGGTGCCGGCGGGCGAGGGCGCCATGGCCGCCATCATCGGGCTGGAGCAGGCCGATGTCGAAGCCGCCTGCGCCGAAGCGGCACAAGGCTCGGTCTGTCAGATCGCCAACGACAATGGCGGTGGCCAACTGGTGATTTCCGGCGCCAAGGCGGCCGTCGAACTGGCGGCGAAGCTGTGCACCGAACGGGGTGCCAAGCGGGCGCTGATGCTGCAGGTCTCGGCACCTTTTCACTCGGCATTGATGACGCCAGCCGCCGATATCATGCGCGAGGCGCTGGGCGGAGTCGCGAAAAGCGCGCCGGTGGTTCCCATCGTCTCAAATGTTTCGGTCACGCCGACCAGCGACCCGGATGAGATTGCCCGCCGCTTGGTCGAGCAGGTCGTCGCCCGCGTGCGCTGGCGCGAGACGGTGGAATGGTTCGGCGCCAAAGGTGTCGCGACGCTCTACGAGGTTGGCGCCGGCAAGGTGCTGTCGGGCTTGGCGCGACGCATCAACCGCGATATCGCGACCGGCGCCATCGGCACGGCCGCGGACGTCGAGGCGGCGCTGGCAACTTTAGGATAAACGGGAAACTCTTGCTGGCAGGTGCGGCATTCCTACTTCCATCCGTCTTTCTCCCGAAGTCGAGCATCGCCTCGACGATCTCGTGGCGATGACTGATCGAAGCAAAGCCGAATACCTGCGTGACTTCGTTGAACGTGGACTCGAAGATCTCGAGGACTATTACTGGGCTGCGGAAGTGCTGGAGCGGATCCAGGCTTGGTGAAGAATCGGTCGTGAGCGCCGAGAACTTCTGATATGGCCTGGACAACATGACAAATGCGGAACGAGGGTCGCTCGCGGGGCGTCCGGAAGAATGAGGTTGAAGCAATGTTCGAACTGACCGGCCGTAAGGCGCTCGTCACCGGTGCATCGGGAGGCATCGGCGAGGCGATTGCCAGGGTGCTGCACAGCCAGGGCGCGATCGTCGGCCTGCACGGCACCCGCGTCGAGAAGCTGGAAACGCTGGCCGGCGAGCTCGGCGACCGCGTAAAGCTCTTCCCGGCGGATCTGACCAACCGCGACGCGGTCAAGGCGCTCGGCCAGAAGGCGGAGGCCGATCTCGAAGGCGTCGACATCCTGGTCAACAATGCCGGCATCACCAAGGATGGCCTGTTCGTGCGCATGTCGGACGCCGACTGGGATTCCGTGCTCGAGGTGAACCTGACCGCCGTGTTCCGTCTCACTCGTGAACTCACCCATCCGATGATGCGCCGCCGCCATGGCCGCATCATCAACATCACCTCGGTGGTCGGCGTCACCGGCAATCCCGGCCAGACCAATTACTGCGCCTCCAAGGCCGGCATGATCGGCTTTTCCAAGTCGCTAGCGCAGGAGATCGCCACCCGCAACATCACCGTCAACTGCGTCGCCCCGGGCTTCATCGAATCGGCCATGACCGACAAGCTCAACGACAAGCAGAAAGAAACCATCATGGCGGCGATTCCGACGCGGCGGATGGGCACCAGCGCTGAGGTTGCCTCGGCGGTCGCCTATCTCGCGTCCAACGAGGCGGCTTATGTCACCGGCCAGACCATCCACGTGAATGGCGGCATGGCGATGATCTAGGGTATTTGAGATTCAGGTGATGCCGGCCTGCAAACGGCGGCTTCCTGCGCTTCCGCTCCGGCCCTCGAAAGCCGCCATTTTCGGCTCGGCTTGAGCTGAATCTCACACACCTGGGCGACCGAGCCCCGGGCGCCTGTGAAAACAGCCATTTCGGCTTGGACGCCCGCTGTTTTTCGTGTAATGCGGCCGGCAACCCGGCGGTTCGGGCAAAAACCGGTCCTGTGGCGTTGCGTTTCCCACAAGACCATCTTTCAGCTTGATTAGCGGCATTCCGCCCGCTAACGAAGACAACACAACGTAAGACGAGGCCCCAAATGAGTGACACCGCAGAGCGCGTCAAGAAGATCGTCATCGAGCATCTCGGCGTCGATGCCGACAAAGTGACGGAGCAGGCGAGCTTCATCGACGATCTGGGCGCGGACAGCCTCGATACGGTCGAACTCGTGATGGCGTTCGAAGAAGAGTTCGGCGTCGAGATTCCAGACGACGCCGCCGAGACCATCCTGACTGTAGGCGATGCCGTGAAGTATATCGATAAGGCCTCGGCCTGAAGCTTTCCGCGGGTATCGCCGGGGAGGACCTGCGATGAGGCGAGTCGTCGTCACGGGCCTTGGCCTGCTTTCGCCGTTCGGCATGGGTGTCGAGCACAGCTGGAAGGAACTGCTTTCCGGCCGCAGCGCCGCCTGCCGCATCACCGAATTCGAGGTGGACGACCTTGCCTGCAAGATCGCCCACGTCATTCCGCGCGGCGACGGCTCGAACGGCACCTTCAATCCCGAGGCCGTGCTCGAGCCGAAGGAACTGCGCAAGATCGGCGACTTCATCCTCTACGGCATCGCGGCGGCCGACGAGGCGCTGGCCGATTCCGGCTGGAAGCCCGAGACGCATGAGGACCAGTGCGCCACCGGCGTGCTGATCGGTTCGGGCATCGGCGGCATCGACGGCATCGCCGAGAACGCGATGATCCTGAAGGAGCGCGGCCCGCGCCGCATCAGCCCGTTCTTCATCCCCGGACAGATCATCAACCTGGTCTCCGGCCAGGTTTCCATCCGGCACGGGCTGAAAGGCCCGAACCATGCTGTCGTCACCGCCTGTTCGACGGGCGCGCACGCCATCGGCGATGCCGCGCGTCTGATCATCTGGGGCGATGCCGACGTCATGGTGGCCGGCGGCGCCGAAGCGCCGATCACCCGGCTTTCGATGGCAGGTTTCGCCGCGTGCCGCGCGCTCTCCACCGAGCGCAACGATGCGCCCGAGATCGCTTCGCGCCCCTATGACCGCGACCGCGACGGCTTCGTCATGGGCGAGGGCGCCGGCGTCGTCGTCCTGGAGGAGCTCGAGCACGCCAAGGCGCGCGGCGCCAAGATCTATGCCGAGGTCACCGGCTACGGCCTGACCGGCGATGCCTATCACATCACCGCCCCGGCCGAGGACGGCGACGGCGCCTTCCGCTGCATGACGGCGGCGCTGAATCGGGCGAAGCTCTCGCCCGCCGACATCGACTACATCAATGCGCACGGTACCTCGACCATGGCCGACACGATCGAGCTCGGCGCCGTGGAGCGGCTGGTCGGCAATGCCGCTTCCAAGATCTCGATGTCGTCCACCAAGTCGTCGATCGGTCATCTGCTGGGCGCTGCGGGCGCCGCGGAAGCGATCTTCTCGATCCTCGCCATCCGCGACAACATTGCCCCCGCCACCATCAACCTCGACAATCCGGAACGCGAGACGGCGATCGATCTCGTGCCGAACAAGCCGCGCCAGCGCCAGATCGATGTGGCGCTGTCGAACTCCTTCGGCTTCGGCGGCACCAACGCCTCGCTCGTCTTCCAACGTTACGATGGCTGAACATTCAGCATACCGGCAGGTCCGCCGCCTGCCGTCATTTTTGCCAAATTTGCCCCTACACTTCGGCTAGGGGATTCGTTGCAAGATCAGACGGTAGGGCGCCATGAATACAAATCCGGGCGGCGGTGGAGAATTCGGACAGCGTCAGGCGCAAGGACCGATCGTGCCCAAGACAGCCGCCGAGGCGCTGCGCCCCGAGGCTGGCACGCCGCCGCCGTCGAAACGCTCGCGCGCGTCGCGCAGCCAGGTCGTCGTATTTCTGAATTTCTTCCTTTCGTTGGTCATCCTGGTCGTGCTTGCCTCGGGTGCCGCACTCTATTTCGGCATGCAGGCCTTCATTGAGCCGGGCCCGTCCGCCAATGGCGACACCTTCATGGTCAAGCCGAACGCCGGCGTTCAGGAGATCGCCGACCAGCTGGAGCGGCGCGGCCTGGTCAGCGATGCGCGCATCTTCAGGCTGGGGGTGCGTGCCACCGGCAACGATTCCGCGCTGAAGGCCGGCGAATACGCCATCAAGCCGCGTGCCTCGATGCGCGACATCATGGAGCTGTTCAAGAGCGGCAAGTCGGTGATGTATTCGCTGACCATCCCAGAGGGGCTCACGGTTGAGCAGGCGCTGCAGCGCGTGGCCGAGCAGGAGGCGCTGACCGGCGACATGCCGGCGGCCATGCCGCCCGAGGGCAGCATCGCGACCGACACGCTGCGCTTCACGCGGGGCGCCACCCGGCAGCAGATGGTCGAAAAGCTGGTCGCCGACCAAAAGAAGCTGGTCGAGGACGTCTGGGCGCATCGCGCGCCCGACCTGCCGATCGCCAATATGGAGGACTTCGTCATCCTGGCCTCGATCGTCGAGAAGGAGACGGGCAGGGGCGACGAGCGCTCGCGCGTGGCCGCGGTCTTCCTCAACCGGCTCGCCAAGGGCATGCGGCTGCAGTCGGATCCGACCATCATCTACGGCCTGTTCGGCGGCAAGGGCAAACCGGCCGACAGGCCGATCTATCAGTCCGACATCGAGAAGCAGACGCCGTATAACACCTATCTGATCAAGGGCCTGCCGCCGACGCCGATCGCCAATCCGGGCCGCGCCGCACTCGAGGCGGTGGCCAATCCGTCGAAGACCGACGACCTTTATTTCGTCGCCGACGGCAATGGCGGCCATGTCTTTGCCGCGACGTTGGAAGAGCACAACCAGAACGTCGCCCGCTATCGGGCGGTGCAGAAGAAGCAGGCCGATGCGGCGGCCAAGGCCTCCGGCCAGACGACGGCGCCGGCCACTCCCGACGACGGTGCCAGTGCAGGCGCCAGCGGCGAAAATGGCGACGCGGCCCAGTAGGCCGCGGTGATTGCCGGATCTGGCCCGCCTCCTTTGACGCCGGGCCGTATTCATGTTTTGAGGGGACATCCGACGCTGGCCAGAGGTCCGGCGTCTTGCTAGGGGCGCATGCTCGGGCAATCGCGCCGGGCCTGCGTCAAGGGGTGACACGCATCATGAACGTGCAGAGCATGACCGGTTTCGCGCGAGCCGTCGCTGAGCTCGACGGCACGTCGATCGCCTGGGAAGTCAAATCGGTCAACGGCAAGAGCGTCGAGGTCAGGCTGAGGCTGCCGCAGGGTTTCGACCGGCTGGAGCCCGCTGTAAGGCAGACCGTGCAGAAGCGCTTCGCGCGCGGCAATTTCCAGGCAACGCTGACTGTCGCGCGCGCCGCCGCCCAGCAGGCGCAGCCGGTGGTCAACGAGGCGTTCCTGAAGGACCTGGCGGGACTGGCCAAGCGCTTCCAGGAGCAGTTCGGCACCGCGCCGGCGACGGCTGACGGTCTGCTGGCGCTGCGCGGCGTGCTCGACATCCTGGAGACGGTCGAGACCGAGGAGGAGCGCGCCGCCCTCGACGCGACGATCCTGTCGGCGCTGGACATGGCGCTGGCCGGATTGGAGCAGGCAAGGCAGAGCGAAGGTGCCGCGCTGCGCAAGTTGTTGTCCGGCCATATCGACGCCATCGAGGCGCTGACGCTGAAGGCCGAGGCTGACCCGTCGCGCGAGCCGGCGGCGATCCGCGAGCGCATCACCGAACAGGTCCGCCTGCTGATGGATGCGTCGGCCAATCTCGACGCGGTCCGTCTGCATCAGGAAGCGGCCTTCCTCGCCACCAAGGCCGATATCCGCGAGGAGATCGACCGGCTGAAGACGCATGTCGCATCAGGCCGTATGCTGCTTTCCAGCGGCGGCGCCGTCGGCCGCAAGCTCGATTTTCTGGCGCAGGAATTCAATCGCGAATCGAATACCTTGTGTTCCAAGTCGAATGCCGCCGCGGTCACCGCGATCGGGCTGGAGCTCAAGGCGGTGGTCGACCAGTTTCGCGAGCAGGTTCAGAATCTGGAGTGACGGGGATGGTTGCCAAGGAGCCTACGGCCGCCAGGGATCTGGGGTCCCGCATCCGCCGCCGCGGGCTGATGCTGGTGCTGTCGTCGCCGTCGGGCGCCGGCAAGTCGACGATCGCGCGCAATCTTCTGGAAAGCGATTCGAGCCTGGAGCTGTCGGTCTCCGTCACCACCAGGCCGCGTCGCGGCTCGGAGATCGAGGGCGTCCATTATCTTTTCCGCACCATGCGCGAGTTCGAACGGCTGCGCGATTCCGACGCGCTGCTCGAGTGGGCCGAGGTGCACGGCAATTTCTATGCGACGCCGCGCGAGCCGGCCGAGGCAGCACTTGCCGAAGGCCACGACATGCTGTTCGACATCGACTGGCAGGGCGCCCAGCAGCTCAAGGAGAAGATGCGCGCCGACATTGTCTCGATCTTCATCCTGCCGCCTTCGATGAAGGAGTTGAAGGCGCGCCTGAAGCGCCGCGCCGAGGACCAGGAGCAGGTCATCGAGACCAGGCTGAAGAATGCGCGCGTCGAGATCGAGCACTGGAAGGAATATGACTTCGTCATCGTCAACGACGATCTCGACCGCGCCTTCGCCGAGGTGCGTGCAATCGTTACAGCCGAGCGCCTGCGCCGCGACCGTCGGCCGGGCCTGTTCGATTTCATCTCGGGCTTGCTGGACGAGAAGACGGAGTGAGAGGCAGTGCCTCCCCTTCTCCCACAAGGGGAGAAGGAGGCCGGCAGGTTACAGCGCGTTCGTCAACCTTACGAACTCTTCCACACTCAGCGTTTCGGCCCGGCGCGTCGGGTCGATGCCGGCGCGGGTGAGCAGGGCTTCTCCGCCCAAGCTCTTCACGCTTTGCCGCAGCATCTTGCGGCGCTGGCCGAAGGCGGCTTCGGTGATGCGGCCCAGCCTCTTGCCGTCGGTGGGCAGGGGAGATGGACGCGGCACCAGATGCACCACCGAGGACGTGACCTTCGGCGGCGGAGTGAAAGCCTGCGGGGGCACGTCGAAGGCGATCTTTGCCTCGGTGCGCCAGCCGGCAAGCACGCCGAGCCGGCCATAGGCGCCGCTGCCCGGGCTTGCGGTGATGCGCTCGGCCACCTCGCGCTGGAACATCAGCGTCATCGATTGATAGAAGGGCGGCCAGTCTGCCGTCGTCAGCCAGCGGATCAGAAGCTCCGTGCCGATGTTGTAGGGCAGGTTGGCGGCGATCTTCACCGGGCCGCCGTCCGTCGTGCCGGCAAGCGCGGCAAAATCCGTCTTCAGCGCATCGCCGGGAATGACCTCGAGCCGGCCGGGATAATGGCCGGACACCTGCGCCAACGCTTCCAGACAGCGCTCGTCGCGCTCGATGGCGATCACGCGTTTGGCGCCGTTGAAGAGCAGCGCCCGGGTCAGCCCGCCGGGGCCGGGCCCGACCTCGATCACGGTCGTCTCGCTGAGGTCGCCGGCCGCGCGCGCGATCTTGCTGGTCAGATTGAGGTCGAGCAGGAAATTCTGGCCGAGCGCCTTCTTCGCCTGCAAACCGTGGCGCTCGATCACCTCGCGCAGCGGCGGCAATCCGTCGATGGTCGTGCGCCCCCCGCTCAAATCGAGCCTCATGTCGCCGCAGTCCGGCGGCCGCTGTCGGCGAGGCGGCGCGCCAGCCTGAGCGCCGCGATCAGGCTGTCGGCGCGTGCAATGCCCTTGCCGGCGATGTCGAACGCCGTGCCGTGGTCCGGCGAGGTGCGGATGAAGGGCAGGCCGAGCGTCACATTGACGGCCTCGTCGAAGGCCAGCGTCTTGGCCGGGATCAGCGCCTGGTCGTGATACATGCAAAGGGCTGCGTCATAGCCGGCGCGTGCCTGCGGATGGAACATCGTGTCGGCCGGTAGCGGCCCGACGGCGTCGATGCCCTCGGCCTGAAGCGCCTCGACGGCAGGCAGCACGATCGACAGATCCTCCGCGCCCATCGCGCCGCCTTCGCCGGCATGCGGATTGAGCCCGGCGATGGCGAGCCTGGGCCGCGCGATGCCGAAGCGGCTCTCGAGGTCGGCCGCGGTGATGCGTCCTGTGGCCACGATCAGCTCGCTCGTCAGAAGCTTCGGCACCTCGGCAAGCGCGATGTGGATGGTGACTGGAACCGTGCGCAACTCGGGCCCGGCAAGCAGCATCACCGGCGTCACCTCGGCGCCGGTGTGGCGCGAGGCCAGATGCGCCAGGTATTCGGTGTGGCCGGGAAAGCGAAAGCCGGCGTCGTAGAGCGGCTTCTTGGCGATGGGGCAGGTGACCACCGCGGCGGCGCGGCCGGCGAGGCAGTCGGCGACGGCGCGGTCGATCGCTTCGATGGTGCCCGCGGCATTGGCCGAATTCGGCTTTCCGGGACTGTCCAGATGCCGGGCGTAGAGTGGGACGACGGGCAATGCGCGGGGAAAGTGGTGCGCCGCTTGCCCCGGCAGGGTCTCCATGATCGCCACGTTGGCCCCGATCTGACGCGCCCGCGCCTTGATCAGGGCAGGGTCGGCGAGCAGGTAGAAGGGCGGCACGCCGGCGCTGTCGCCCGCCTGCCAGGCGGTGATGGCGATCTCGGGCCCGATGCCGGATGGATCGCCGACGCTGAGCGCCAGCGGCGCGTCGGTCCTACCTGCACTCATGGCGTCACGCGGGGCGCCATGCCTGCTTCGAAGCAGGGCGGCTGGCTCGAGCCTTGTTCTGTCATGCGCCGAAACGGCCTATCGCTCGACGATGGTGGCCTTCTTGCGCAGTTCCTCGACATATTTCTTGCTGAGTTCGTCGGCGTCCTTGTCGTTGCTGCCGCCTTCGGCCTGGAACACCATCTGGGCGGCCTTGTCGTCGGAAACCTCGCGCGAGGAACAGATACCGATGAACTCGACGCCGCGTTCGGTCTCGCGCGTCGGCGTCGCCCCTCCGACCTTGGTCGCCTTGATCTGTTCGGCCCAGTCCGACGGCAATTGCGGCGCCAGCACGCGGCCGAGATCGCGCACCGTGACGTCGATCAGCCCCTTGGCGAATTCGCGCGTGGTGTTGCAGCCGTTGAAGCGGGCACGCATGGCGTCGGCCTCGCGCTTGCGCTTGGCAAGCGTGGCCGAGCGCTCGGAAGCGGGCACCACGAAGATGACCTGCTGCAGCATATATTCCGTGGCGCTCGGCTTGGAGCCGCCCTTGTCGAGCATGCGGCGGACCGCGTCCTGCTCGGTCACCGAGCCACCCTCGCCGGAGCGGTAGCGCGCGCCAAGCGCCTGGTTCCAGGCCATCTGCGCGCGGATGAACTCCTTGAAATGCTCCTTGGTAACGCCGGACTGCGCCATGACGGCGTCAAGCTTCGCGAGCGGCATCTTGTTGTTGGAGGCAAAACGCTGATAGGCGGCGTCGACCTGCTGGTCGGTGATGCGGATGCCGAGCCGCTTGGCCTCGGCAAGCCGCAGCGTCTGGTCGATCATTTCCTTGGCCGCGTCGCCTTTCTTGCGCTGCAGCTTGAAGAATGCGGCGCGATGGGCGATGTCGCCGGTGGTGATCGGTATGTTGTTGACGACATATTTGATCTGGCTGGCGAATGCCGGCGGCGTCATTGCCGCGATCGAAACCGAGGTCGCCGCCACCAGCAGCGCGAATCCTGCCGAAAACAGGTATTTCCTCATCTCACCTTCCCAATTCCTATCCGCCACGACGGCGCCGCACGTCCTCCGAACGCATGCGCTATGTGGTCGACCCCATGCCCGTCCTATGCGGCGAAACAATGTCGCCGGCGCATGACCCCGAGAATCGGCCCCACTTTCGAAGGATCACGCGCCAATCCAAGCTTCACGCCGGCGACGGCGCACGCCGTGACCGGCGCTGCCTCCGCTTACTGGATCGTGTCGACGCCGCTGGTCGACGAGCCGAAATCGCCGAGCGTGCGGAACGACAGGTTGAAGCCGATATTCTGCGACACCTCCTTGGTGACCGTATCGCGCGTCTGCGAGAACGTCATCACATAGGTGAAGCAGGAATCGTTATAGGCGAAGCCGACGCCGTCCTTAACCAGGACGCTTGTCTCCAGGTCGTAGGTGCCGGTGCCGAAGACCCGCCAGCTCTCGGCCAGGTGCGTAGAGGCTCCGAGCGTGACCTCGTGGCGGTCCGTGGCGAAGCCGTAGAGCGGCTGCGCCTGGATGAAGGCATATTTGGCGCTGAGCGAAACCGGCAGGCCGGAATAGGCCGCCTTGATCTCCGCGCGCCTGACCTCGAATGTCTGCTCGTCGAACCGGCCGCTGAGCGAGCCGGAGAAGCCGCTCGGGCTGTTGAAGCCGATGAGGCCGACATAGTCGGACTTGGCGGTCTGCAGGCCCGAATAGGCGCCGACATTGACGAGGTCCGGCGCGTCGAAGGAGTTCTCGCCGCCCAGTTGGTAGGACTGGCCGAAGATGGCGTTGGTGCCCCAGCCGTTTCCATAGGCGCCGGAGTAGCGGAAGCCGACATTGGCGCGCGTGCCGCCTTCGATGCGATCGTAGCCGGAGAACTTGTCGCGCTCGAACAGGGTCGTGGCGTCGAAGACGAAGCTCTGCGCGTCCTCGTTCGGAATGGCCAGCCCGCCGACATATTGCTCGTTCGGGCGCACGAAGATCTGCGCTGTCGGTTCCAGGACATGACTGGAGTTCGACATCGAGAACAGGAGCGGCCAGCGCATCTCCAGGCCGAGCGTGGCCATGTAGCGGGCGAGCGAGGAGCGCATATCGACATCCTCGCCGAGATTCGCCGCCATCTGGTTGACCGCCGCCAGCGATTCGGATGTGGTCGACACATAGCCGGCGTCGCCACGGAAGGCGAGCAGCGGCGTCAGCTGCAGTCCGTCATCGGTGGTGAAGGTGCGCTTCCATTCGGCTTCCGCCGTCAACCGGCTGGACTGGCCCTCGAGGCCGCGCACGTTGTTGATGGAATTGTCGTCGAGCGGATCGGCCAGCACCGCGTCCAGCCGGTCGCGGCTGATGACGCGCGCATTGACATTGAGCGACAACTGCCCGCCCGCCACCGACATGTCGGGAATATAGGCGTAGTCGAACGACGGCAGCACCCAGGGCTGCTTGGCGGAGCGCGCCGTCGGGTCGCTGGACAGCGTGTCTTCCTGCACCTCGAACCGCATTGCCCTGACGTCGAAATAATTACGGTCGCTCAGGCCCGTCAGATAGATCGACGACTGGTGGACGAGGTCGTTGTAGCCGTCGATGTTATAGGTGCGCGAAAAATTCTTGTCGGTCTGCAGCAGCACGTCCCAGCCGAAGTTCCAGCGCTCGTTGATGGCGAACTGGCCCTTGGTGCCCATCATGCCGCGGAACTTGTTGGGATCGTTTGGCTCTCCCGAATCGACGGTAAAGCGATTGCCCGTGCCGATGAAGGCGTCCGGATCCTGCTGATTGATGCCGGCGATTTTCAGGCTGTATTCGCCATTGTTGAAGCGCTGACGCCATTCGGCCTCGCCGAGGAAGCCCTGCTTGGTGAAGCCGCTGCCGGTGACGGTCAGGTCATAGGTCGGCGAGAGCGCGAAATAGTAGGGTACTTTGAGCCCGACGCCGAGGTTGTTGTTGTAGACGATGCCGGGGATCAAGAAGCCGCTCTTGCGCTTGACCGTCGGGTCGGCGATCTCGAAGGCTGGCAAATAGGCAAGCGGATAGCCGAAGAACTCGAAATTCGCATTCTCAAAGCGAACCGTCTTCTTCTCGCCGTTCCAGATGATCTTCCTCGCCTTGACGCGCCATGTCGGCGCCGAGTCGGGCTTGTCCTCGCAGGGCTCGCAAGCGGTGTAGATGCCGTTGTGGAATGTCGTCAGCACGCCGCCCATGCGCTCGGCGCTTTCGGCGGCGAAATAGGCCTTCTCGACCGTCTCGACGCGCAGCGCGTTGACGAAGCCGTCGGCGAAATCGTCGGTGATGTCGATGTGCTCGGAATTGATCTTGGTGCCGTCGCTGTTGATGAGCTCGACGGCGCCGCTGGCGACGAGGCGCTTGGTGTCGCGGTTGTACACCACGCGCTGGGCGACGAGCTTGTTGCCGCCATAGTCGATCTGCACGCCGCCGACGGCCGTCACCGTGTGCTTGTCGTTGTCATAGACGAGCGTATCGGCGGCCAGCAGCATCTGTGTGCCGGAGGGAACAGGCTTTGCCGTGATGGTCTGCGCCAGCGCCGGCACCGTCGGTACCACGCAAGCGAACAAACATGCCAAGGCTGTCGCCCCATAAAGGCGTGCCAGGCCGGCCTGCCTATGGCTGCGCAAACCAGCCTCCCTCACTAGCCGTCTTCCTTGTATAGCAGAAAAGTCACCCCGAAGAACATAGCCACGACAACCGGAACCCATGCAGCCACCATTGTAGGCACGAATCCGGCGACCCCGAATGCCTTGACCAGTACCGAAACGACATAAAGCAGAAAGCCGGCCAGGACGCCACCCAGAATCATCGTCGCCGACTGCCCCATCCGCGCAAATCGCATTGAAACTGTTGCCGCAATCAGCGTCATGGCGACGAGGAGGAACGGCAGCGCCACCAGCGAATCAAACTGCATGGCGAAGGCATTTGCCTTGAGGCCGAAGGAGCGGGCAACCTCGATCTTTGCCGGCAGATCATAGAACGGGATGGTTTCCGGGCGCGCCAGGCGTTCCTGCACGAATTCCGGCTTGAGGTTGGTGGCCACGCGGTCGGAGGTCTCGGCACGGATGTTGCCGTCCTTGAACAGCTTGACGTCCTGCAATTCCCAGTAGCCGTCGCGCAGGAAGGCGCGCGCGGCGTCCTTGCGCTCGACGATGTTGCCCTGCTGGTCGAGGACGAAGAATACCGCGTCCGCCATCTCCAGTCCTTGGTTGAGGATGGCGCGGGCGCCGATGATGGTGTCGCCGGAGTTGGTCTTTTGCCTCAGCCAGGGCGTCGTGTCCTCCGCGACGGCGTTCGACTTGCCGGCGCGCAACTGGTTTTCCATCTGCTCCGACCAGGAAAAGCCGTGCGCGGCGATCGGGTTGAGCACGCCGACCGACAGCAGCCCGAACATCAGCGCGCCGACGCAGCACGGGAACAGGAACTGCCAGGCCGAAACCCCAGCCGAGCGCGCGATGACAAGCTCGTAGCGGCGGTTGAGCGAGACCAGCGTCGCCATCGCCGAAAACAGCCCGACGAAAGGCACCGTCTGCAGCATGATCATCGGCATCCTGAGCGCCGAAATGGCGAAGGCGGTGCCGTAGGTGAAGCCCGGCAGTCCGGTCGTGCGCCCCGAAAGTTCGGTGAAATCGATCAGGAACACCAGCGCCAGAAGGCCGAGGAAGAACCAGATGGTGATCGACACGTAGCGGAAGAAGAAGTAGCGGCCCAGCGTCCAGCCCATCGTCAGGCTCCCTGGCCGGAGGTGCCGCGCCGGGCGAGCCACAGCTTGAGCGCCGTCCAGCCCTCGCTGACGCGGCCGGCGAGATTCGTCATCCAGTCGGCCCAGGCGGCGGGCAGTTCCATGCTCCGCGACGAGACGATGAACCAGGCGGAGACCGCCGACGCCACGATCGGAACGGCGTAGACCATATAGGCGTAGTACCAGACTTTGTCGGCCTTGCCGGCGGCGAAGAAGCCAAGCCAGCGGACGAAAAGGGCGATAGCGATTGCCGTGATCAGCGGATGGATGCGCGCCTCGCGGTGCGAGCGCGCGTCGCCCGCGACCGCAAGCGCGATCAGCGCGAAGACCAGCGAATAGGACCATTCGGAGAAGCGCTGGTTGACCTCGGCCGTATAGCTGCCCGGATTGCGCTGGTACATCTTGTCGTTGGGATCCGGGTCGAGCAGGTATGGCGTCGTCCGGTCCTTGGGCAGCAGCGTGATCTCGTTCGCCGCCGACATGAAGGCCGACAGGTCGAAGGCGTAGGAGGTGAAACGGATGACCGAAAGGTCGCCGGTCACCGATTTGCGGTTGATGACGCCGTCATTCATCATCAGCACCTTCTCGTCGCCTTTTTCGACGATGCTGCCGGTCTTTGCGTAATAGGTGAGGTTGGCGCCTTCCTCGCGCGAATCGGCGACGAAGATGCCGCCGAGCTTGTTGTCGGGCAGCCGTTCTCCGATCTGCAGGAACAGGCCGTCGTCGATCTTACGGAAGGTGCCTTCCTGGATGATCAGTGACAGAAGGTCGGCGCGCGAGGCCGCCACCAGCTGCCGGTTCTTCTGCCTGGCATAGGGATCGACGCCGTTATCGACGGCAAAGGAAAAGACGCTGGCCGCCAGCGCCAGCAGAAGGATCGGCCGCGCGATCGCCCAACGCGAGGCGCCCGCGGCGTTGATCACCGCCAGCTCCGAATCCGTGTTCATGGCGCTCAGCGTCTGCGCCACCGCGACCACAAGCGCGAACGGCACCACGATCGGGACGATCGAGGGGATGATCAGGGCCGCGACTTCGAAGAAGGTCAACGCCGACTGGCCGCTGTCGGTGACCAAATCGATCTTGGCGAGCACCTGCGTCGTCCACACGATCGCCAGTGTCCACGCCAGCGCCGCCAGGAACATCGCGGTAGCGCGACGCATGATGTAGCGTTCAACGACCTTCATGAAGGCTTTTCTCGATTGTGCCGAACGGCATCATGCCCGCCGACAAGGTAGTCATCCGCCGACGCCTGCACAACCGGGTCCATAGGCGGCTCATCTGGTTTGTCCTCTCCACGCCACGCGCCCGGCGCGGCGGAGTCTCCGCGTCAATGAATAAGAAATGCGAAACATTGATGGTTAACAACAGGTTGCGGCATGAAGCTTGCGTTCCGCCGCGACGAATCCTTGGTTGGTTTCGGGGGCGATATAGACAGCGATTTCGGCCAAAGTCTTGCCAAATGGCCGAAAACGACCAAATGTCGCGCACGCTTGAAAGCCGGTTCGCGGCGCCTCACCCCGGAAGCAGGATCTGATGACTTCGAGACCTTCGATTGCCTTCGCCAAATTCGCCGCGCCCAAAAAAGGCAGCGTCTTCGTGCTTGCGGCCGACGGCGGCGGCCTTGGCGATGCCGCGAAGGCCTGCGACCCGGCTGGCGCATTGGCGCGCGCGTTTCCGGTCGCCGATTTCTCCGGCAAGTTCGCGAGCTCGGTGGAAGTGCTGGCACCGGAGGGAACCTCTGTCGACCGGCTGGTGGCCGTCGGCGCCGGCAAGGTCGCAAGCCTCGACGACTACGCCTGGCTGAAGCTCGGCGGCGCGGTTGCCGCCGCGCTGCGCAAGGCTGTGGAAGTCGCTGTCATCCTCGATCTTCCGGACCTCCAGCCGGACGGCAGGCAGGCGGCGCACCTTGCCGCCGGCATCCTGCTGCGCAGCTACGGCTTCGACAAATACAAGACCAGGAAGGACAAGGAAGACGGCCAGTCCGACGCCAAGGGCGCGGAGAGAAAAAAGGCCGAAACCGCAAAGCCGGCCAAGATAACCATCCACTGCGCCGACCCTTCCGCCGCCAAGAAGGCGTTCGCCGCGGAAGAGGCCGTTATCGAAGGCGTGCTGCTTGCGCGCGATCTCGTCAACGAGCCGGCCAATACGCTCGGTCCGGTCGAGTTCGCCGCTCGCGCGAAGGAACTGGAAGGCCTCGGCGTCGAGGTCGAGATCCTCACCGAGAAGGAGATGAAGAAGCTCGGCATGGGCTCGCTGCTTGGCGTCGCGCAAGGCTCGCCGCGCGGCGCCCGCATGGCCGTCATGCAATGGAAGGGCGGCAAGGCCAAGGACGCGCCGATGGCCTTCATCGGCAAAGGCGTCACCTTCGACACCGGCGGCAATTCGATGAAGCCGGCCTCCGGCATGGAGGACATGAAGGGCGACATGGGCGGTGCCGCCGCGGTCACCGGGCTAATCCGTGCGCTGGCCGCCCGCAAAGCCAAGGCCAATATCGTCGGCGTCATCGGCCTGGTCGAGAACGCCGTCGACGGCCATGCGCAACGCCCGGGCGACATCGTCACCTCGATGTCGGGCCAGACGATCGAGGTCTTGAACACCGACGCAGAAGGCCGCTTGGTGCTCGCCGATGCGCTCTGGTACACCAACGATCGCTTCAAGCCGAAATTCATGGTCAATCTGGCGACGCTGACCGGCGCCATCATGGTCGCGCTTGGCCAGCACTATGCCGGCCTGTTTTCCAACAATGACGAGCTGGCCGGCAGGCTTTTCGGCGCCGGCCAAGCGACGCAGGAGCGGCTGTGGCGCATGCCGCTTGGCGCCGAATACGACAAGCTGATCGAGTCCAAGAACGCCGACATGAAGAACATCGGCGGCCGCTATGGCGGCGCCATCATCGCCGCGCAGTTCCTGCAGCGTTTCGTCAAGGACACGCCCTGGGCGCATCTCGACATCGCCGGCACCGCGATGGGCGCGCCGGCGAGCGAGATCAACCAATCCTGGGGCTCCGGCTTTGGCGTACGGCTGCTCGACAGGCTGGTGCGCGACCATTATGAAGGATAAGGCTGTCGTGGCCGACATCCTGTTCTACCACCTGACCGAATCGACGCTTGAGGAAGCCCTGCCGGGCCTGCTCGAGCGCAGTGTCGAGCGCGGCTGGCGCGCGGTCGTGCAGACCGGCACGGAGGAACGGCGGGACGCGCTCGACCAGCATTTGTGGACGTTTCGCGACGACTCCTTCCTCGCGCACGCCACCGACCGCGAAGCCTATCCGGCCGAGCAGCCGATCCTGCTCACCACGGGGGAGGGCAACCCCAACGCTGCCCAGATCCGCTTCCTGGTCGATGGTGCGCACCCGCCCGAGCTTTCGGGCTACGAGCGCGCCGTCTTCCTGTTCGACGGCCACGACGCAGCGCAGCTCGAAGGCGCGCGCAGCCACTGGAAGACGATGAAGGAAGCCGGCCACGCGGTGACCTACTGGCAGCAGACGCCCGACCGTCGCTGGGAGCGCAAGGCGTGAGAGTGATCAGCGGTCGCTGATCGTCGTCTTGTTGATTTTCGTGCTGGGCGGGAGGCCCTTCACCTGTCGGTGGATTTGGCCGGCGATATGCACTTTAACCCCGAAGAAAGTGTTCATGATTTGCTCGACGGACATTTCCCCACCGAGCACGGGTGGCCTTTCAAAGTCGTGACATTCGCCGGCGGCAGGCGCTCTACATCAGCGATGCGGTGGCCATGCGGTTTTTGGCGGTATTCGGCTTCTTGTCGCCGACATACTCAACATTCGTATCGACCAGCCGGTCGCTGTCGATACCGGCTGCGCTCAGAATGTCCATGATTGCCTTGATCCGCTGTTTGGCGAGAGTCTTGTTCGCCTTTGCCGCATTGGCGCCCGTGATCTCCTTGGCGGCCAATGCCGTCAGTTCCACGTTGCAACGCGAATCCTTGATGCTGTTGGCGAACTTCTCGAGGTCGCGTTTGACCGGGGGTGAAATCACCGAGGATCTGCTGTCGAAGAAGAGGGCGACCTGGGCAGGGCTTCGCTTTTCATACTGCCGGCAGGAGATCCCTTGCTTCGGCAAGGTATACAGGATAGCGCTCCGCGCCTGGTTCTTATCGCTGGCGCTATCGTCGACCCAATGAGAAAGCGCCAGCACCATTTCGGGCTTGACGCCCTGCGCTTTCAGAAACGCGCGTGTGGCGTTCAGCCTTTGGCCGGCAATGCTGTCCGCCTTGTCGTACGCGCCTTCCTTGCTGGCCGTCGCGTAGAGCCGGTAGCCGCAATCGCGACCGGCGTCCTTGACGAATGCCGCCAGCCCTTTCGCGGTTTCGTCGGAAATCTTGCCATCGCCCTTTTTGAACAGGACGCGGTACGAGTTCCACTGGGTGCACTTCGGCCCGACGTCGCGCTCCTGGGCGGCGGCTGTGAAAAATGCGGCGCTGACGGGAATGATGAAAAGACCCAGGACAAGGCCGACAATACTTTTCATTTCTTTGGCGCCTTTCCACACTGACCCGATCTGTTCTTATCGCACTTCGCACCTCTGATTCGCACCCATGAAAGGTCACGTTCGCGCGATTGGCGGGCTCCCGCCCTTCAGTCCCAGACGAGCAGCAATTTGCGCCAGAAGGCGTTGGACGGCATCGGCTTCGAACCGCGCGGCAGTTTGATGGCCAGATAGATGGTCAGCCATTTGCGGTCGATCTCCCGGACGGAAACCTTCAAATCGTGCAACTCGAAAGGTTTCGAAATCCGCGTCCATCCGGAGAATGCCAGCGCGCCGACCGGCGTGTCGTTTTTCCAGACCAGTTTTTCTTCCGGCCGGCCCAGCGCCATGGCGAATTCGAACGGCGAGGCATCCTCGTGGGCGATCTCCACCGTGGCGATGACACTGCGGGCAAAGGTCGGGAAAGTCGAATTGAGGGCGGCGACAACCGGGCCATGGATGCTCGGCCGCAAAAAGATACCGCCATTGTCCCCGGCGACCAGCAATGCCGGCAACTCGGACGGATAGGTCGTTACAAGCGCTGCGCGCTTCAGCTCCTCGCCGGTCAGCCGCCGCATGCGTTGACGTTCTTGCGGCGCGTTGAGACGCGGGTGCTTCCCGCCGGTCGAAACCACATTTCGGACCTGAATGCTTGAAAAGCCCCCGAGCACCCGAGCGTCCGGCCGATTGCCGCCGCATCTGACGGCGAGCAGCAGGTCGCGTCTGCCGGGAGCAGGCGAGTGGACGCCCGTTGCGATCTCGCGTGGTTCGTGCGGGCGGCTGACATCGGCCCAACCGTTCCCGTCGCCATCCTCGAGGAGCCGGGCGAGCTGGTCAAAGGTCTGGTTTTCCGCGTCCACGATCGCGATCTGGAACTGCGCCGGTCCGGTCAGTGCCTCATCGAGATAGACCCAGCAGCTGGCGCTGATCGTCCCCGCCGGACAGACGCCCTTTAGCAGCGCCATTGAGACGGTGCCGGCGGTGGCTTGGACAAACAGCTGGTCCGGCGACTGCTCGACATAGCTCAAGAGATCCGCATCGCCAGCCGGATGCGAGCCGACATAGGCGCGGCGCAGGGCTTCGACCGGGAGGTAGCGCTCGCTGTAGAGCGAGGAATGGAGTTCCGGCACTGTTTCTTCAGCGGCGGCGTTGAGCAGTTCGACGACGCCCAGCGTGAAGTCGGACCGTCCGGCGTGAGCGAGCAGCGAAATGGCCGTATCGGCCCTGCCTTCTCGCGCCGCAATCTCGGCCAGCAACTGCACTGCGTCCGCGGAGTTGGGGGAGGCTGAGCTCAGCCGCAGATACCGTTCGTCCTTGACGCGCAGTTCAAGGTTCCAGAGGTTGAGGTCCTTCTCATGATCGGCAGTGTTCGAGCTGATGCCGAGCTGCACGAACAAGTCGGTGTGCGCGAACTTGTGCTTTCGAAACACATCGATGATCGGCCGGCGATTCCTCAGCCACTCGGCATTGCGGTTCATGCCGGCCGGCGAAGACCGGTACCAGTACAGCGGCTCCGGCACGGTGACGATTTCCAGACCCGCGAGATCGGCGCGCAGGAAGAATTCCCAATCGCTCGCGGAAAAGCCGCGCTCCTCGTTGAGGTAGCCAACCTTGTCGAACACCTCGCGCCGGAACATCGCATTGGCGTCGCCATACGGATTGGTAATCAGCGCGATGTCCGGCGGACCGCCGACCGGAAAGTAGAGCATATAGCCGCTCTTGGTGTCCGGCGGCACGAAGGGCTCGTTGAGCCATTTGGCGAAAGTCGTGCAGATATCGGCGCCGGACTTTTGCATGCCGGCCACGAACGTGCTGACCGCGTTGGGGAAGAGAGCGTTGTCGTCGTCCAGGAACAGGATAAAGGACCCCTTGGCGGCGCGAATACCGGTGTTGCGCGCTTTGCCGAGGAAGCCGTTCTTCTGCCGGATGATCCGCCAGCCGCGTTGCTCGAACTCGGGCTCGATTTCATTGAGCAGCCGAATTGCGTCCGGATCCGTGCTGCCGTCATCGACGACGATCAGTTCAATATTGGGGTAGTCCTGGCGCCGGACCGAGGCAATCGCCTGCGGCAACAGCCGCGCCCGATTGTAGTGCGCCGTGATGATGGATACCAGCGGCGGTCGGCTGCGGTTCCGGCTTGGGCCGTCGGCTCTGGCCGGATGCCGGCACAATTTGACGTGCAGTTTGCTCCAGGCCTTCTCGCGCGCTTCCCGGTCAAGCAACGGTTTTGCCGGACCGAACGAGCGGCTCTCGAGCACGGATTGGATCTTGGCCGCGATCGCGGAGGGGGATGCCTCCACCATGACCGCCTCGGCGGACTCCGGCTGAAGCAGCCCGCGTATGCTGCCGACGTCCGTCGTGACGAACGGGATCTTCTCGTCAAGGCACGTCACCACATCCAGCGGGAGCTGCGCGGCCGAGTGCGTGATTGCCACCAGCGCATGGCTTTGCCGCAGGTAACGAAAGATCTCGGGCTCGTCCCGGATGGGCAGCAGTTTCAGCTTGAAGGGCCAATGCCGGGCGCGCCGCAGGATCATGCCGCCCGAATGCTCGCCGAGCACATGACCAAATGCGCCGACGATCGTCACGGCCAGGTCCGTCACGCCATTCTCGGCCAGGCGATCCAGTGCGTCGCAAAACAGCGTCAGTCCGCTTCGCGTCTTGGTGCCCGAGAAATGAACCACCTCGGCGGCCGGTTTTTCCCGGGGCCGGTAGTGATCGACGGCGAAGTTCGAACGCCACTCCTCCGGCTGCAACGGCGTCGCGATGTGCTGGCTGGCCGGCAGTCTCCACCCCGCCTTGGTCATCCAGTCGAGCAAGGACTGGCCTGTGACGACGAGATGGTCGCAGGTCTCGGCGGAGGTCCTCTCCATATGGGCGACGGTCATCTGCTCCTTGCGTTCGATCGCCCTGGCGTTAGCCTCCAGATCCCACATGAGCGGCCCATGCGCGAGCACCACGAGGATGGGAGGGTCGGCAAAGACACCCGTGCGCTTGGCGACGGTGGGGAAATGCGCCAGCCCGCCTTCAAGCGCGAAATAGACGACATCGAAGGGGTTCTGTTTGAGGTAGTGGTAGACGGCTACGGAATTCTTGTCGCTGGACTCGAGGCCACGCAGCAATTCGGGTGACCGGGGCAGCAGCTCGAGCCGCACCAGGAAATTATCGAAGCTCCATTTGGCGAGCCTGTCGATTTCCTGCTCGTCGGGCTGGCTGCCGAGCGGGCTCGGCACCCATAGCAGCGTGACCGTGTCGCCGATTTTCGCCAGGTGCTGCGCCAGCGCATATGTCGCTGACCCTGGATCAGCGGTAACCGTCGAGCCGAACTCGACTTCGGAAACGACACACACCCTGCGGGGTTTGTGGCTTGACTGCCGCTTAGGCGTAGAGATTGCGCCCGTCTTCGAACCAACCTTCAATCGGTCCCCCTCGATCCTCAGCCGCAGCAGTCTTGCCAACAGGTGGATAACACTTTGATAATCGTCTGACCGGGATAATCATCGCAAGCCTGTCCAGGCTCCTCGCGCAAACCGTATTGATTGGCGTTCGCATGCTTGCCCATCGACCTCCAAAACACCTTGAGCGGCTGGACCATAGGCCGCTTGACGTGCGCAAGGACGAGATTCTGTGCTTCGTTGCACTGCGCAACGAGAGGACGTTGCTGCCGCATCTTCTCGAACATTATCGAAGGCTCGGAGTCGACCGGTTCTTCTTCCTGGACAACGGCTCGACGGACGGGACGCGAGAACTAGTCCTGCAGCAGCCGGACAGCCATTGTTTCCACACGGAGGGGTCGCATTTCGCAGAGAACATCACCCCGCCGCGATGGATCAACACATTGATGCGCGTGTTCGGCTCCGGCCACTGGTGTCTGTCCGTCGATGCCGACGAGCTTCTTGTCTATCCCGATCTCGAGCGCGTCAGCCTGCGCCGGCTTTTCAATTATCTCGAGTCGACCGGGGCCGAAGCTGTGATCGGATCCATGATCGACATGTACGCGGACGCACCGTTGGCGGAATGCAGCTACGACGGCAGCATCCCTCTGGTGGACGCATCCCCCTATTTCGATCCGGAGCCGGGGTGGTTGCGCGCTCGGGATGGACTTTATCCTCCCGAGCAAATGTTCGGCGGGGTGCGCGAGCGCGTTTTCTGGCGCGGCCGCTTCAAGCAGACCTTTCCACCGTGCCTGACCAAGGTGCCGATCGTGCGGTGGAGCAGGGACACACATTATCACGCGGCGCAGCACACCATCAGCAAGGTGCGGTTCAGCGAACTCCGCGTCGCGCTGCTGCACTTCAAATTTGTTTGGGGCTTCCAGCAGAAATCGGCATCCTCGCTAGGCGAGAATGCGCAACTGAAAGAAAAGACGCTCGAAGAGCGCGCCGCCTATATGGAAGCCCTGGAGCTCAATCCGAAGCTCTCGCTTCGCAACGACCGGTCCGTGCGCTATCGCGGCGACACAGCCCAGCTCGTGGAACTCGGCTGGATGAAAACCTCGGATCGCTACGCCGAATTCGTCGCGACGGGCTGGCCGCGGTTACACGAAACCGCGGCCAGCTGATCTGACGATCTATTGGCGAAAATGCGGCCGGCAATTATCCGCCGTAGCGGCCGCCGCCATCCCCGCCATTGCCGTTCCCACCGCCCCCGGCAAACTGCGACAAGCTGTTCAAAGCAAGCGCTTTGCAGGCCGTTGGCGCATTCGGATAACGATGCAGGTAGTCCTCTAGCGCCTCGATGGTGCCGATCTTGAGGGCCTGCTCGCAGGCGAGCTCGGCTTCCTTGATTGGAGCAACTTCGATTTGCGCTTGCGCCGCATTCGAAAACGCGACGCTCAACCCGAGCAGACTGAGTCCGCCCAGAAGTAGCGACTGTATCTTACGCATTACGCCCACCCTTGCCACTACACACCCCATAGGCTGTTGATACTATTGATTTGTTAGCAATTTGTCAACCATAGCGGAAGAAATCGGCTTGAGAGATGGTTAACTTTGAGCGGCTGCTTGGGCCTGTGAAGGCTATTTCTCGCCGACGGGGCTGAATCGCGTCGTGGCCGCAGAAATGCGGCGCCGAAAAACAGGCGAACGGGGCAGCATGTCGAGTTCAGATTTCGAACGTCCTGCTTTAGTCGCTGAACACCGTCAGCGTCCGAAAGAAGGCGTTGCTCGGAGCACCGTTCGGTCCTTCCGCGAAGCGCACCGCGAGCACGATCGAAAGCGGCATCTTGCGCCTGACATTGACCGTCGCCGCCAGGGCGTGGCGCACGAATCTGTCGCGGACCGTCATCCAGCCGGAAAAGCCGATTGTCTGCGCGCCGACATCCTGCTGCCAGTCTATAGGCCGGTCCGGGCGGGCGAGCGCCAGGCCGAACGCGATTGCCGGAGCCTCGGCATGGGCGAGTTCGATGGCGGCCTCTATTCTGCGAAAGAAGGGCGGGAATTGGTGATCGATCGATGCGGCGACCGCACCCTCCGCATGCGGGCGCAGGAACACGCCGCCGTCGGGCGCGACCAGCAGCAACGGCAGCGCGGCAGTGCGCGGCGTAAGCAGCCTTGCGCTCCTCAGCGCGTCGTAAGCGAGCGCGCCTGAAGCGCCGGCCGCCACGGCTCTGCCTGATGCGTCTGGCTGCGGCCTGGCGAGACCGTCTGCAAGCAAGGCGGTGGCAGTATCGTGGCGGCCGACCGAAGCGGCGATGCCGGCGAGCGTCTCGATCGCTTCCTCGCCGTTCGGCTCGAGGTCGCTGAGAGCCAAATATTTGCGATCGGCAGGCGTATATTTCAGGTTCTCGCGCGCGCTGTCGACTTCGGAACGCGCCGTGTTCTGCGCGATGGCCATTTGGTGGAGCAGCCGGGTGTCATCGGATCGCAGCGTCCGCAACGCCTCCAGGACAGGCAAGCGGTTGTCGTACCAATTCGACGTGCGGAACATGCCGTCCGGCTTCGAGCGGTACCAGTAGAGCGGCTTTGGAATGGGCCTGAGCTTGAGCCCGGCGAGTGACGCCCGCGCGAAGAACTCCCAGTCGTGCATGGCATAGCCGGGATCCTCAAGCCAAAATCCGATCTGCGAGAAAACCGACCGGCGCACCATCGCATTGGCGTCGCCATAGACGTTGTGGATCAGGCCCAGCGCGTCGGGGCCGCCAAACGGCAGATACTGGATCAGGCCGTCGGCCCGGTCCTCGGGCACGAAATCCTCATAGAAGAGCAATTGGAAGGCCGTGCAGATGTCCGCGCCCGATGCCGCCATGCCACGGACGAAATGCTCGACGGCTTCCGGAAAAAGCGCATTGTCGTCGTCCACGAACAGGATCAGTTCGCCGCGCGCGGCGCGCACGCCGGCATTGCGGGCGGCGCCAAGATGCTTGTGCGGCCGGCGCAGGATCCTCCATCCGCGCTTACGGAAGCCTGGTTCCAACGTATCCAGCAATTGCCTGGCTTCTTCCAGGTCGCTTCCGTCGTCGACCAGCACCAGTTCAAGAGTGCCGTAGGTTTGCGCCTCGACCGCTTCGATGGCTTGTTTGAGATAGAGCGGCCGGTTGCGATGCGCCATAACCACCGAAACCAGGGGCGCCGGTTGAGGCTGCTTGCGAATGCGCTTCCGGGCAGCGGGCACATGGCGTGTATCCAACCATGCCTTGCGGCAGGGGCCCGTCATATCGACCCGCCGTGGCTGGGGCGGTTTCTCGAGCGCCGCCAGCATGGCGGCCGCCAATTGCGCCGCGTCGGGCTCGACCAGCGGCGGCTGGCCGGCTTGAGCCTTCCAGGCTTCGGCATTCGCGCCGGCATTGGTTGCGACGAAGGGCAGCCCTGCCGCGGTGCATGCGCCAACGGCCTCGCCGGTCGATGCGGCAAGGCTAGGGACAACGGCCAAGGCGCCGCTGCGTGCGAGGTAGTCGAGCCTCTCCTCGAGGGTCGCGCGCGGCAACAGCTTGAGCCGGAACGGCCAACGTTCGGCGCGCCGCAGAAGCAGTCCGCCGCTGTGCTCGCCCATGATCTTGCCGAATGGACCGAACGCGGTGAGGGTCAGCCCTTCGGGCGCCGATTGCGCGAGGATGTCGAGCGCGTCGCAGAGCAGCGTCAGCCCGTCACGAAAGCGCGATCCGGCCAGGGCGGCAAGCTCACGCGCCTTGCTCGCGATGGGTGGCTGCGGCGCTTTGGTCCGGACGGCCCGAAGCGGTGGCGGCAGCACCGTCGCCTTGCGCACCTTCCAGCCTCTCGACAGCATCCATTGGCGCAGGGCGGCGGATGCACAGACCGTCCTGTCGGCCATCTCGGCGCAGTACTTTTCCATGTAGGCCGTGGCGATCGCCTCGGTGCTGCCCATGAATGTTTTGTCGGCTTCATGCGCCCATTCTTGCGGAGCGCGGGCAAGGAGGACGATCGGCGGCGTGGCGAAGGCATCGGTCTCAGCCGCGAGCAGGGTGAAGTAGGGCAGGCCACCCTCCAGCGGCGCGTAGACCAGATCGTAACTGCACCGCTCGAGATAATGCAGCAGCGCAGCGGATCGGCTTTCGGGCGTCGCCAGCGAGGGAAGCAACTGGTCGGACCGGTCGAGAACCTCCAGTTTGACCGAGGCGGCCTCAAACTCCGCCCGTCGGGCCGCGACCTCGTCCGTGGATGGCACGTCCCGGCCGGCAACCCACAGCAGAGTGACGTCGTCTCCGTTTTCGGCGAAGAGCCTTGCAAGTTCGCCGGGCGTCATCGCGTCGTCAATGTCGGCGTCGCGCGGGATCGCTTGCGCCGTCACGCAGATGCGGCGACGTTCAACACCCGGCCCCAACGGCTTCAGCTTGCTTCCGACCGCCATTGCAGCTTCCCTTACCGCAATTCCACTAACAACGCTTTTGCGCTCTGCCTGCCTTCTGGTCGCGCCGGATTTACTTTTCAGTGATCATCCGTCTGCGCCACCGGTAAACCAAGACCATCAAGCGGCGTCTAAAACAACTGTGCAATCAAGCGATTGTTACAAGTTTATCGACACGGCATAACCAATCTTTACGCGTCCGGGCTAACCGTTCACGGCATAGCAGGAGGCGCGAATGAAAACGATATTGAAGTTTCTCGCTGCGCTCGCCTTGACGGGCGCGATGATCTCGACGAGCTCGGCAGACCAATTGCTGCGTCCGCGCATGAATCTCGGCAAGGGCTACGTCAAGACGATCAGCGGCGACCGTGGCGGCTATGTAATCGACTATGCCATCCGCATGCTGAAGATGCGCCGCAGCGGCGGCTTCGTGCGCTTCAACGGTGCGTGCGATTCGGCCTGCACGCTTTACCTGGCGATGCCCAAGAGCAAGCTCTGCGTCACGCGCAACGCATCGTTCGGCTTCCACCTGCCGTATGGCGCCGGGGCGCGTGGCAACCAGGTCGCGGCCGACTTCATGATGAAGAACTACCCTGGCTGGGTTCGCGGCTGGATCGCTAAGCGCGGCGGCCTGAAGAACTCCGTCACCACCATGACCTATGCGGATGCGAGCCGGTTCCTGCCGACTTGTCCCGCCGAACAGCGTTCGACCATTGCGAGCCTCAGCCCAACGCGCCTGCGCGGCGGTTGAACCCCGCAGCAAGTGCTGGGACACCGACGACGGCGGGTGCTTCAGGGCGCCCGCCGTTGCCGTTTCAAGCGGCCGCTCACATTTGAACGGAGAGGTCGTTTGTGTATGTTCGGGCAAACTCCAACGGGTGTGGCGTGAATGCAGTCTTGTCAGAAGTTCGTGCTGATCGCTTCGCCACGAACCGGTTCTCAAGCGCTCAATCGCCATCTCAACCAATATGACGGGATGGTCCTGCACGGCGAAATCTTCAATCCGAGCTTCGTCGGCTTGCGCCATGACTATCACGAGAAAATCGATCTGCCGCGCGATCGGGTCGATTTGCGAGATGCCGAGCCGCAGCAGTTCATCGCGCGCGTCTTCGACGATCCGTCGGCTCGCTTCGTCGGTTTTCACATATTTCCCGACCAGACGCGCGCGGCCATACTCCCCGTGTTGGAAGATGAAAGCGTCAAGAAGCTCTGGCTTGTCAGGAATCCGATCGCGTCCTTCGTCTCGCTGCTCGAAGCGGAAGCATCCGGAGTATGGACAGTCCATGCCACCGATCGGTTCGCAGCCGACAGCCCGAGAAAGAAGGTGCATTTCGACATAGAACGTTTTAACGCGTTTCTGCGCGAGCTGAATCTGTTTCGCGCAAAGATCAGATCCGTGCTGTTCGAGACCCGACAGCCGTATTTCCCGATCCACTATAGCGATATCGGCGATCCACTGGTTGGCAATGCAATCATTGCCTATCTCGGCGGTTCCCAGCGACTGGACCACTTCGAGACCGAGATCCTGAAGCCGCCGCAGCGGCCTTTCGTCGACCGCATCGAGAATTACTGGGAATTCGTGACCTATTTCAGGGCAGTCTCGACGGACGATCTGTACGCGTTCGGCTGACGTCGGAATGAAGCCGGGTCGGCGCGCAACACGGTCTCAGCTTTCTTTGTTGCCGCAAGCTCGCCGCTTCCAACGCTGATCGGCCCTTTGGCAAACCCATTGTCTTTCAGTGTTTGCGGTTAACCAGTTCTGAAGAGACGTCGTTAACGCACACTTGATTTTGTTGACTCTTTCCTGCCCCGAACCGATTTTGCGCACGGGGTTTGAAAGCTGCCGGCCGTGGTTTCTGGCCGGAGCACAAACTGGCGGTGGGCAATCTCATGAGTATCGGCGGTATGGGCTCGGCGAGCCGGTCCGAGGGCGGCCAGACGGGATCGAGGACGAAACCTGCATTGACGCAGGAACTTCGCTTCACGCGGACGTCCTTGCGCGTCATTTGCACCAGCCTGTGGTTATGGCTTCTGCTGGGCATCTACCGGGCCGTCATCGTCGATCCGCAAACCACATTTCAAGGGGCTCTGGCGTCCATTCCCATGGGATTGGCGGCAAGCTATTACGACCTGATCCTCATCACATCGGTGACGGCGGCAACGCTGATCCTGCTCTTCCTTACAAAGTCAAGCCGGCTCGCATCCGCGGCCGTCGCCTCCCTTTTCTATCTCGTGGTCCTGGTGTCGCTCGGCTGGGGATTTGCCAACATCAATCTCGTCAAGATGCTGGGTGAGCCTTTCACCTTCCAGTGGCTGGTCTATGGCGACTTCCTGCAGAATGCCGACGCCAAGAGCGCGATGGGCGACGCCCTCAACGTGAGGGATGCCGCGATCCTTTTCGGGTCCATCGTCCTGGTGCTGGCCCTCGGCTACGTCGCGGGCAGTTTGTGCCAGCGGCTGAGTTCCGCAGGCCACAAGAGATTTCTCATCGCTTTGGTTCTTTGCGTTGGCGCAGCCCTGGTCGGCAGCGGCTATCATGTGCGCGCTCAGTCGCTGCCAGCATCAAAGGTCGACAATCCTATCGTGTATTTCGTTCAGTCGGCGTGGTTCAGTTCGACGCCGGTGACTTTTGCGATGAGCGCCGGCGGCAATGATCTCGATGTCGCCAGCGTCGGGGAGCGTCCGGCGGAAACATCAAGTTTCAAGGCGCCGACGCCAAATCCGATCAAGAACGTGCTGATTTTCATGATGGAGTCCGTGCCGTCGAAATACATCGAGACCTTTGGCGGCCAGTATCCGATCACGCCGAACATAAAGAGCTATGCCGGAGATTCCATTCGGTTCGACAAGATCTATGCGCATGCGCCGTCCACGCACTATTCGATCTTCTCGCTGCTGACCTCGATGTACAACGACATCTCATTCTACGGGATGACTGCCAAATATCCGTACCTGCCGCTGGAGACGATCTCCAACACCCTGTCCAAGCACAATTTTCGCACCGGGTTCTTCTGGAGCGCCGATTCCCGTTTCCAGCGTGTGGACGAGTTCCTGCTCAACAAGGGACTGGACGTCATCCAGGACTATCGGGGGCAGAAATGCGCCACCCCGACCTTCAAGCTCAGTACCGAGCAGTGGAAGAACATGGACTATAACAGTGACCTCTGCACGGCCCAAATGATCATCGACTGGATGAGGAAGGAGCCGCAGAAGCCCTTCTTCGGCATCATGTTCACGGCGATGACGCATTATCCGTACATCACCGGCAGCCCGATGTTCTCGAAGATGGTGCCTTCCGCCAAAGACATCGGGCCGGTCCACTACGTCGATGACGAAAAATTCAATGCCTATCTCAACGCCCTGAAGGTCGGCGACGCAGCGTTCGGTGAAATCCTCGATTCACTGAAGCAGTCCGGCAAGCTCGATTCGACGCTGGTTGTCGTCCTTGGCGATCATGGCGAGGCGTTCGGAGAACATGGCGACTACGTCCATGCCACCGCGATCTACGACGAGAACGTCCACATTCCGCTGATCATGATCAACAAGCACCTTTTCCATGACGAAGTCGCGCATCCGGTCGGCGGCATCGTCGATATCGCTCCGACGATCATGGACATACTGGGACTGCCATTGCCCGAGCAGTGGCAGGGCCGCAGCTTGTTCAGCGAGCAACGGCCAAACAGGACCTTCTTCTTCAATCCGTGGGCCGGCTCCTTGCTCGGTTATCGCGATAATGATCGAAAGGTGATTTTCAACGCTACCACCGGCAAGGTCGAGGAATACGACCTTAAGGCCGATCCCGGCGAAAAGACGAACCTATTCGACGAAGGCTTGAGCGATCGAACGGCGCTGCTGCAGCCGATTGCCGGCTGGGTGCAATCGCAAAAGCGGCGCATAGCCACACTTGTCGCCAACGCGGCCGGAGACGCGGGGCACTGCACAGCCACAAGCTTGGAGATCGACGCGGCCGGCACCGACTACCAGGGTCAGCCTCGCTTCGACGTCTTCGCCGACGGCAAGCGCCTTGGTGAGATCGCCGTCCAGGGCAGGGAGAGCAAGGCCTCGACAGGCGAGCAGCGCGTGGCGGAACTGACGGAGGCGGCCGTCGAGGCGCAACCGTTCCACATCGACCTTAACGGCGTGCCCAATCCAAAGACGATCGAAATTCGTTATGTCAACGACCAGTGGGCCGGAGACGGCCGGCCCGGCGATCGCAACCTTTTCATCAAGACCATCAAAGTGAACGGGCAGCTTGTGCCCAACGGCAAGCTGCACGTCGACGAGCAATCCCATGGCTACACCGACGACAGCGGAACCGCCATGTATACCAACGGCTCGCTATGGGTCAGCGGTCCGTTTATCGAAGGATGCATGTAGGGCAGGGCATCGGCGGCAGCGCCTCGCTTTACAGCTTGCCCTCCGGCCGCCATTCCCGCCGGTACCAGTCGACGAATTTCGCCAGTCCTTCCTCGATCGGCACTTTCGGCTTGAAGCCGATGTCGCGCTCTAGCGCGCTGGTGTCGGCAAAGGTCTTCTCGACATCGCCGGGCTGCATGGGCAGATCCTCACGGATGGCCTTCACGCCGAGCAGCCCTTCCAGCGTCTCGATGAAGCGACCGAGATGCACCGGCTGGCTGTTGCCGATGTTGTAGATGCGGTGGCGCTCGCGGCCGGCCGCCGGCGGCTTGTCGAGAACCGCAATCACGCCCTCGACAACGTCGTCGACATAGGTGAAATCGCGCCACATCTCGCCGTGATTGAAGACGCGGATCGGCTTGCCGGAGAGCATCGCCTCGGTGAAGATCCAGGCCGCCATGTCCGGTCGTCCCCAGGGGCCATAGACGGTGAAGAAGCGCAGGCCCGTCTGCGGCAGCCCAAAGAGATGCGAATAGGTCGAGCTGATCAGCTCGTCCGCCTTCTTGGTCGCCGCGTAGATCGACACCGGATTGTCGACGCGGTCGGTTTCCACGAACGGCACCTTGGTGTTGCCGCCATAGACCGAGCTCGACGAGGCATAGACCAGATGCTTGATCTCGGGCGATGCACGGCAGAGCTCCAGCACCTCCAGGTGGCCGGCGATGTTGGCGTGGATATAGGCGCGCGGATTTTCGAGCGAATAGCGCACGCCCGCCTGGGCGCCGAGATGCACGATGCCGCTCAGCAGCGTTCCCTCGAGATTCGCCGCCAGCGCGCCCGGCTCGGCTATGTCGAGTTGGCGGAACGAAAATCCGTGCCGGCCGGAAAGCCTGGCGAGCCGTGCCGCCTTCAATGCCGGGTCGTAGTAGGCGTTCATGCAGTCGACGCCGACAACGGCGTCGCCGCGGGCGAGCAGGCGCTCGCAGACATGGCTGCCGATGAAGCCGGCGGCTCCGGTCACAAGGATGGTCATGCGCGGACCTCGGATGAGGGCAGGGGCGGGATCATTTCCGTCTCGGGGCTTTCTTGGCTTGCGCGGGCGGGCTCGGCCAACGCCAGCCATCGCCTTCGCCAGGCGCGGGCTGCGGGCGCGCCACATAAGCGAGCGAAACATTCGCCTCGAGATAGACGCGCGACAGCATCTCGGCGAGCACGCCCGACGTTACCATCTGCAGGCCGGCGATGACCAGGAAGAAGCCGGTGAACAGCATCGGGCGCGTTCCAATGTCCTGTCCGAAAAACACCTTCAAGCTGAACAGGTAGGCAAGGATCAGCGAGCCGAGCACGCCGAACACGATGCCGATGCCGCCGAAGAAATGGCCGGGCCTGGTGCGGTAGCGCATGAAGAAGAACATGAAGACCAGGTCGAGCACCACGCGGAAGGTGCGCGAGATGCCGTATTTCGACTGGCCGTGGATGCGGGCGTGATGCGTCACCACCTCCTGGGCGATACGGCGCGGCGTCGTCACCGTCGCCAACCAGGCCGGGATGAAGCGATGCATTTCGCCATAGAGCCTGACGCTGCGGATGACGCTGCCGCGGAACACTTTGAGGCTGCAGCCATAGTCCTTCAGCCGAACCCCGGTGACGCGCGCGATCAGCGAGTTGGCGATGCGTGACGGCAGCCGGCGCATCCAGAAACCCTCCTGGCGGTTCTTGCGCCAGCCGGCGACGAGGTCGAGGTCCTCGGTCAGCAGTCGATAGACCATGCGCGGTATGTCGAACGGATCGTTCTGCAGGTCGCCGTCGAGCGTCGCTATGACATCGCCGCGGGCAGCGTCGAGGCCGGCCTGCATGGCCGCCGTCTGCTTGAAGTTGCGCACCAGCTCCACAGCGTGCACATGCGCACCGTATTCGGCCGCCAGGCGGCGAATTTCGTTCGGCGTGGCGTCGGTGCTGCCGTCGTCCACCAGCACCACTTCCCAGGGCTGGCTGTAGTTCTCCATCGCCTGGTGGATACGCACGATCAGCGGCTCGACGTTGTCGGCCTCGTTATACATCGGGATGACGATGGAAAGCTGGTGCTCGGGCATGACGGCACCGGCAGGCAGCCCCGACTGAGGAATGGGAAGCATGTCCATGGCGGTCATTTCCTTGCGGGTCCCGTAGCCGGCGTCTCCGGCAGCGTCGATTTCGAGGGAAACAGCCAGGCGATCGCACCGGTGGCAACGGCCGAGCAGAGGATGAACAGATGCAGCGCCAGCGCCGCCTGCAGCCCGTCCTTCATGGCGATGCCGGAATAAAGCAGTGCGGCCGCGGCTCCCGCCTCGTAGGTACCGAAGCCGGCGACGCCCTGCACCGGCAGGATGGCGGCGGCCTCGGCGCCGACGGCGCCGGGAAAGGCAGTCTGGAAGGAGGTGCCGAGCAGCATGGCGAGCAGCCATCCCTGCACGGCAAGCTTCAGCGTCCAGTTGGCGACCGTCCACCACCAGCCGTAGCGGGAGCGCCCCGTGGCCTCGGTGAAGATATCGCGCAGCTTGCCGAGTTTCGACACGATGCTGCCGCGCCCGGCCCAGTCATGCGGCGCGCGCGCCCAGCGCGGCAGATACCAGGCGGAGGCAATCAGCGCTGCTATTCCCGCGGCCCTGAGCGCCGGGTGAAGACCGGGCCACACCAGGCACGCGAGCACGCCGACGACGAAGGCGTCCTGCAGCCTGAACCACAGGAGCGAAGCGCCGGCGCGCACGATCGAGATGCCGAACACCTGCCGCAACAGCAGCGGGAAAGCGGTCTCGCCGCCGCGGAACGGCACCACGTTGATCATGGCGTTGTGAATGAGGATGACGCGCAGGCAGGCGCCGAAGCGGCCGTTCACCTCGTCGCGGAACTCGTCGCAGACCCGCAGCGCGCGCAGCACATAAGTGACGAACAGCGCCAGCGTCACCGCAGCGAAGGCGCCGGGCGTGATGCTGGCGAAGGCGTCGCCCACCATCTTCCAGCGCGAGTCTGCCGCAAGCCAGGCCAGCAGCGCCAGGGTGACGATTATCGAGAATGCTTTTTTCAACCAGTTCTCCGAATGGCGCCGACCGCCGCACTCCGGGTAATTGCTTCGATTTCGAAATCGGGCGCACGGAAGGGGACGGCTCCAGGCCGCCGGCTCCCTTGCCGGCTTCCAATGGCCTGGCGAGGCGCCAAGATTCCGAGCCCTTCCGTGGTCGCCGGCCCGTTCAACGTTTCTGCTCCATCATAAGCGGCCGATCCTATAAACCAGCGGCTTGCCCATCCACAAGCTTTGGCGCGGCCGCAATCACCGTTCGCGGGCGATCCTGGCTCGCTGCGACGGGAAGGTTGACACCATTCCTCGAGCGGCAGTTAATATCACGTGGGGGCGGTAGCTGCGCATTGGGATCGAATACCCAATCTGGGTAGTGACGCCAGATCGAAAGGCGTCGTCGACATGTTATCGCTCATCATTCCTGCAGTTCGAAAAATATTGCCGTCCAGACCAGCGCGGAGCGTGAGGTGCCGTCGTTCCGCGCGGCGCGCGGACCTGATGCTTCTGCTCCTCTGCGGTGGAGCGACGCTGTCCGGCGTTGCTCACGCAGCCGCCGCCGGGTCCCCGGCAGCGGCACAAGCAGGCACCACGCCGACGGCATTTGAGTTGCAGTTGTTCTATGCCGACCGCACCTGGAACTGGGAGGATGGAGCCGCCTATTTCGCCCAGGACAGGCGCATGCGTGCCTGGACGTCAAAGCCTGGTTCAACGTCCTTCGCCGAAGGCACATGGCATCTCAGCAATGATGGCAAGATGTGCATGGATCTCGTGTGGCGGTCCACGGCCTATACGGCACAGCCCATCCGCACCTGTTTCAGCCATCGCGTCCTGAACGGGACCGTCCAGCAACGGAGGGATCCGGATGGCTGGTGGTACAGCTTCAGGCACGCTTCGGACAATTCGGCCGACGAGCTCAAGAAAATTCAGGCGGGCGATACCAGGAGCGTCGATTTCGAAAAGGCCCGCAAGCTGGTCGATCCCAAGAGTTAGTCGCTGCTGGCGCACGTCCAGAAAGATGCCTAGAGCGGCTGGCCGTTTCACGGAAACGCCGAACCGCTCTATCTCTTTGCTCACGCAATTCCGGACGGAAGCCGCTGCGCACGTCCTGGAATTGCTCTAGCAGTTTCCGCTCAGAATTGTCCCGGCGGATCAAATCTAAGAGGCTCGCTGAGACAAGCCCTCAACCCAGCTCAGCGAGCCCACGCCCCGACACAGTACTCACAGGGACGACTGCCAGCCGTGCAGGCTGGCGTTTTTCCGCGGCGTTCATGCCGCGCGGCGCGCGCTTCGCGCGCGAGACGTCGGTGGACGCTTTGAGAGCCTTCGGCTTCAGGGCCGGCCGCAGCCCGAAGAAGGGCGCTGCCGTCCTGACGATGGTGTCGATATCGGAAAATTCCGCCACGAAGCCCAACTGCTCTTGTGCAAGGCTGGGATCGGCGAACAGCCCGGCCGGGTCGCCGGGCCGGCGCGGTTTGTAGGCGACCGGGACCGGCCGGCCGGTGATGCGGCCGACAGCCTCGAGGACTTCCTTTATCGAGATGCCTCGGCCGGTGCCGAGATTGACGGACAGGCTGTCGCCGCCGGCCTCGAGATGCATCAATGCCATGAGATGCGCGCGCGCGAGGTCGCTGACGTGGATGTAGTCGCGCACGCATGTGCCGTCCGCCGTCTCGTAATCGGCGCCGAAGACCTCGATCGTCTCGATCATGCCGGACGCCGCCATCAGCACCCTCGGAATGAGGTGGGTTTCGGGAGTATGCCATTCGCCAAGCTCGCCTTCGGGATCGGCGCCGCAGGCGTTGAAGTAGCGAAGGATCGCGTATCTCGTTCCATAGGCAGCGGCATAGTCCCTAATGATTTCTTCGCCCATCAGCTTGCTGCGGCCATAGGGGCTGATCGGCTTCTGCGGCGAGGCCTCGCTCACCGGCAATGCTTCCGGCACGCCATAGGTCGCGCAGCTCGAGGAAAAGATCACCTTGTCGATGCCGCTTGCCCGCGCGGCGTCCAGTACGGCGATGGTGCCGCCGACATTGGTCGCATAGTAATCCGCCGGCGCGCTGACCGACTCGCCGACATAGGCAAGGGCGGCGAAATGGATGATCGCCTGTGGTCTGTGAGTCTCGATCGCCCGCCGCAACGCTTCGGGGTCGCGGATGTCGCCAACGACCAGCGGCCCCCAGGCGACAGCTTTGTCGTTGCCGCGGCTCAAATTGTCGTAGACCACCGGCAAGTAGCCCGCCGCCGACAGCAGCTTGCAGGCATGGCTGCCGATGAAGCCGGCGCCACCCGTCACCAGAACGGGGCGGCGGGTCATCATGCCCTTGCCTCCCTGGCCGTTGATGCCTGGACGGCGCGCGGGGCGATGAACCGGCGGCCGCCCAGGACGGCGTCGAAATAGGCAGTGGTGTGGGCGAGGCCTTCGCTCAGCGCAACCTTCGGCTCCCAGCCGAGATGCTGCCTGGCAAACGAGATATCGGGCTTGCGCTGCCTGGGGTCGTCGACCGGCAACGGCCTGTGCACGATGCGTGAGCGTGAATTCGTATAGTCGATGACCAACTCGGCCAATTCCATGACGGTGAATTCGACGGGGTTGCCGAGATTGACCGGGTGCTGGGGGGCCACGCCGGCGTTCATCAGGCGCACGAAGCCTTCGATCAGGTCGTCGACGAAGCAGAAGGAGCGCGTCTGCGCGCCGCTGCCGTAGACGGTGATGTCGTCGCCGCGCAGCGCCTGGACGATGAAGTTCGACACCACGCGGCCGTCGTCGGGCCGCATGCGCGGACCGTAGGTGTTGAAGATGCGCGCGACGCGGACATCGATGCCGTATGTCCGCGAGTAATCGAAGAACAGCGTCTCGGCTGAGCGCTTGCCCTCGTCGTAGCAGGAGCGCGGACCGTGCGTGTTGACATTGCCGAAGTAACCTTCGGGCTGCGGATGCACCAGCGGATCGCCATAGACCTCCGAAGTCGACGCCTGGAAGATCTTGGCGTTGTGTCGCCGCGCGAGCTCCAGAAGGTTGATCGAGCCGAGCACGCTGGTCTTGAAGGTGTGGATCGGATCGGCCTGATAATGCGGCGGAGAAGCCGGGCAGGCGAGATTGTAGATCTCGTCGACAGCAAGGTCCGTCGGCAGTTCCTCGACGATGTCGTGCCTGATGCAGGTGAAAGTCGCGTCACGCGCTATCGCTGACAGGTTGTAGCGCTTGCCCGTGTGGAAATTGTCCAGCGCGATGACTTCATATCCATCGGCAAGCAGCCTTTGGCACAGATGAGAACCCAGAAATCCTGCTCCGCCGGCGACCAGCGCGCGTCCTTGATCGGCACGCCTCCGTCCCGGCTTGGTGTCCAGCTTCAGAACTTTGATGACCCTACCCATGGCGACCTCATACTCGCACCCACCCACGCATCGTCGTTCCGGGCCGGGGCAACAGCGTTGCCCGACCAGGTGAAATCATGGCGATCCCCTCCGCATGCGCGAAGTCGCCAAAAACACGATGTGTTTTGTCTGAGTAAGCGGGGTCGTTGCCGTACGGCTTATGTGCTGCCGCTCAGCGTCCCTTTGCCCCTAAGTCGCGATCCACGAACATGGTTGCCACCACCGCGGACTGCTCGCCCAAATTGCACACCCAACGTATGGAAAGATATACCTGTGCGCGGCATAGTCAACTAATTTAGGGATTCATTAACTTCAGTCTTTTGCGGTTGGTTAACTGTAAGCGTAGGCAGGCGCGCCTTTGAGTCATAGAAGGGGTCGGTTCCGGCCGGTTTTCCCGCGGTAAAGCATCGCGTGCCGCGGCCTACGCAAAGCTTGTCGAGCGTTAGGGGCGGAAGGCTTCAAGGTGAAAGGACAAGGAACGCGTCTGGCGTCGTCTCTCGGGCTCTGGCATTTCTTGCGGCCGGTCTTTCGGGCTAGAAAATTGCGCAAGTATATCTTAGTTCGCCAACAGGTAGATCTGGCGAGCCTGTAGGCCTGTCTGCGAAACGCGCTTTCCGAATTGATCGGGGCTAGGCGGCCGTGGTGACGACGGTTCCGCAGCCGTGCTGTCCGGCACGCCGAGATGGCCTCCCGGCATCGCCACCACTCTGAGGTGCATCAACAAGGAGTAGCGCAGGTTGGACAACTGGACGCCGTGCATTCCCGTTTCTACTCCTCATTGCCCCTCCTTATTCTCCGCCCATCTCCTTCTTGAACTGGGCGAAGTCGACCTGCATGCCGTAGAAGATGGTGCTCCAGTGGCGGGTCAAGGCCGCCAAGGCGACTGCCTCCTGGATCTCCTCGTCGGTGGCGCCGGCGCGTTTGGCGTTCTCGGTGTCCGACCAGACACAATAATTGCAGGGGATTTGCGCCGCGACCGCCAGCGAGATCAGCGACTTCACCTTCGGCGGCAGCGCCGTCTTGTCGCTGAGCTCGATGGCCTTGACCTCTGCTCACGCGCCGGGCAGAGCGGCTTTCGGGAACTGCTTCATGAAGCCGGGCACGCCCCCAACGGTCGACTGGATGTCCTTGATGGCGGCGTCGTAGTCGTCCGCGCCGGCAGGCATGGTCAAGGCCGCGGTGAACGCGATAGCGGCGAGCAGCGAGGCGGAACGAAGGTAGGAATGCGCGCTTGAGATGATGCGAATGACAGGCATGGTGTTCTCCTCTGGTTTTTGTTAGCCTTACGGTGTAAGGTGATCTGGAACATGAACCTTACAGTGTAAGTTGTCAAGCGGCGCCATGGACTCACCGAGCAAGAAAATCCGAACCCGCGGAAAATTGTCCCGCGAGATGATCGAGGACGCGGCCTTTGAGGTGATCGAGCGGGAAGGGCTCTCCGGCTTCTCGATGCGCAAGCTCGCCGCCAGGCTCGGCTGCGAGGCGATGAGCATCTACCATCACTTTCCCTCGCAGGCGCATCTCTACGAGGCGCTGGTCGATCGCCAGATGAGCGGGCTCGTGATCCCCGATGACAGCCTTCCTTGGCGTGAGCGGGCGCGCATCGGTATGCAGGAATTCCGGCGTGTGGCGACGGAGCATCCGGCCTTCGCGCCGTTCATCGTCGTCTATCGCATGAACTCGCCGCCCTGCCTCGCCAAGTTGAACGCCATCATCGGCCTGTTCGAGGATGGCGGCTTCGGACCTGAGCTCAGCGCCCGTCTGTTCCGCGCCGCCGGTTATTATCTGATGGGGGCGATCCTCGACGAGACCGCCGGCTACGCCAAGGGGCCGTCGGCGGTCACCACGGTCAGCGACGAAGAATTGCAGCGCGACTATCCCAGTGTCGTGGCGGCCGCGGCTTATTTTGGCACAAGCGGTTTCGACAAGACTTTCGAGCTTGGCCTGGAGATGTTTCTGGACGAGATGGAGCGGATTCGCGACGCTGCCCGGGACGATGCCGCCAAAAGTGGCGATCGCGCCCGCAAGAAACTCTAACCAGGGCTTTCAATGCGCTTCCTCTCGGTTCTTGTGCTCATCGCCGGCGCTGCCATAGGGGTCTTCTATCCCTGGGCGATGAGCAATTTCTCCGGCCATGCGATCGGCACCTGGCGCGTCTACGAGGGCGGCCGCTTCCGGCCGGCGACCGTACGGCTCGCTGCGCGCGACGCGCCTGTCCGCGTGCTGGTCGACCTCACCGCGCGTGCCGAGCGCGTCGCCTCGCAGCAGCACACGGTGCTGACGCTGACCGCGGCAAGCGGCGGCCGCACGGCGCTCGCCTCGACGCTCTCCTTCAACCACACCGACAATCCACGCCAGGTGAGCCCGCAGCTGCCCGACAAGATCTTTCGCGACGAGGCCGGTGTGATAGAGACGGTCACGCCGGGCGCTTACGTCTTCACTGTCGGTCCGGGCGATGCGGACGGGATCGACATGCGCGCCGTCGACCTGATCTTGCGTGCGGGCACCGGCTCGGTCGACGAACGCGCGCAGCCGGCCGGTTACACGCTGATGGGAGTCGGCTTGGCTGGACTGGTGCTTTCGCTGGTCTTTGGGCGCGGCAACAAGCCGCCGCAGAATCCCAACTCGCAGCCCCCGCCGCCGCGCTGGGGCCGCGGCGGTTCGCAAAGGTGAAGGCGGCATGAATTATCGCCACGCCTACCACGCCGGCAATTTCGCCGATGTCGTCAAGCACGCGGTGCTCAGCCGGCTGGTCGAGTATCTGAAGCAGAAGGACAAGGCCTTTCGCGTTATCGACACTCACGCCGGCATCGGCCGCTACGATCTCGCGTCGGTGGAGGCCGGCAAGACGGGTGAATGGCAGGGCGGCATCGGCCGGATGTCCGAGGCCGCGCTCGAGCCTCGGACGGCCGCGCTGCTTCAGCCCTATCTGGAAGCGGTGCGCTTGGAAAATCCCGACTGCGGTCTCCGCCGCTATCCCGGCTCACCGCTGATCGTGCGCCATCTCCTGCGCAAGCAGGATCGGCTTACGGCGATCGAGTTGCATTCCGAGGACGCTGCGCGGCTCAAAGCCGTCTTCGCCGGCGACATCCAGACCAGGGTGATCGAGCTCGACGGCTGGTTGGCGCTCGGCGCGCATCTGCCGCCGAAGGAAAAGCGCGGGCTCGTGCTTGTCGATCCGCCCTTCGAGGAGGAGGGCGAGTTCCAGCGTCTCGTCGAGAACCTGCGCCGAGCGCACCGGCGCTGGCCGGGGGGCATCTACGCGCTCTGGTATCCGATCAAGGATCGCAAGGCGGTCGCCGCCTTCCGTGCCGCGCTGAAGGAGACAGGCATTCCAAAACTGCTCGACATCGGCTTCGAGATCCGGCCGGCCTCGAGCGGACCGAGCCTCGACGGCAGCGGCCTTGTGGTGGTGAACCCGCCCTTCACGCTGGAGGCCGAATTGCGGGTGATGCTGCCGGCCTTGCATGGAGCGCTTGCCGTCGAACAGCCGTCGCGCTGGACGATCGAATGGCTGGCCGGTGAGTGAGACCGGGACCAGCCGAAGATTGAGCTACGCCAGCGCCGAGGGTGTCACGCCGGTCAGCCGCCGGGTTTCGCGGATCAGATGCGCCTGGTCGGCGTAGCCGGCCTCGATGGCGAGCAGCGCGGTCGAGGCATCGCTATGCCGTCGCTGCAGGCGCCGGAAGCGGTGGAAGCGCAGGATGCGGTCGAGCGTCTTCGGACCATAGCCGAAAGCGTCCTCGAAACGCCGGCGCAGCGTCCGCTCGCTCATGTTGAGGCGGTTGAGCAGACAGGGAACCAGCGGCGTCTCCGGCGACAGGCCTTCATCAATGACTTCGAAGGCCCTGCCCATCAGCGCATCGAGCGCATCGCGCCCCTCTGTATGCGCGCCGATTTTATTCTCCAGCTGCCGCACCATGCCGGCGAGGTCGGGCGCGGCCTTGACGCGATCCGACAGTTCGCGGGCACGCGTACCCCATAAGTCCTGGAGGCTCAGCCGCCCGCCGACGATTTCGCCGGCCGGCACGCCGAGCCACCCGGCGGCCGCGCCCGGCCGGAAGCGGAAGCCGATGATCACCGACCCGGGGGGAAGGCGCTCGATCTGCGGCTCCTTGTCCGGTCCGGCCACGCGGAAGCGACCTTCGATCCATTGCAGATCGATGGTCGCGTCTGGCGTGATGACGATTGGCGGGACGTCCTGCTTCGCCATGCGATGCACCCAGACGGCGGAGAAGGCGCCGGCCAGGCCTCGCGGGGCGGGCCGTTCCCGAAAGAAGCCGGTGGTCTGCGCCAGGACCGCTTCCATATCTTCTCCGATCTGCTTCGGCGTCCTCTGGCGGATCCGCTTCGGCCATTTTGGCCGAAATCTTCAATGCGGGTCGCTTCCGCCGTGGCAAAACGGATGCAGCCTCTTGGCGCGTCCAGCGCCTTCGCTGCGCCGCATCCGGTCGCCATGTGGTGACGAATATAGAAGGGAGTGACAGAAATGAAAGCTCGCATCACCGTCTTCACCCTTGGCGTCGACGATCTGGAGGCGTCGCTCAAATTCTACCGCGACGGCCTGGGCCTGCCGACCGAGGGCATCATCGGCCGCGAGTTCGAGCACGGCGCCGTCGCCTTCTTCGAGCTTGCCGGCGGCTTGAAATTCGCGATCTTCGAGCGCGCGAGCATCGCCCTCGACGCCACCGTGCCGCAGAGCGGCCGCAGTCCGACCGAGTTCACCATCGGCCACAACGTGTCGAGCGAGGCCGAGGTCGACGCTGCGATGGCCGAGGCCGTCAAGGCCGGCGCCCGCGTCGCCAAGCCGGCGCAAAAGACCTTCTGGGGCGGCTATGCCGGCTATTTCCAGGATCCCGACGATCATCTCTGGGAAGTCGTCTACAACCCCGCTTTCATCCCGAAGGATTGACCCGGAAACCTGCAGGAGGTCGACATGTCGATCGATACCGTTCAGGCGATAGGCGCGCTTCTCATCGGCGGCGTGTTCGTCTTCGTCGGCATCGAGCACTTCCTGAAATTCAAGGCTGTGTGCGACTATCTGGCGAGCCGGAAGTTTCCGGCTCCCGCTGTCATGCTGGCAGCCGGCTCAGCGCTCGAGGTCGTCGCCGGCCTGATGCTCGCGCTCGGCCGTGCCGTGCCTTTCGCCGCCGGCGCGCTTGTCCTGTTCACGCTGGCGACGAACGTCGCGCTGCTGCGCTTCTGGGAGTCCGAAGAGCCGGAGCGGCAGGTGCTGCGCAACGCGTTCCTGATCAACCTGGCCGTCGTCGGCGGACTGCTGGTGGCGGGAACCGTCTGACAGCCGGACCGCATCTGGAACGATGATTTGGGAAACCATTGTCTTCACAACCGCTTGACCGCCGTCAAGCGAATCCGCACAGTGCGTGCAACCGACCTTGAGAGGCTGTCATGACTCGCTTCGCCCATTCCGCCCTTGCCGCGCTGATTTCGCTTCTGACGCCGCTTGGCACGTCGCTTGGTTTCACCCAGGCAGCGCAGGCCGCCGACCTTGCCGTTTTAACCGAGGATGACGGCAGCGTCTGCGGCGAGGCCTGGGTGCTGAGCAAGATCACCGATCGCTTCAGCTATCAGGTTCATCATGTGCCGCACCTGCCGGATGTCGCGATCACCGATTTCCATAACATCCGCCTGCATCGTTATCTGCCGTCGACCGAGAGATGGCCGATCGGCCGGCACTATTGCCGCGCCACCGTCAGCCTGTCGGACGGCCGCGACCGCTCGATCTTCTACCTGATCGAGGAAGGCCAGGGCTTCGCCTCGATCGGCGACAATGTCGAGTTCTGCGTCTCCGGCTTCGACCGCTGGATGGTTTATAACGGCCGCTGCCGCGTGCTTCGGTAAGAAGCCGCAGATCCATTCACTGGTCCGCGGCCTTTAGGTCGCAGGCCACTCCGTTCGGCCCGTCGATGGCATCAGTCCCATCGCGAATATTGTGAGCTTGCCGGCCATCGCCGGAAGGCAAATCGGCTAATTGGCTGCCGATTGACAACTGTCGAACTGTCGCCTAAAAAGAGACAGACCTGTCTCATCACACGGCGACATAATGCCCTCATCGCCTTCCGCCAAACGCCAGCATGTCGTCGACACCGCGTATTCGCTGTTCAAGCGCGACGGCTTCCACGCCACCGGCATCGATCGCATTATCGCCGAGGCCGACATCGCCAAGATGACGATGTACCGCCACTTCCCGGCGAAGGACGATCTAATCGTCGCGGTGCTGGAGCACCGCGCGGCGCGTTTCGAACGCCAACTCGACCGGCTGGCCGCGTCGGCGGACACGGCGGAAGCGAAGATCTTCACGATACTGGACTGGCACGAACGCTGGTTTCGCGATCCGGATTTCCACGGCTGCCTGTTCGCGCACGCGCTCGCCGAGTTCGGCGATCCCGATCATCCGGTGTTCAAGGCAGCCAGCCGCCAGAAGAAGGGTTTGCGGGCGCGCCTGCGCGCCATCCTGGAAGAAGAGATGCCGCCGGAGCGGGCCGAGGGCGTCGCCACGGCGCTGCTGATGCTGATCGAGGGCGCGACGCTGATGGCCCAGATGGGGGAGGCTGATGCCGCCATCGCCAATGCGCGCAAGGCGGCTTCCGCCATCCTCGCCGGCGCGCGGGTCCCCCAATGAACGCGACGGTCGTTGGGCTCGCGCTGTCCGCGGCCATTTTGCATGCCAGCTGGAACGCCTTCCTACGGACCGGGGCCGACAGGCTGTGGACGGTCACAGTCATGAGCTTCTCGAGCACTGCCGCTGCTATTGTCCTGGCGCTCTTCCATCCGCTGCCGGCTGCGGCTGCCTGGCCCTATGTCGTGCTGTCGGCCGTCCTTCAGGTCGGCTACAGCGTGTTCCTGGTTGCCGCCTACCGCTATGGCGAGCTCGGGCAGGTTTATCCGATCGTGCGCGGCAGCGTGCCGCTGCTGGTGGCGCTCGGCGGCTTCCTGCTGGCCGGCCAGCGGCTCGCCGCGCCGGAACTCATCGGCGTCGCGCTGGTCGCCGGCGGCATTATGGGTCTGTCTGTCGGGCGGCGCAGGGCCTCAGTGACATCGATCCCCTACGCGTTGGCCACCGGCGTCATCATCGCGGCCTATGCGACGGTCGACGCGATCGGCGTGCGCGTCGCCGGCGACAGCGCCGCCTACACCGCCTGGGTACTGCTGATCTACGGTGCCCTGCTGCCGGCGGCTTTCGTCGGCCTGCGCGGCAGGCTCACTGTCGACCTGCGTGCGCCGGAAACACGCAAGGCCTTGAGCGGCGGTCTATTCGCGCTGCTGGCCTATGGCGCGGTGGTCGCCGCCTTCGCGCAGGGGCCGGCCGGGCCGATCACCGCCATCCGTGAGACCAGTGTCGTCTTCGCGGCCTTCATCGGCCGCTTCTTCCTCGGCGAGCAGTTGACGCCGCGCCGTATCGGAGCCTGTGCCGTCGTCGCGCTGGGCGCGATCTGCCTCGGCTACCGACCCTGACGGCGTCGGTCTCGCGATCGTCACGCTCGCGCGCCCTGGCCGGACAGATAGGCGCAGATCAGCTCGCCGAGTTGCTTCTGCAGCTCCGGCGCATCGAGCATGTTGCGGCGCGCCGCATTGTGGATCACGCCCTCGACGGCTGAGGAGAGCACGCGCGCCACGGTCTCGGTATTCTTCAGGCGCCGGCGGTATTGCGCGACGGCCGCCGCATAGTGCTCGAGATAGCGGGCCTGGAACGAGGCATGCGCGGCGCGCGAGCCGCGGTCGCCCGGCGTCTCGTCGAGCAGCACCTGATGCAGCGTCGGGTGAATGCTGTGCGCGGCGATCATGCCGCGCACCAGTTCGCGCGCGAATTGCCTGAGCGGCTTCTCCTCGGCCGCGGCTTCGCGAATGACGGACAGCACATGGTCGAAGTGGCGGCGTCGGATGGCGTCGACCAGCGCAAGCTTGTCGGGGAAATATTGATAGAGCGACCCGATGCTCACGCCCGCGGTCTCGGCCACCTTGTTGGTGCTGAAGCCCGCCCAGCCGATCTCGCTTAGAACGCGGGCACCTGCTTCGATTATCGCCTCGACGGTGGCGACCGAGCGCGCCTGGCGCGGCTCCTTGCGCATGCGCGGGGCTGGCTTTGCAATGCGAGTAGACATCCCCAACCTGCCTCCCGAGAATATAAGCAGGATACTCACATTTGGCCTGAGAGCAATTCCAGGAAAAGTGCGAAGCGGTTTTCCGTCCGGAATTGCGACCAAGGAAGAACAGCAATTCCAGGAAAAGTGCGAAGCGGTTTTCCGTCCGGAATTGCGACCAACGAAGAACAGCAATTCCAGGATTGTGCGCAACGGTTTTCTCCCCGGAACTTGCGAGGGGCATGCAACGGGCGGAATCCTCACGCCGTCCGCAGCGGAGCCTGAGCGGATCAAGCTCTCCAGCGGCAGATTTTGAATGTGAGCGGTAAGCTCGCTTTTTGCCGCGCAAGCTTTGCCCCTTCGCCGGTTCGGTTCTGCTCCGCCTTGACTTGTAAATCTTTCCGCTGGACAAGATGAGGTGCTTTGTATGGTGTGCGTTGTCCATTATGAGCAATACGCTCACATTCTACGCTCTGCGCGGCATCAAGATGTCTGGATGATCCGGCGATAGAGAGCATCGGGAATTCTCGACGGCGCATTTTCACTTCGAAGGGCAAAGATTCTCTGTCGTTTTTTTCGCCGATGCCCTTGTCAACGCGTCTTGCGTAACCAAAATTCAATAACTGAAATTCATTGTGTTGCTTCGCTGGCTAGATAGCCGCGAGTCAGATATGCATGAGCACGCCGGGTCACTCACGACCTTGGGCAAAACGCAAGGGGCATCGCATGGCAAAGACGACAACCAAGGCGCCGGCGGCGAAAGCGCCGGCAAAGAAAGCGGCACCGAAGGCTGCCGCGAAACCTGCAGCAACGAAGAAGGCAGCGGCACCGAAGGCAGCCGCCAAGGCTCCGGCCAAGGCAGCGGCAAAGCCTGCGGCGAAGGCTGCGGCTAAGCCGGCCGCGAAGGCGGCAGCCAAGCCCGCCGCGAAGGCGGCAGCGAAGCCCGCCGCCAAGAAGCCGGCAGCGAAGGCAGCGGCCAAGCCCGCCGCCAAGGCGCCGATGAAAGCAGCAGCCGCCAAGTCGACGGCAGCCGTGAAGAAGGCAGCGCCTGCCAAGAAGGCGCCGGCCAAGAAGTAATCGCGTAACTTCGCTCGCGAGCCTGAACAGGCGAGGGTGGGTGCCGTCGAGGCGCCCCTCTCGCCAGTTCGGCGTGACAGCGGGCGAAGTGGATGGCAAAGGCCTGTCCTGAAAGCTCCTGGAAATTTGCCGCCCGGCAAACTTCCGGGAGCTTTTTTATTGCGCGACCGGCTCGCATCGTCACGATCCGTTCTGGTCCGGCGATGTCGGCTGCTGCCGCACGTCGATCAGGTAGAAAGGGTTGATCATGGCTTTGTGGCTTGGACTTCGCCGGGCAGGCGAGGGCGATGCCGAAGCGGTAAGCCGGGTCATCCTTGCCGCTCTGAGGAAAAACAACGCCAGGGATTACGGACCGGAAATCATCGCCCGCGTTGAGCAGAGCTTCAGCCCCTCGGCCGTGCTGCAACTTTTCAAGAAGCGCCAAGTCTTTGTCGCCGTTTGCGGCGACAAAATTGTAGGCACCGCGGGCCTGGACGGAACAACGGTTCGATCTGTGTTCGTCGATCCTGAATTTCAGGGACGCGGCGTCGGCAGCCGGCTGATGCTGGAGATCGAGGAGGCAGCGCGGGCAAACGGCGCGACGGTGCTGACGGTGCCTTCCTCGGTCACCGCGGAGCGATTTTATTTCAGACTTGCTTCCGCGCGCTCCGGGACTGCTTCCACGACAACGAACGACCATCATCATGGAGCGGTCCCTGAAGTAGCGGCCGGCACGCGCCGCTCGAACAAGTGCGGCCAACTGGCGGTAGGTTTTGGCGGCGCTGGCCGTTGCTCTGGCAATAGCATTCGGTCAACAGTGCGCGGACAATCAGGAACCCGATCCATGCCGAAGCTGCTCTACGCCTCCACCTCTCCCTATAGTTCGAAGGTCCGCATGGCCGCCGCTTATGCCGGCATCGCCATCGACCTCGTGCCGGTCAAGACGGAGGACAAGCCGGCGGAGCTGATCTCGGCCAATCCGCTGGGCAAGATCCCGGTGCTGGTGCTGGAGGACGGCCGCACGATCCACGACAGCCGGGCGATCACCCAGCATCTCAACCGGCTATCGAAGAACGTGCTGTTCCCGCGCAACCCCGACAAGCGGCTCGAGGCCGAGGTGCTGGAGGCGCTGGCCGACGGCATCTGCGACTGCGCGCTGTCGATGGTCTATGAGCGGCGCACGCGCCCCGACGCCATGGTCTATCAGCCCTGGCTCGACCGGCAGTGGGCGAAGATCACCGCCGCGCTCGACCTGCTCAACGCCAACCCGCCGAAACTGCCCAAGAAGATCACCGCCGGCCAGGTGGCGCTGCGTGCCACCCTCGGCTATCTCGCGCTGCGTTTCGGCGGCCAGTGGGAAAAGGGCCGTGGCCGGCTGGTCCGCTGGGCGACGCGCTTCGACGAGAAGTTTCCGGAACTGAAGGGCTGCGTGCCGGGGTGAGGGACGGTTGGCGACAGCGCTTCACCTCCTTTCCGGGATTCTTTGAGCACTCACTGTGCACATAAAATATGCTCTGCGGATTTTGCGCTTTCTAAAATATTTGGAAGAATCATCAGCCGCGCTTCAATTGGCCTGAGGTAGGGATCAGCATGGCGGAACCCGACTGGGTTGACCGGCTCTTTTTCTGGATATCTCCGGGCATAGAGTTTGAGGGGCTGCGGATTGGCGCACTTGATGGTGACAGCTCAAGCGAAGTTTTTCGCCGTGTGAAAGACGCCATTCAACTGATCAAGACGTACGATGTTGTGCGCTTTCGAATGGTTGTACGGGAAATAGCGCGCATCTGGATAAGGCTCCTTCCGGGTCATTCGGCCGCGTACCGTCAAGATAAAAAGATGTGCCTTCTAGACAGAAGGTTTGTGCTTTCGTCTCAACCGGAGTTTATTGCATCCGCAATCATCCATGAAGCGACGCATGGAAGGCTGATACGATGGAAGATCGGCTATACGGAGGACGTGCGACATCGTGTTGAAATGGCATGCGTTCGTCGTGAGTTGGCTTTCGCCGGGAAGATGCCGAACGCCGAAACATTGGTCGCGCAGACAAAGGCGATACTCGAATATGGTCCCGAGGTCTTCAGCAACGAGGCGATGACAGAACGATCGTTCGCTGGAGAGATCGAGGCAGCTCGAGGGGAAGGCATCCCCGACTGGGTGATACAAATGGCGCTTCGTGTTAGAGCTTGGCGGGTCCGATTTGCGTCAAGAACGCAACGGTGAGCAAGTATTGGGGCCGATGAAATCTAGTCGCTGAACGGTGAGCATGGCAAAGGCAGTCACCAAGAGCAGCACCACTCCCGATCCGATGGTCGAGCGACTTCGCGCGGCCCTTGGCCGGCGCGCTTTCAGGGAACAGAAAATGTTCGGCGGCACCTGCTTCATGATCAACGGCAATATGCTGGTCGGCACCTCGAAGCGCGGCTTGCTGGTGCGTGTCGGCAAGGAAGGGCACGCGGCCGCAGCCGCACGGCCCCATGCGCGGCCGATGGAAATGGGCGGGCGTTCGATGGAAGGCTATGTCCACGTCGCGCCGGACGGCACTGCAACGGAGGCAGATCTCGCCGAGTGGATCGATCGTGCGCTGGCTTTCGTCGAGACACTGCCGCCGAAGGTCAAACCCGCCAAGGTCGCAAAGCGGCCAGCCTGAACAGATCGCGCCGCCAATCCTTCACATCGGCCGTGTCGGCGGGGGTCGGCCGGGGCACGCAGTCGGCGGAGGAAGCGATGGCATCTCTGGCGGGACGTTGCATCTGCGGCGCGGTCACCTGGATCTATTCCGGGGAGCTCACGCGAAATCTTGTCTGTCACTGCGCCGATTGCCAGCGCGCCACGTCCGCTCCCTTCACCGCTTTCCTCGGCATGAGGCCGGAGCAGCTGAACTGGGCCGGCGTCATCAGGCACTATGAAAGCAGCCTGAACACCTTTCGCGGGTTCTGCCCGTCCTGCGGCACCAGGCTCTACTTCCGCTCCGACAGATGGCCCGACGAGATCCACGTTCACGCCGCGACCATGACCGACCCGGCCGACTACCGTCCGGACGCCCAGGTCTTCACGCGCTCGCGCGCGAATTGGCTCGACCAGCTGCAGTCGATTTCAGCCCATGAGGCTTTCCAGCAGGCGCCATCCACCGGGTTGCGTTGAAGGCGTGGCCAAACGTGTCGGCCTGGGGCAACGCCAACCACAAAAAAAGCCGGGCGCGCGGCCCGGCTTTTTCCGTGTCGTGGCTTGGACGACTTAGAACTTCATACCGACGCCGAAGAGGACGCGGTTGTCCTTCGACTTGACGTTGCCGACATTGTCGAAATTCTTGTCGCCGTAGTCGGTGTAGCGGTATTCGACCCGACCGAACACGTTGTCGGTGATCTTGATGTCGGTGCCGACACCGGCCGTCCAGCCCAGCATCGCCTTGCTGTCGCTGCTGACGCCGTCGTCGATCTTCTGGTTCTTGGCGGCGAGACCGCCGGTGCCATAGAGCAGGATTTCCGGGGTCACGGCATAGCCGAGGCGAGCGCGCAGCGAGCCTTCGAGGCCGCCCTTCGCATCGATGCCCGCGCTGTCGCCCTTGACGCCATTGTAGCCGAGATCGGCTTCAGCGCCGTAGACGAAGTTGTCCTGCTGCCACTGGTAGCCGCCGAAGACGCCGCCGATGAAGCCCTTGGTCTTCACGTTGACGCCGATGTCGCGGGCGTCGGCATGGCCGCTGAAGCCGTAGCCGAGGCTGATACCGGCATAGGGGCCGGCCCAGGAAGCGACGGGGAGTTCGGCGACCGGGGCCGGTGCCGGGGGCTCTTCGGTGACGGCGTCTGCGGCATAAGCGGTACCACCGAGGGCGAAGAGCCCGAGCGCAACCGCCAGCGGCCGCGCAAACTTGAGATTAGCTTGCATTGTTGTTTACTCCTTAAGCCACAAGACACGAGGCTTTTTATGTTCATGAATGCCCCCGGCCCGTCCGGGGGGATAAACGGGCCTGGCGTTCAACGGTTCCAAATGTCGTGCTGAAATACGGCTGAAGCGAACCTGAACTTGGGTAATACCCTGGCGCGAATGAGGCCAAAAGGTGACGTTGCATCTTCGCAACAGCGAATGTCAGCACGCTAATCATGTTGCGCTGCACACCGCTTGGTTCAAGGGGTTCGGGGACATATATTGCATTATGAAACTTCCGCAATCCGGGTCGGCAGCGTGCGTACGGGCCGCTTCGCCACATTCCTGCCCCAGGTAGAAATGGCATTTAACGCTTGGCCCGTCATATTGTGCCGGCTTCCCGGAATCGTGAAGCCGATAGAGGATTGACGACATGAAAGAAGCCTTTGGCGTGGTGCTGGTGACGGGTGGAGCGAAAAGGATCGGCAAGGCGATCGTCGAAGACCTTGCCGCGCATGGCTTTGCCGTGGCCATCCATGCCAATCGTTCCGGAGCCGAAGCCGAGGCGCTGGCCAGCCGCATCAGGAACCAGGGCGGCCGTGCCGCCGTGCTCGTTGCCGACCTCACCGATATGAAAGCCGTCGGCGATCTCGTCGGCCGCTCCGAGGCTGCCCTTGGCCCGGTCACGCTGCTCGTCAACAACGCCTCCTTGTTCGTCGACGACCGTATCGAGGATTTCGACTGGCAGGCCTGGGACCGCCACTTCGCCATTCATCTGAAGACGCCGGCGCTGCTGGCGCAGAACTTTGCTCGCGCCTTGCCGGAAGGCGCGGAGGGACTGATCGTCAACGTCATCGACCAGCGTGTCTGGCGGCCGACGCCGCGTTATTTCTCTTACGCGCTGTCGAAATCGGCCCTGTGGACGCAGACCCAGATGCTGGCGCAGGCGCTGGGGCCGCGCATTCGCGTCAATGCCATCGGCCCCGGCCCGACACTGAAGAACAAGCGCCAGGACGACGAAGATTTCGGCAGGCAGGTCGAAGGACTGATTCTGAAGCGCGGCCCGCAATTGCCGGAATTCGGCGCCACCATCCGCTATCTCTGGGAGGCGCGCTCCGTCACCGGGCAGATGATCGCGCTCGACGGCGGCCAGCATCTTGCATGGCAGACGCCCGATGTGACAGGCATGGTGGAATGAGTCCTGCCCAAAAACACAGCCCCATCGGCGCCGGCGATGATTTGCCGCCCGATCTCGACATCGAGGACGAGGCGTCGGAGGAGATCGTCGAGCCGGAGGCGGTTGTCGCCGGTCCCGACGTTGCTTTCACCGCGATCGACTGGACGCCGCATGCCGGCGACGCCGACGGCATGGTCGGTGCCGAGGTGATCCAGACCTTGGTCAAGCGGCTGCCCAACCAGCCGGGCGTCTACCGAATGATGAATGCCGCCGGCGACGTGCTCTATGTCGGCAAGGCGCGCAGCCTGAAGAAGCGCGTCACCAACTATGCGCAGGGGCGCTTCCACACCGCCCGCATCGGCCGCATGGTGCGCGAGACGGCGACGATGGAATTCGTCGTCACTCGCACCGAGATCGAGGCGCTGCTGCTCGAGGCCAACCTCATCAAGCGGCTGAGGCCCCGCTTCAACGTGCTGATGCGGGACGACAAGTCGTTCCCTTACATCCTGCTTACTGGCGACCATGTCTCGCCCGGCATCTACAAGCATCGCGGCGCGCGCTCGCGCAAGGGCGACTATTTTGGGCCCTTCGCTTCCGCCGGCGCGGTCGGGCGCACCATCAATTCGCTGCAGCGCGCCTTTCTGCTGCGAAGCTGCACGGATTCCTTCTACGAGAACCGCACGCGACCTTGCCTGCTCTACCAGATCAAGCGTTGCGCCGGTCCCTGCACCGGCGAGATATCGCATCGGGGCTATGCCGAGCTGGTTGCCGAGGCGAAGGATTTTCTCTCCGGCCGCAGTCAGAAGGTGAAGACCGAGATCTCGGCCGCCATGCAACAAGCCTCCGAAGAGCTCGATTTCGAGCGGGCCGCTATCTACCGGGATCGCCTCGCGGCGCTATCGCATGTGCAGGCGCATCAGGGCATCAACCCGCAGACGGTGGAGGAGGCGGATGTCTTTGCCATCCACCAGGAAGGCGGCCAGACCTGCATCCAGGTGTTCTTCTTCCGCACCGGCCAGAACTGGGGCAACCGCGCCTATTTTCCCAAGGCCGATCCGGCGCTGGAGCCGGCCGAGGTGCTGGGCTCCTTCCTCGCGCAGTTCTATGACGACAAGCTGCCGGCGCGTACGCTGCTTCTTTCCCAGTCGGTGCAGGAGCAGGAGCTGCTCGCCGAGGCGCTCTCCACCCGTGCCGGGCGCAGGATAGCGATCTCGGTGCCGCAGCGCGGCGAGAAGAAGGATCTCACCGATCACGCGCTGCAGAACGCGCGTGAGGCGCTCGGCCGCAGGCTGGCGGAAACGTCGACGCAGGCGCGGCTATTGCAAGGCTTTGCCGAGACCTTCGGCCTCGCAAGGCCGCCAGTGCGCATCGAGGTCTACGACAACTCGCACATCATGGGCACCAATGCGGTCGGCGCCATGGTCGTCGCCGGGCCGGAAGGTTTTGTGAAGAACCAGTACCGAAAGTTCAACATCCGCTCGACCGAGATCACGCCCGGTGACGATTTCGGCATGATGCGCGAGGTGATGGAGCGCCGCTTCTCGCGGCTGCTCAGGGAGCATGGCGACGTCCAGCCTTCAATCGGCGCGGAGGCCGAGGACGATGCGGCCGAGGATCTTGTCGAGGGAAACGGCAGCTTCCCGGCATGGCCGGACGTCATCCTGATCGACGGCGGCCAGGGCCAGATGACGGCGGTGCGCAAGATCCTGTCCGGTCTCGGCATCGAGGACCGGGTCGTCGCCATCGGCATCGCCAAGGGCCAGGACCGCGACGCCGGGCGCGAGCGCTTCTTCGTCAAGGGCAGGGACTCTTTCACGCTGCCGGTGCGCGACCCGGTGCTCTATTTCGTCCAGCGCCTGCGCGACGAGGTGCATCGCTTCGCCATCGGCTCCCACCGCGCCCGCCGCAAGAAGGAGATGGTCAAGAGCCCGCTCGACGAGATCGCCGGCATCGGCCCCGGCCGCAAGCGGGCGCTGCTCCATCATTTCGGCACCGCCAAGGCGGTCAGCCGCGCCGCGGTCGAGGACCTGATCAAGGTCGACGGCATTTCCGAGCACGTGGCGAAGCTGGTCTACAACCATTTTCATGACAGCTGACCATTCTTGCGCCTATTTTGGGTTGACCAATCGAATCTCGCCTGTTGACCCCCCACATTGGCTTCTGATTTGAGTAGGCAGGCGGAGAGAGATCCCGATCAGATATGGCCCAGCGCGCTTTCAACCTGCCGAACATCCTCACCTACGCCCGCATCATCGCGGTGCCGCTGGTGGTGCTGTGCTTTTTTCTCGAAGGCCATCTGAAGTCCTCCGACTTCGCCCGCTGGTCGGCGCTCGCCATCTTCCTGCTCGCCTCCGTCACCGACTATTTCGACGGCTATTTCGCGCGCGCCTGGCAGCAGACCTCCAACATCGGCAAGATGCTGGACCCGATCGCCGACAAGCTCCTGGTCGCCACCTGCCTGCTCTTGCTCGCCGCCGACACCGATCGCCATGCCGGCATTGCCGGTTGGTCGCTCTGGGCGGCGATCATCATCCTGTGCCGCGAGATTCTTGTCTCGGGCCTGCGCGAATATCTGGCGGCGCTGAAGGTCTCGGTGCCGGTGACGCAGCTCGCCAAATGGAAGACGACCATCCAGATGGTCGCCATCGCCTTCCTGCTCGTCGGCCCGGCCGGCGACAAGATCTTCCCGCTGACCACCCAAATCGGCCTGGTGCTCTTGTGGATCGCGGCACTTGTCACCCTCTACACCGGCTACGACTATTTCCGCGCCGGCCTGAAACACATCATGGACGAGTGAGATGTCGACCAAGCTCATCTATTTCGCCTGGGTGCGCGAGCGGATCGGCAAGCCGGAAGAGCATGTCGAGCTGCCCGCCGGCGTCGAGACCGTCGCCGACCTGTTGCGCTGGCTGAAGTCGCGCGGCGAGGAATACGAAAACGCGCTGCAATATCCGGACGTCATTCGCGTCGCCATCAACCAGGAACATGTCGGCCATCGCGAGAAAATCGCGGGCGCGCTCGAGATCGCGCTGTTTCCGCCGATGACCGGGGGCTGAGATGGCGAGCACGGTCGTGCCGGCCATCCGCGTCCAGCGCGAGGATTTCGACGTCGCCGCCGAGATTGCCGCGCTGACCGAGGGCCATGCCGATATCGGCGCCGTAGTCACCTTCTCCGGTCTCTGCCGTGACGAGCAGGGCGCGCTCGCCGCCCTCGAACTCGAGCACTATCCCGGCATGGCCGAGGTCGAGATCGGCCGCATCGCCACTGAGGCCATCGGGCGTTGGCCGCTGCAGGGGCTCACCGTCGTACACCGCCATGGAAAAATCACGCCGGGCGAAAACATCGTGCTGGTGGTCGCGGCCTCCGCGCATCGCCAGGCGGCCTTCGAGGCGGCGAATTTCCTGATGGATTACCTGAAGTCGCGTGCGCCCTTCTGGAAGAAGGAGCACCGTGCCGACGGCTCCGAAGGCGGCTGGGTCGAGGCCAAGGAAGCCGACGACGAAGCCGCGGATCGTTGGAAGACCTCGGACAGGTAAGCCAGGACGGCATTGCCTTGGCGATCGCCCCATCTGGCGCGCTTCGCAGCACCTTCTCCCCTTGGGGAGAAGAGGGTCGCCCCGAACTGCTCTTCGCAATTTCGGTTGGCAATCCGCCTGAGGGACAAGCCGGCGAAATTTCCTCCCCAAGGCCATCGAACGACCGCAATCCTTCCCGACCTTGCAAATCGGTTTGATTTGCTGGGCGGGAGCAATCTTATGCTGGACAGGATCGCGGAATTTTTCATCTTCGGCCTTGTGCCGCTGGTGGTCGGCGTGCTTGCCGTGCCGGAGTTCACCAGTGCCGCCGAAAAGACGATTGCCGGCGAGGTGACCTATCGCGAGCGCATCGCGCTGCCGCCCAATGCCGTGCTTTCGGTCGAGCTCGCCGACATCTCGCTGGCCGACGCGCCGGCGACGCTCCTCGGCCAGCGCAAGATCGTGCTGGCCGGCCAAGTGCCGATCAAATTCGAGGTCGGCTTCGATTCCAAGGCGATCCAGCCCGGCAGGACCTATGCGCTGCAAGCCCGCATAACTGTCGATGACCGGGTGATCTTCGTCACCGACACTCGCCACCAGGTCGATCCGCTGGACGGCAAGCCGCAGACCATTGTGCTGAAGAAGGTCACGTCGTAGCCTAGCCTGGTTCGCAGGATTTCCGACACGCCGGAAACGCATAGAGACGAGGGATCGCGGCTGCTTCTGCGTCAGCGGCCGCCCCGGGAGTTCCGGCCTCTCGTCCGCCACCGCGTCCGCCACAATAACGGATTCGGCAAATGTTAAGGAGGCGCGAAAGGAACGCGGCGCAACCATAGTTGCCCCGATTGACCGCGACCCCGCGACCACCTAGTTTCCCTCGTCAAATGGGGATGGGGTTCCCCCGAAACCGCCCGAGCTTTTCGCATTCGGGCTGATGACTCCTGCCAGGCGTGCTTTCGCGCGGCAGGATTTGTTTTTTCCGCTCGCACATGCCTGTCTTGATGGCGCGATTCCCGCGAGGAATCGCTTTGTGGAAAGGCAATGAAGCGATGAGCCTTGCGGCCTGCGCCCTGGTCCTGATCGGCGGCTTCCTCGGCGGTATTTCCCGCTTCTTCCTGTCGGGCCTTGTCGGCCGCAGCGTCGGCGAGACCTTTCCCTGGGGCACGCTGGTAGTCAACGTCTCCGGCGCGCTTGCCATCGGCGCCTTCGCCGGCGCGGCGCGGGCCGTCGGCGGCATCTTTTCCGCCGAACTCGTGCGCGACCTGATCGTGGTCGGGCTGTTCGGCGGCTACACCACGGTTTCGTCCTTCTGCCTACAGACGCTGAACCTCGCGCTCGACGACGAGAGGCGGCTCGCCGCTCTCAACGTCGTCGCCTCGGCGGCGCTATGCGTGCTTGCCGTCGCCTTTGGCTTTTGGACCGTCGAGCGGATGGCAGGGTAGGGCCTATGCTTGGAAACGATAGACAGACAGCCATGCGGCTTTATCTGGCGGTGGGCTGCGGCGCGGCCATCGGTTCGCTGGCGCGCTTCCTGTGCGGCTACGTCGTCGTCTCCCTGCTGGGCTGGAGCGCGCTGCTTGCAACGGCGTTCGTCAACGTCGTCGGCTCCTGGGTCATCATGTTCTTTTCCACGCTGACCCGGCCGGATGGACGCCTGATGATCGGCCCGGCCGGCCGCCAGTTCGTGACCGGCGGCTTCTGCGGCGGTCTCACCACTTTTTCGTCGATGAGCCTCGACACCTTCATTCTGCTTCTCGAGGGCGACCTCGGCCTTGCGGCGACCTATCTTGTCAGTGTGGTGGTGCTGTCGCTTGCGTCGGCCTGGCTCGGCCATGTCATGGCGGCCAGGTTCAACCGCTTGCCGATCACCAGGTGATCAGGGAGGAGAGCATGGCACTTCTCGCCGGCTCGGAGGCCTCCGGCGCTGCCGCGGGCAATCGCCCGTTCCCAAAGCCTGCCCGGCCGCCCGCTCCAACAAAAAGGCGGCCCGAGAGCCGCCTTCATTGCCAGGACCGAAGCGTCTCAGCCGACGATCTCGGTGTCGGAGAACCAGTACCTGATCTCCTGCGCGGCGGTCTCCGGCGCGTCCGAGCCGTGCACCGAATTTTCGCCGATCGACAGCGCATGCACCTTGCGGATGGTGCCCTCGGCCGCATTGGCCGGGTTGGTGGCGCCCATCACTTCGCGGTTCTTGGCAATGGCGTTGTCCCCTTCCAGAACCTGCACGACGGTCGGGCCCGACGACATGAATTCGACCAGCTCGCCGAAGAAAGGACGATCCTTGTGGACGGCGTAGAAGCCTTCGGCCTCGCGGCGGCTCATCCATACGCGACGCGACGCGACGACGCTGAGGCCCGCGTCTTCCAGCATCTTGGTGATGGCGCCGGTCAGATTGCGCTTGGTGGCATCCGGCTTGATCATGGAGAAGGTGCGTTCGATCGCCATTGGGTCGTCCTTGTTCTGGGAATGGAAATTGGAGTGGCGGGCTCTATACAAGCCGCTTGGCGGCTTGCCAAGGGGAGGCGGCTTCTGGTCAAGGCCGGCTGTTTGCGGGATAATTAGACGGCTGAGAGCGCGCTTCGCGTGCAGTCCGGAGCGCCGCGGCAGCGGAGCAGGAGGCGATGAACCGGCTCTACCTCAGACGCGACGATGTCGCCGGCATTTTCTTGACGGCCGTGGTTCTTGCCGTGATCGTCTTCGTCCTGCTGTTCTTTCCACAAACCGGACAGCAGAATTTCGGCTTCGGCCCGGAATGGCAATGCGCCCGCATGGGAGAGGGCGATCCGATCTGCGTGGCTGGTCGAAAAGGATGAAGCCGGAAAATTCCCGCCTTGAGGGGGAGATGGCCGGCAGGCCAGAGCGGGGCGCCGCGCGTGAAACGCCGACTTCTTCTCTCGCCAGTAGGCACCGCAGCTGTTGAGGCGCCCACTCTGTCACCTTCAGCGACATCTTCCCACAAGAGGAAGATTAGCGCCTTAGGCCGCCGCGGCGACCTGCCGGCCGATTCCGCCATGCAGGTCGAGGCAGCGTTCGAACCATTCGGCAACGCCGTCGCCCGTCTCGAGCAGCTGGTAGGGCGAGGCGACGCGCGCCCATTGCAGCGCCCCGAACACGATGTAGTCGGCAAACAGCGGCGATGTCCCGCCGATGAAAGGCTGGTAGCTGAGCATCGAGCGCAGCGGCTCGAGCGAGGCACGAAAGCCGGCAAGCCCCGTGTCGCGGCCGGCCACCACCTCTTCGAGCCGCTTGCCGAGCCGCTGCTCGCGGCTCTCGCGGAAATAGGCGCGGTTCGCCTCGTCCTGCATCTTGTGCAGGTCGGTCAGCAGCACCGTCGTGAGGTAAGGATGGATGGTGAGCTGCGACCAGCGTTCGATGAAGCGCGCCGTCGCCTTGCCGCCTTCGCCGCCGAACAACGTCGGCCGCTCGGGATAGGCTTCGTCGAGATAGAGTGCGATGGCGAAGGAATCGGCCACCACGCGCTCGCCATCGCGGATCACCGGCACCGTCTTCGACACGCCGCCTTCCACCTTGGGGACTTCCAGGAAGCGCGTCGGCACCTTGGTGGCGTCGATCCCTTTGTGGGCCAGCGCCATCTTCGTCTTCCAGCAATGCGGACTGAAGGGGCGTTTTGCGTCGTGGCCGACGAGATCATAGAACAGAATGGTCATTACGGTTCCTGCGGGTTACGAAGAGCCGGGATTCGTTGCGAGCCGGGTGGAAGAATGAAACAGCATTTCATGATGTTTGCGGCCTACAATCAATGGGCCAACACGCGCATCTATGATGCCGCCGCCGATCTCAGCGAAGAGGAACTCGGCCGCGATGTCGGCGCCTTCTTCGGCTCGATGCTGGGCACGCTCAATCACCTGCTCGTCACCGACCGCGTCTGGATGAAGCGCTTTACCGGCGAGGGGGACGCGCCCTCAAACCTTGCGACGATCCTCTATCGCGCCTTCCCGGGCTTGCGCCTGGCACGCGAGGCCGAGGACAGGAGGATCGTCGACTGGATGGGCTGCATGACCGATAAGGCGCTCACCGGGCGATTTTCCTATATGACCACCGACATGCGCACCGTTTCGCAGCGGCTGGCGCCGGCGCTCAGCCATCTCTTCAATCACCAGACCCACCATCGCGGCCAGGCGCATATGTGCCTTACCGTCCTCGGCAGGCCCTCGGTGTCGCTTGACCTGATGCAGTTCCAGCGCTCCGAAGAAGGCCGCGCCTACGCCTGAAGCTTGCAGGGATTCCGGTTGGCCAATTCCGGAAAACTAAAAAACACTTCAATTTCGTCTATATTTTTAAAGCAGAAGTATCGTTTTTGAAAACTAGGATTCGTCATATGCGCAATAGCTAAAGAAACCGAAAGGGCACTCTCGGCGTATTTCTGTCTCAAAAGCTACGCGCGCTAGAAAAGCGCAACAAATGATGCAAGGCGGAAATACAAACCACATGGAGAGTGTCATGGCCAGTATCGTAAAAAGATTCGCCAGCACATTGGCGAGTGGTGCAATCGTCGTTGCTCTTGCCATGCCGGCGAACGCCCAGAGCGTCGGGCTCGGTGGCCTCGGCGGCGCATCCGTAGGCAGCAATAGCGCCGACGCCAATGCGGGCGGCCCAAATGGGGCTGACGCAAATGCATCCTTCGGCGGCAGCAACACCAGCGCCAGGGCTTCGATCGGCGGCGCAAGCGGCGGCACCGGAACCGCCACCATCGGCGGCAGCAGTTCCACCGCAACGGCATCGATCGGCGGCACCAACGGGGCTGGAGCCAATGCGACTTTGGGCAACGGCACCAATAGCACGCTCAACGTGACGACGGGCGGCACGAGCGGCGCTGGCGTCGCCCTCGGCGCGGGCGCCACCGTTCCTGGAACCGTCGGCGCGACGCCGCCGGGAACGACGAACCTGTCCTCCGCCGTCGCCCAGATGTCGAGCAGCCAGTTGTCGCGGATGAAGAAGCGCTGCGTCGATGTGCTCAGCAGCGAGGGCACCTATGATCGTGATCTGAGGGCGCTCTGCCTGATGATTTCGCGTCGTTGACGGCGCGCTGACGAGCGCCTCCGGCCAATCGCAAAGCCCGCCGCTGCGTCGGCGGGCCTTCTTCAGCTGGTATCGCGGTGCGGCGCGCTCGACGCCTGGTTAACCACATTCCCATTGAAGCCAATATATTAGGACTTCGTTTGCGCTCGCGCTCCACAATATGCCAGTTGTAGTGGGAGCAATGCCATGCGCATCGATTTGTCCCCCACCAGTTGGGGCAGGGTCGCGCTGGTTACCGTCGCCGGCACGGCATTCTTCATTGCCGCGGCCTTCTTTGTCGATTCCTTCAACTTTCCCTCGCTGTCACCCGAAGCGCTGCTCTGGGCCAAGCTCACCGACCTGTTCCTGCCGCTCATCCTTGGCGGCTCCTTCCTGTTCTTCCTGATGTGGAAGATGCGCCAGCTGGCCATCGCCCAGAAGGAGCTCAGCATCATTGCCGCGACCGACAGCCTGACGGCGGTCTTCAACCGCGGCGCTTTCTCGATGCTGGTCGAGGCCTATCTCGACAAGGCTCGCAGCCATGCGGTGGCCGAAGCCGGCGCGCTGCTGATCGTCGATGCCGACCATTTCAAGTCGATCAACGACCGGCTCGGCCACGATTGCGGCGATCAGGCGCTGAAGCTGATCGCGAGCACGATCCGGAGCCAGCTCCACGGCGCCGACATCGTCGGACGCATCGGCGGCGAGGAATTCGCGGTCTTCCTTCCGGGCGCCGACGCGACGCGCTCCTTCCTGGTCGCCGAGTCGATCAGGCTGCGTATCCGCGAGGCCGAGTTCGCTCCAGGCGGGCAGCCGTGCCCGCTTTCGGTCAGCATTGGCGGCGTCGCCTTCAGCGGGCCCACCACCTATCACCACATGTTTCAAGTCGCGGACAGGCATCTCTACAAGGCGAAGTCGAACGGACGCGACCAGGTGAGCTTCGAAAGCCCGCGCAGCAGGCTATCCGGCGAGGCCGCCGGCACCTTCCACTGAACGAACCCGCGCTGCAGGAAACGGAGCGCCCTCACCAGTGGTTCTGGTTGAGTGGAGCGTCGTCCCCGCCTTTGGGTAGGCGCCTATTTCCACATGCCGCGCATGCGCGCGCCGAGATCGACCTTAACGCCCGGCTTTTGGCGCGGATCGTCCGTGATCGCCGCGCTCGCCCAGGATGACTGTTCGAAAGCCGAAAGCATCGAAGCCGGGATGAAGCGGGTGCGAGAGGCATAGACGTGACGGTCGCCGCGCGCCGGCTGGTTGTGCGGATAAAAGCGCTGCGGCACCACCAGGTGCAGGCTGTCCTTGGCGCGCGTCATCGCCACATAGAGCAGCCGCCGCTCCTCCTCGATATCCTCCTTAGTGCCGACGCCGAGATCGGCCGGGATGCAGCCGTCGACCGTGTTGAGCACGAAGACGTTCTTCCACTCCTGGCCCTTGGCCGAATGGATCGTGGACAGGATCAGGTAATCCTCGTCGCGATGCGGCGGGCCGGCCTGGTCGCTGGTGGCGTCGGGCGGGTCGAGCGTCAGCTCGGTCAGGAAACGCTCGCGCGAGGGATAGCCCGACGCGATCTGCTCGAGCTGCAACAGGTCGGCCCGGCGCGTGATGGCGTCCTCGTGGATACGCTCCAGATGCGGCTCGTACCAGAGCCTGATCCGCTCGAGGTCGGCCGGCCATTTGGCGCCGGCGCGCAGTCCGCTGTAGATGTCGAGAAAAACCGGCCAGTCTGCGGCCGCGCGCTGCGGCGGCCGGAAGCGGGCAAGGCCCAGCGTCTCGTCGAGCGACGTCGCCATCGCCTCGACGATCTGCGAGGCGGCCGAAGGGCCGATGCCGGGCATCAACTGCAGCACCCGGAAGCCGGCGACCCTGTCGCGCGGGTTCTCGGCAAAGCGCAGCATCGCCAGCATGTCTTTCACGTGCGCGGCATCGAGGAATTTCAGCCCGCCGAATTTGACGAAGGGGATGTTGCGCCGCGTGAGCTCCACCTCCAGCGGCCCGCTGTGATGCGAGGCGCGGAAGAGCACGGCTTGCGCCTTGAGCGCCGTGCCGGCCTCGCGCTCGGCAAGGATCGCCTGGCAGACATAATTGGCCTGCTCAGCCTCGTCGCGCACGCTTACCAGTTGCGGCTTGTGCGACGACCGGCGTTCGGTCCAGAGATTCTTGGTGAAACGCTCGCTTGCCTCTCCGATCACTTTGTTGGCGGCGGCCAGGATCGGCTCGGTCGAGCGGTAATTGCGCTCCAGCATGACGATCTCGGCGCCTTGCGCGAACTGTTTTGGGAAATCGAGAATGTTGCGCACTTCCGCGGCCCGGAAGGAATAGATCGACTGTGCGTCATCGCCCACCACGGTCAAGCCCGCGCCGTCCGGCTTCAGCGCCAACAGAATAGAGGCCTGCAGCCTGTTGGTGTCCTGATATTCGTCGACCAGCACGTGGTCGAAGCGGGAGCCAAGGTGAGCGGCGATCTCCGGCTCGGCCGCCATCTGCGCCCAGTAGAGCAAAAGGTCGTCGTAATCGAGCACGTTCTGCGCCTGCTTGGCCTCGACATAAGCCGCGAACAGCTCCTTCAGTTGTTCCGCCCATCCTGAGCACCAGGGAAAGGCCGAGCCCAGCACCTCGCCGAGCGGCGCCTGCGCGTTCACCGCCCGCGAATAGATCTGCAGGCAGGTGGCTTTGGTCGGGAAGCGGCTTTCGGTCTTGGAAAAACCGAGCTCGTGCCGGGCAAGGTTCATCAGGTCGGCCGAATCCTCGCGATCGTGGATGGTGAAAGCCGGATCGAGGCCGATCTGCTCGGCATAGTCGCGCAAGAGTCTGGCGCCGATACCGTGGAAAGTACCGGCCCAGGAGAGCGCATCGGCGATGATCGCGGCATCGCGGCCCAGCACCTCGCCGGCGATGCGCTCGACACGCTTTGCCATTTCAGCCGCGGCGCGGCGCGAAAAGGTCATCAAAAGGATGCGGCGCGGATCGGCGCCCTTGACGATGAGGTGCGCCACGCGATGCGCCAGCGTGCTGGTCTTGCCGGAGCCGGCGCCGGCGATCACCAGCAGCGGCGCGGCCACCTTGCCGTCGCCATGCACCACCGCCAGCCGCTGCTCGTCGTTCAGCCGGGCAAGATAGGCAGGAGTTTCGAAGGACGAATCACGGGCGGCGATGTTCATCGCCCATCAAGCATCGTTTCCGCTTTGTTCGCAATACAGCTGATCTCCCGACAGGCGCCCAAGTGGGGGGCGATGCCCGGCAGGGCAGAGGGGACGATGCACGCGCCGGCATGTGCTGGATAGGCCGGCCATCTCCCAACAAGCGGGAGATTGGCCGATCTATCTTTTCGGCTCGACACCCATCGCCGCGGACTGGCGCCGCAGCGACCGCCGACCGTCCGGCGGCGCGAGCTCGCCGGACGCCTCCTCGATGATCCTCATCGTGACGCGATAGGCCGTGTAGCCGAACAGGCCGACGAGCAGCAGACGGATCATGACATCTCCTCGTGAGTTATCGAGGTTCAACCGGAGACAGCCGCGTTGGTTCCCGCCGGACGGCGCAACCAAACCGCCGCCGCCTCGTTTGCTTCGAAGAAAGGGGCGAACGAGAGGAGGTCGTCATGATGAAACTTCCTGTGCTGCTGGCACTCGCGGCAGGGCTCGCGCTCGCCGCCTGCGACAACAGCGTGCAGCCCACCAAGGCGCCGAGCGACACTGTCGACAAAAACCCGCAGGTCGACAAGAACCCGGTGCCGCAATCGACCACCGGCGGCGACCAGCCCGGCACGCCACCGAAGCAATGAAAGCGGACGGTGTTGTCGGGAGGCGAAGCGGCGCCGCCGCAGAAGAAGGCCGGCGCTGCTTGGGAGGAAGCTGGAAAGCGCCGGCCAAGCGGGAAAATCAGGCCCGCCGCAGGATCAAAGATAGCTGAGTCTCTCCGCCGCGTCATGGGGCGATCGCGCTAGCCGGCTACAGGCCTTCAAAGATCGGAGAATCTCAGGGGTGTGTTTGCGTCGCGCGTCACGCCATCGCGGCGCGCGCCAGCGGCACGTTGGCGATCTCCAGGTCCAGCTGGCGCTGCGTCAGCGCCGCTTCGGCCGTGATCCACTGCTTGAACAGCTCCACCTTGCGGGCGCCGAGCGCCTTGATGGGGCTGACGAAATACCAGCCGGCGGTGTTGGGATGGTGGACCGCGAAGGGGGCCACCAGCCGCTCGGCTCGGATGTCGCTTGCCATATAGGCGCGGTTGGCAACCGCAAAGCCCATGCCGGCATTGGCCGCCTCGTAGGACATCATGCAGGAATCGAAATAGATGCTCTTGGTCTCGCCAAGCACGAAACTCGCGCCGGCAAAAGCCAGCCACGACTGCCAGTTCTGGGTGCAGGTGTCGGAGTGGAGCAGGGTGAATTGCCTGAGGTCCTCCGGCGTCACCTTGGACAGCGGCTTGTCGCCCAGCACCTCGCGGAACAGCTTGCGGCTGCACACCGGCGTCAGGTCCTCCTTGAACAGCAGCGCGGAGTTGAGGCCGGGGAAATTGCCATCGCCGTAGCGGATCTCGAGATCGTATTCGGAGGTCGCCAATTCATGCGTGGCATAGGAAGTCGAGACCCGCATCTCGATATCCGGATACTGCCGCTGGAAGGTGGAAAGCCGCGGAAACAGCCAGCGCGCCGCGAAGGTCGGCAAGACGCAGATCTTCAGCACATGCGCCTGGGATTGGCCGGTCGCCTCCATGCTGGCAGCCACGATCCGCTCCAGCGCCTCGCGCACGCGCGCCACGTAGGTCTCGCCTTCCGGCGTCAGCGACACCGCGTTGCCGCCGCGCTGGAAGATCTTGAAGCGCAGCTGGTCCTCCAGGCTCTTCACCCGCTGGCTGACGGCGGAGGCGGTGATGAACTGCTCTTCGCCCGCGCGCGTGAAGTTGCGGTGCCTGGCGGCGCTCTCCACGATTTTCAGCGAGTTTAAGTTGACCTGGCTGAGCAGACGCACGGGGTTCGACCTTTAGCTATGCTTAAAGTAGCACCAGCATTCCTAAATTTACAGGGGAGGGTGCTCAATCGACTGTTTACCAAGTGTTGCCCCGACCTTGGAGAAGTAGAATGAACGCCCATACAATCCCCGAACTGCGCTATGCGATGAGCCGTGAAGCCATCATCGGTCATGATACGGCGTGGAAAGTGTCGAGCTTCGGCGTCGCCCAGTATCTTCACGGCTACGACCCGCAACTGCTCGCCGCGATCGAGGAGGCGGCGCTCAAGCTCAAGGCCAGCCACGCCGTGCACAAGCATCTCGACCTCACCTTCATCACCGGCGCCGACCGCTACATTCCCGAGATCAAGGAACTGCTCAACGACAAGCTGCGGCTGGAACGGCTGTCCGACATGATGGGCACCAAGCTCGAACCCTATCCGCTGTCTATCGTCGGCTCGACCGTCACCTTCATGAACCCCAAGGACGGCGCCGTCGACTGGCACTGCGATGGCGTTCCGGTGACGGAACTCATTCCGCTCTCGATCAGCGATCCTCTGATCGGCGGCCATCTTGAAATCTATTGCGACGATTCCGAGACGGGGCGTGCCATCCTCGAATCCGGCAGCGACCTGCCGCGCAACAGGGTCATGCGCATCGACCACAAGATGAATTACGCCACGCTCGGCCAGTTCCTCGGCGTGCTCCATCGCACCGCGCCGATCCAGCTCGGCTCGCGCGTCACCCTGGTGCTCAACCAGCGTTCGGTGGCGAAGCCCTATGTCGACGACAACCGCATGTTCTACCTCGCCGCCGACAACGACCAGGACCGCGGCTGGGTGAACGAACTGGCCGAGGACGTCTGGACGAACCAGCTGCCGGCCTATCGCCGTCATGCCGAAGAACATCCCGTGCCGAAGCCGGCTGTCGATCCGGTCTCCGGCGGAGCTAGGGAATCGTGGTAGTGGCTGACGATCCGGCCGGTCGCCAGCCGCCTTCAGCATCGCTGAGCCTTGACCCGGTCACCGCCGAAAGGCGGAAGGACCATTCCAGCGCTGCTCCCCCGCTGGCGCTGGCCTTTGCCCTCGGCGCCGTGGCGCTCTGGGCGACCAACGCTTTGGTCGGCAAGACGCTCCTTGCCAATCACCCGGTATCGGAGGTGCAGTTCCTGCAGTTCTCAGGCGCCGCGCTGGTCTTTGCGCTGATCAGGCTCTTCCCTTGTCCCCTTGTGAAGTCCGAAGGAGGGGGCGAGACCCGTGGCTGGCCCCCCGGCAGTGGCCTCGCCAAGCGAGGTCGTATCAAGGGGGCCGGACGGATCGCCGACGCAGGAGTTTCTTCCAACATCCCTCACCCGTCTCGGCGCTCCGGGCCGATCCAGTTTCTCCCACAAGGGGAGAAGGGGCGTACCGTGCTCGCCTGCGCAGTCGGCTTCATCGGCCTGGTCGGCACCATGGTGCTGCAATACATCGCCTTCGCCTCGATGCCGGTCATCGAGGCCAATCTCGTTGCCTACACCTGGCCGCTGATGGTCGCCGCCGCGGTCATCGTGCTCGGCCGTCCGAGACGGCCAATGCTGCTTGGACTGACCGCCGCGCTTGGCTTCGCCGGCGTCGCGCTGGTGATCTCCGGCGGAGACGCGCGTGCCTGGTTCGCGGGCAGCCCCGCCGGGTATTGCGCCGCCTTCGGCTCGGCACTTTGCATGGCCTTCTACTCGCTTGCCGTCGGCCGCCTTGCCGTGCCGCCGGATCGGCTTCTGCTGCCTTCGGCGCTGATCGGCGTGGCGCTGACCTTCGCATGGTGTCTGCATGACGGCGTCGCCGCCCTGGGCGGTTTGGACCTGCTGCTCGGACTCTATCTCGGCGCCGGGCCGATGGGGCTCGGCTATTATTTCTGGTCGCGCGCGCTCGGCCTCGATCAGGATGGGCGGCTCGCGGTCGTGGCGTATCTCACGCCGATCGCTTCCACGCTTCTGCTGGCGCTGTCGGGCGAAAGCCTGTCGATGACGGCCATGGCTGGCGCCGTCCTTGTCATCGGCAGTTGCATTGCTGTCGGCATCGAACGTCCGGAGGGCTGAAGACCATGCCAGGGATCGTACCAGGAAAGATGCCAGGGAGCGGGCTTGACGACGACGAACGCCGGGCCAGACAGGAGGCGCATTGGCTGGTCAAGGAATTCGGCGCCGAGGCGCAGCTCTATGCCGCCATGAAGGCTGAGAAGGCCATCGAGCAGAAGGATTTCGGCCGCTGCGCCCGCTGGAAACGCGTGCTGGAGATTCTGGCCGACGGCCCGACCGATCTCCGGCGCGGCGCTGCCGCGAAATAAGCGACTTGCCCTAACGAATCGGGCATGATCGATGATCGGAGAGCTAGCGCTGCTCGCAATTATTGGCTTTCCGTCCAGAATTCCAATTTTTGCAGGAATTACTCGTAGAAATTGAAGTGCTGTTGCGTCATTTACTCGCCCGTGCAGAGCTTCGGTGCTGTAAAGTGTTTGTTGTAGGTATTAGAATTCCTAACTTGCGCGGTCGCGGCCCGCGGTGAAAACATACCTTCGGTATTGAGCCTCGTACGTTTACTGACTCTGGACGCCCGTTGGGGGACAGGTCCAATAAGATACCTAGACTAAAGTCTTAAAAACAGCTGGTCATTTGAGAGCCAGCAGAAGGTGAAAAAATTGTCCAATATCGACGACAAGACTGCAATCGAGCTGACCGCCGACATTGTTTCGGCCTATGTGGGCAACAACCCGCTTCCGGCATCCGGCTTGCCTGATCTGATCGCCAGCGTCAGCGCTTCGGTGCGCAAGCTCGCCGGGGGCGCCCCGGTGAAGGAAAGCGCGCCGCAGACGCCGGCCGTCAATCCGAAGCGTTCGGTATTCCCCGACTACATCGTCTGCCTCGAGGACGGCAAGAAGTTCAAGTCGCTGAAGCGGCACCTGTCGACCGACCATGGGCTGACGCCGGACGAATATCGCGCGAAATGGGGCCTGCCGGCGGACTATCCCATGGTAGCGCCCAGTTATTCGGCCACTCGCTCGGCGCTCGCCAAGTCTTCCGGCCTGGGCCGCAAGCCGGCCGCGGATTCCGGCAGGGGCAAGCGCAAAGCCAAGGCCTGAACCGAAGGTCATGCTGCCCGCAACGGACGGCGCCACGCCGTCGGCCGACTGCTTTGCCGCGCTCGACGCGCTGCGTCGCAGGGTGGCCATCCAGTGTGTTCCGCCGATGCCGGCGACGGGGTCAAGGCGCGGCGCGTCCTGTTTTCATTGGACCTCCCGGCCATCGATCTGCGTACCGCGCTCGACGCGCTCGACAATTTCGAGCGCGCCATCGTCGAGCATGATGACCGGCCGGTCGTCGCTGCGCGACGGCTGAGATGCCTCGCGGTCCTGGACGGCATCATCGGCGGCTGAAAAGGCGCATGATCAAGGCGGTTCCGGGATAACCGCGCAGCGGTTTTCCGGAATCGCGGGAGGGGCGGTATTCAGCGTCAGCACCTGTCAAAGCCGGACCCGCTCGGGCCGCCTTCAATTGCGCGGCAGCTTGCCCGCCCCGGTGCCTCGATCCTGTTCGGCTGCGAGGCTGTCCGCCTCGACGGCGGTCATTTCCAGAAAATAGACAAGCATTTGATAGCGCGTGCTTGAAAGCATCTTCGCCAGCCTGCGCGTGATCTCCGCCACATATCTCAGCATGCGCAGATCGTTTGCCGCCCCGTCCATCGTGAGCTCCTAAACAAGCCAAGTTATTGTTGTTGCTCTTCTTGATCGTTCTTGGCGCTTACGCGCCACTCACAGCGCAATTCCAAATTCGCAGGGTCACGACAAAACTGAAGTCAATTTTCGGAAAGCATCAGGCCTGGGCCAAAAGCTTTCGACGCGCGGCAGCCCAGAGCGGCGCTGCGCCGCCGGCCTATCGGTCATTGCGTAGGCGACGTCTGGGATTGTTTTCCAGGATAAATTTGGATCAGCAGGTGTTTCGTCGCGTCCGCCTCTGGCCTGCCGGTCATCTCCCCCACTTGGGCGGAGATTGGCAGCGTCGGCGCCGCGCTTGCCGGGTCGGTTAAGGGGAGCACTGCAGCCGTCTCGCCCTCAAACAGCACCACCTGCGTCGCCAGCGCGGCGGTCGTGGCGACCTGGAAGAAGATGAACGCGAGGGCGAAATAGCGGATCACGGGGCTCAGAACGCTTCGGCCGGCAACTGGTTCCCTGATTGGGCTCGGGACCGGCGCCCGGAACACGGCGAGCCGTCCTCCAGGCTTGGCTCTTGCGAAGCGCCGACGTCCGGTGCAAAAGCCCGCCCATGCTTATCATCAACGATCTCTCGCTGCGCATGGCGGGGCGCCTGCTTCTCGATCATGCCTCGCTGACCCTGCCGGCCGGCACCAAGGCCGGTCTCGTCGGCCGCAATGGCACCGGCAAGACGACACTGTTCAAGGCAGTCACCGGCGATTTCCCCTCCGAGACCGGCTCGATCAGCCTGCCGAAAAACACCCGCATCGGCCAGGTCGCACAGGAAGCGCCGGGCACCGAGGAGCCGCTGATCGACATCGTGCTGAAAGCCGATGTCGAGCGGCAGGCCTTGCTGGAAGAGGAGAAGACCGCGACCGATCCGCACCGCATCGCGGAAATCCACACACGGCTCGCCGACATCGATGCGCATTCGGCCGAATCCCGCGCCGCCACCATCCTTGCCGGCCTCGGCTTCGACGATGCGGCGCAGAAGCGCCCGGCTTCGTCCTTCTCCGGCGGCTGGCGCATGCGCGTGGCCTTGGCCGCCGTGCTGTTCTCCGAACCCGATCTTCTGTTGCTCGACGAGCCGACCAACTATCTCGACCTCGAAGGCACGCTCTGGCTCGAGAACTATGTCGCAAAGTATCCGCACACGGTTTTGCTCATCTCGCACGATCGCGACCTGCTCAACCGCGCGGTCAATTCGATCGTCCATCTCGACCAGAAGAAGCTGACCTTCTGGCGCGGCGGCTACGACCAGTTCGAGCGCCAGCTCACCGAGCAGCGCGAGCTGCAGGAAAAGAGCCGCGTCAAGCAGGAAGCGCAGCGCAAGCATATGGAATCCTTCGTCGAGCGTTTTCGCGCCAAGGCCTCGAAGGCCAGGCAGGCGCAATCGCGGCTGAAGGCGCTGGAGAAGATGAAGCCGATCGCCGCGGTGGTGAACGACACGGTGCGGCCGTTCTCCTTCCCCGAGCCGGTGAAGACGGTGGCCTCGCCGATCGTGGCGCTCAACGGCGTCAATGTCGGCTACACCGAGGGCAATCCGGTGCTGAAGAAGATGACGCTGCGCATCGATGCCGACGATCGCATCGCGCTGCTCGGAGCCAACGGCAACGGCAAATCGACGTTCGCCAAGATGCTAGCCGGCCGCCTCAAAGCCGAGACCGGCACGATGACGGTGGCGCCGGGCCTGAAGGTGGCGATCTTCGCGCAGCACCAGCTCGACGATCTGCGTCCCGAGGAAAGCGCCTATGAGCATGTGCGCCGGCTGATGCCGGATGCGCCGGAAGCCAAGGTGCGCGCCCGCGTCGCGCAGTTCGGGCTGTCGACCGAGAAGATGAACACCGCGGCGAAAGATCTGTCCGGTGGCGAGAAAGCGAGGCTCTTGATGGGGCTCTCGGCCTTCGAGGGGCCGGACCTGTTCATCCTCGACGAGCCCACCAACCACCTCGACATCGACAGCCGCGAGTCACTGATCCATGCGCTCAACGATTTCCCTGGCGCGGTGATCCTCATCTCGCACGACCGGCATCTTCTGGAGGCGACGGCGGACCGGCTGTGGCTGGTCAAGGACGGCGCGGTCAATCCTTATGACGGCGACCTGGAGGATTATAAAACGCTGGTCACCGGCGTTTCCTCAAATCGTCGCGAGCAGAAGGAGGCGGACAAGGCATCCAAGGCCGACCGTCGCCGCGAGGCCGCCGCCCGGCGCTCGGCGCTCGAGCCTCTAGCCAAGGAGATCCGCGCCACCGAGGCGCTGATGGACCGCATCCGCAAGCGCATCGACCTGATCGAGGACGAGCTCGCCAACCCGGCGATCTACGAGAAGGACCCGTCCACAGCGACGCGACTGGCCAAGGAACGCTTGCAACTTGCCCACACACTTGCCCTCAACGAGGACAAGTGGCTGACGATGTCGGCGGAATATGAGGAGGGGATCGCGGAGTAGGGCGGCTTCCCCTTCTCCCCTTGTGGGAGAAGGTGGATCGGCGCGAAGCGCCGAGACGGATGAGGGGTGTTGGACGGAGTGAGGCGCCGAAGAACAGGCTGCTTCGATCGCCCATTTCTTTGTCGTAGCGATCCTTCCAACACCCCTCATCCGACCGAGCTTCGCTCGGCCACCTTCTCCCACAAGGGGAGAAGGAGGAGCCCATCTGGCCCTACACCTCTCCCGCAAAACCCGCTACACACCCTCGCATGAACCAGCACGCCAAGCTCGGGATCGGCCATTCGGCCTGTCCGCATGACTGTCCTTCCACCTGCGCGCTCGAGGTGGAACTGCTCGACAATAACCGCATCGGCCGCGTCCATGGCGCGAAAGCGAACAGCTACACGGCAGGAGTCGTTTGCGCCAAGGTCGCGCGATATGCGGACCGCGTCCATCACCCCGACCGGCTGCTGAAGCCGCTGGTGCGCGCGGGCGCAAAGGGTGAGGGTGCCTGGAAGGAAGCCAGCTGGGAAGCGGCGCTTGACCTCGTCGCGGAGAAGTTCATCGCGGCCGAAGAGAAATACGGCTCGGAGACGGTCTGGCCCTATTTTTACGCCGGCACGATGGGATTGGTACAGCGCGACGGTATCGAGCGGCTGCGGCACGCGAAGAGATATTCGGGCTTCTTCGGCTCGATCTGCACGAATCTCGCCTGGACCGGCTGGATGATGGGGGCGGGCGCTCTGCGCGGCCCCGATCCGCGTGAGATGGCGAAGGCCGACTGCGTGGTGATCTGGGGCACCAATGCCGTGGTCACCCAGGTCAATGTCATGACCCATGCAACCAAGGCGCGAAAAGAGCGCGGCGCGAAGATCGTCGTTATTGACATCTACGACAACGCCACCATGAAGCAGGCCGATCTCGGCCTGGTGCTCAAACCCGGCACCGACGGCGCGCTGGCTTGCGCGGTCATGCATGTCTTGTTCCGCGACGGCATGGCCGACCGCGCCTATCTGGAAAAATACACCGACGATCCGCGCGGGCTGGAAGAACATCTGAGGACGCGCACGCCCGAATGGGCAGCGGCAGTGACGGGTCTGACAGTCACCGAGATCGAGACCTTCGCGCATCTGGTCGGCACAACGAAGAAGACCTACTTTCGCCTCGGCTACGGTTTTGCGCGCCAGCGCAACGGCTCGGTCAACATGCATGCAGCCTCATGCATCGCTGCGGTTACCGGCGCCTGGCAATATGAGGGCGGCGGCGCCTTTCACTCCAATTCCGGCATCTTCAAGCTGAACCAGGATGTGCTCGAAGGCACCGCGATGCGCGACCCGAAGGTGCGCTATCTCGACCATTCGCGCATCGGCCCGGTGCTGACCGGTGCCGAGGATGCGCTTTACGGCGGCCCGCCGGTGACGGCGATGCTGATCCAGAACACCAATCCCGCCAATGTCGCGCCCGAGCAGCGGCTGGTCAGAAAAGGTTTCCTGCGGGAGGACCTGTTCACCTGCGTGCACGAGCAGTTCATGACCGATACGGCCAAGCTCGCCGACGTCGTGCTGCCGGCGACGATGTTTCTGGAACATGACGACATCTACAAGGGTGGCGGCAACCAGCACATCACGCTCGGCCCCAAGCTGATCGAACCGCCGGAGGGGCCGCGCACCAACCACTACGTCAATGAAGAACTCGGCAAACGGCTGGGCGTTGGCGACCGGCCGGGCTTTGGCCTGACCGAGAAGGAACATATCGACATCATCCTCGGCAAGCGCGGGCTAGGCAGCTTCGACAGCCTGAAGGAACAGAAGTGGGTCGACCTGCAACCCGATTTCGACGACGCGCATTTCATCAACGGCTTCGGCCATGCCGACAAGAAATTCCACTTCCGGCCCAATTGGACCGGGCAGTCGGCGCCCAACCGGCCGCCGAAGAGCATGGGCTTGTTCGGACCGGTCGAGCGGCTGCCGGAATTCCCCGACCATGTCGAGCTGATCGAGGTCGCGGACGAAGAGCATCCGTTCCGGCTGGCAACTTCGCCGGCGCGCAACTTCCTCAATTCCAGTTTTGCCGAGACGCCGGTGTCGAAAGCCAAGGAAGGCAGGCCGGAGCTTTTGCTGCACCCGGAAGATGCCGCGGCGCTTGGCATCGAGGACGGCGGCCGCGTTGAGATCGGCAACCGGCGCGGCGACGTGGTGCTGCATGCCAGGTTCTTCGACGGCGTGAAGCGCGGCGTGGTGATTGCGGAAGGCATCTGGCCGAACAGTGCGCATGAGCGCGGCGAAGGCATCAACGTGCTGACCGGTGCCGACGCCCCGGCGCCCTATGGCGGTGCTGCCCTCCACGACAACAAGGTCTGGCTGCGCGCACTGTGATGGTCTGTGGCGCGAGCTCGGCAGGTCACATGCCCAGGAGATTAGCCGAAAAAGCCCGTTGCTTCGTCACCCTGGCGCGGAGCAAGGAGCGAAGCGACGGGCGAGGTGTCCCTTGCCGCGACAACCATTGAAAATAGCCATCGCCGGCGCGCTCGGCCGCATGGGCCGGGAGATGACGGAGGTGGTGCAGGCGGATCCGCGGCTGGTGCTTGTCGCCCGCTTCCATCGACCGGGCAGCACGGGCGAGGGGCTGGTCGCGCGCGACGAGGCGCTGGCGCTTGCCGACGTCGTCATCGACTTCACCACGCCGGCGGCGTCAGTCGAACTGGCAAAGGCATGCGCGGCGCGCGGCGGTCCGGCGCTGGTGATCGGCTCCACCGGCTTCGATGGTTCCGAGCTGGAGACGATCGCCGACGCGGCGAAGACGATCGCGATCGTGCGCTCCGGCAGCTACTCGCTGGGTCTCAACATGCTGATCGGGCTGGTGGAGCAGGCGGCGCGGGCGCTTGGGCCTGACGATTGCGACATCAATGTCCTGGAAGCGCACCACCGTTTCAAGGTCGATGCGCCGTCCGGAACGGCGCTGATGTTGGGCGAGGCGGCGGCGCGCGGACGCGGCGTCGGGCTGGACGAAGTGGCGCGGCGCGCTCGAAACGGGATTGTCGGCACACGCCCTGCCGGCAAGATCGGCTTCGCCGTGCTGCGCGGCGGCAGCATCATCGGCGAGCATTCCGTCAGCTTCCTCGCCGAGGGCGAGGCGCTGACGCTCTCGCACTCGGCTGGCGACCGCTCGATGTTTGCTCGCGGCGCCATCGCGGCGGCACTCTGGGTGGCCGGACAGTGTCCAGGCGAATACGGCATGCGCGATGTGCTTGGCTTCGCCGCTTCGTGACCAGCCATAGCTGCGGAATTCGCTCTTTCGGCCGCTAAAATGACTGAAAGCCAGCTGAAAGCTTGGGCATGCCATGACAGTTTTGCGGCGTTCGCCGCGGGATCGGTCCGGGAGCGGGCCGGCAAGGAGGAAATGCGGCGTGGCCTGGTGGCACGCCGCCCAGGTGGAGGAAGTTACGTGACCGGTTTCATCTCGAAGTGCGTCTTGCGTTCGGCGGCGCTTTCGTTTGCCATCGTCGCCGCGGGCGCCACGGCGGCATCGGCTGCCGACAAGATCACCATCATCGTCGGCGGCATGGAAAAGCAGATCTACCTGCCGGCCGTGCTCACCCAGCAGCTCGGCTACTTCAAGGATGAGGGGCTCGATGTCGAGCTGGTCAACTCCCGCGCCGGCGTCGAGGCCGAGAATGAGTTGCTGGCCGGTGCCGTGCAGGGCGTCGTCGGCTTCTATGATCACACCGTCGACTTGCAGTCGAAGGGCAAATACATCCAGTCGATCGTCCAGTTCAGCCAGGCGCCGGGCGAGGTCGAGCTGGTTTCGGCCAAGCATCCGGAAATCAAGTCGCCGGCCGACTTCAAGGGCGCCACGCTCGGCGTCACCGGTCTTGGCTCCTCGACCGATTTCCTGACGCAGTATCTCGCCGTGCGCAACGGCCTAAAGCCGGGCGACTACACGCTGCTGCCGGTGGGCGCCGGCAACACTTTCATCGCCGCCGTCAAGCAGGACCAGATCCAGGCCGGCATGACCACCGAGCCGACCATCGCCAAGCTGCTTCAGACCGGCGAGGCCAAGGTGTTGGTCGATATGCGCACGCCCGAAAAGACCAGGGAAGCGCTGGGCGGCGACTATCCGGCGGCATCCTTCTATGTCCAGTCCGCCTGGATCGAGAGCCATAAGGACGAGGCGCAGAAGCTCGCCAACGCTTTCGTCAAGACGATGAAGTATATTGCCAGCCATTCGGCCGAAGAGATCGCGGACCAGATGCCGAAGGATTATTACGCCGGCAACAAGGACCTCTATGTGCAAGGGTTGGCCGGCGGCAAGGCGATGTTCACGCCTGACGGCCGCATGCCCGCCGATGGCCCGGAGACGGTGCTGAAGGTGCTGTCGACCTTCTCGAAGAGCCTGCAGGGCAAGCAGATCGATCTTTCGAAGACCTACACCACGGCATTCGTCGACGCCGCCAAGTAGCGCCGACAGGGAGCCGGGCCTGCCGGCTCGGTCGTTGAAGAACAACAAGTCGCGCCGCTTGCCTGAATCAATTCGGCAGCGGCGCCTTTCCGGATACCGAGGCGCGGCGGGCCCATGGGCTCGAGCCCCCAGCCATCCTCGCACCATCGCTACAGGAGTGTGCCATGCAGTTGCAAACCATGGCGGCCGAGAAATTGTCTCCGGCCGCGCCGCCGGCCGATGCCGCGATCGCCATCGACGATGTGACGCTGCGCTTCGTCACCCCCGACGGCCACATGATGACGGCCATCCGCGATTTCACCATGACGGTGGCGCGCGGCGAGTTCGCCTGCGTCGTCGGCCCGACCGGCTGCGGCAAATCGACGACGCTCAACCTCGTCACCGGGCTGCTCAGGCCGACGACCGGCAATGTCCGCGTCATGGGCAATCCCGTAACCGAGATCAGCCGCGACATCGGTTTCGTCTTCCAGGCGGACGCGCTGTTTCCGTGGCGCAGCGTCATCGACAATGTCGCCGCCGGCCCGCTCTATCGCGGCACGCCGAAGGCGCAAGCCTATGACCGGGCGCGCGACTGGATCGCCCGCGTCGGCCTTGCGCGTTTCGAGAAACACTATCCGCACCAGCTCTCTGGCGGCATGCGCAAGCGGGTCGCGCTAGCGCAAACCTTCATCAACCAGCCGAAGATTCTGCTGATGGACGAGCCGTTCAGCGCGCTCGACATGCAGACCCGCACCGCCATGCAGGACGAGCTGCTCGGCCTCTGGTCGGAGCTCAAATCCTCCGTCGTCTTCGTCACTCACGATCTCGAGGAGGCGGTGGCGCTGGCCGACAAGGTCTATGTGCTCACCGCCGGGCCGGGCACGGTGAAGAGTGTCTACCGCATCGACCTGCCGCGCCCGCGTGTCATGGCCGACATCCGCTACGATCAGAAATTCATCGAGATCGCCAAGGTGATCTGGAACGACCTGCGCGAGGAAGTGCAGCTCGGCCAGAGCCGCGGCCTGCAGACCGGCCATTGAAAGGAGACTTGCCATGACCGCCATCTCTCCAGCCTCTCACCAAGCCGCCCGCGCGACCTCGATCGTCGCCGCGGAAGCCCGGGCGAGGGCGCGGCTGCGCCGCCGCCATGCCCTGGTTATCGGCCTGCGGCTCGCCATCCTGATCGTCTTCCTCGCTCTTTGGGAGCTTGGCGCCGATCACGGCGTCATCGATCCGTTCTTCTTCTCAAGCCCCTCCGGCATCTGGGAGCAGATCTGGTCCTGGGTCACCGAGGGCACCTCGCAGGGGCCGCTCTGGCTGCAGATCTATGTGACGCTCGAGGAAACCTTTCTCGGCTTCGCCATCGGCGCCGTCGGCGGCATCGCCGCCGGCATCATCCTTGGCCGCAACAAGCTCCTGGCGGATGTCTTCTCGATCTACATCAAGATCGCCAACTCGGTGCCGCGCGTCGTGCTGGGCTCGGTCTTCATCATAGCGCTCGGCCTCGGCATGGCCTCCAAGGTGGCGCTGGCCGTCGTCATGGTGTTCTTCGTGGTCTTCGCCAACGCCTTCCAGGGCGTGCGCGAGGCCGACAGGGCGATGATCGCCAACGCTCAGATCCTCGGCGCCTCGCCCTACCAGATCACCACCACAGTCATCATTCCATCGGCCATGAGTTGGATCCTGGCGAGCCTGCATGTCAGCTTTGGCTTCGCGCTGGTCGGCGCCGTGGTCGGCGAGTTCCTCGGCGCCAAGCAGGGCATGGGCTTGCTGATCTCGACCGCCCAGGGCGCGTTCAACGCCAATGGCGTCTTCGCCGCCATGATTATCCTGGCGGTGATGGCGCTGGTGGTGGAGTTCATCATCACCCGCTTCGAGAACTACGTCGTCAAATGGCGCCCGGCGCCGTTCAACGAGCAGGGGACCTGACCGCTCCACTCGGCCTGTCCTGGGGTGCGGCGAGCGGCAGCCGGACCTCGACCCTGAGCCCGCTGCCGGCGGCCTCGCCAAGCGCAACGCTGCCGCCGGCATTCTCGACCACCTCGCGTACGATCGCGAGTCCGAGCCCGCTGCCTTCCTCGGCAGCACCGGCAATACGATAGAAGCGCTCGAAGACCTGCTCGCGCTCTTCGGCCGGAATGCCGGGACCGGTGTCGGTGACCGTCATCACGCCCTCGCGACCGATCGCGGCCAGCTTGACGGTCACCGTGCCGCCAGCTGGCGTGTAGCGCAGCGCGTTGTCGACCAGGTTGACGATCATCTCGCGCAGCATGGTGCCGTCGCCGATGACGGGAACAGGTCCGGCTTCCTCGAGCCCAAGATCGATGTTGCGCTCGACGGCCTTCGGCGCATGTGTTTCCAGCACCTCGCGGGCGGCTTCGGTGAGGTCGATGCGGTCGGCGCGCGGCCGGCGGCTGCCCGGCTCGGCGCGCGACAGCGTGAGCAGCTGTTCGGCCAGCCGCGCCAGCCGGCCGGAGCCTGCCTGCAGGGCCACCAGCGCCTCCTCGCGCCGGTCGGCGGCGCTTTCGCGCAGCACATAGCTCGCCTGTGTCGACATGAGCGCCAGCGGCGTGCGCAGCTGGTGCGCGGCATTGGCGATGAAGCGGCGCTGCGCCGCCATCTGCGCCCGCACGCGCTCCATATAGGCGTTGAGCGCGTCGATCAGCGGCCGGATCTCGCTTTGCGCGCCCGGCACCTCGACCGGGTCGAGATCGGTGCGATCCGGCGAGCGCACCGTATCGCGCAGGCGCATCAGCGGCGCCAGCCCGCGGCGCAGGCCGAGCAGCACGAAGAGGCCGGCGATCGCCACCAGCGCCAGCTGCTGGGCAAAGGCGCTGAACCACAGCCGCTGCACCATCGCGTCATGGCCGGCGAGCGTGACGCCCACCGTGACCCTGATCGGCGAATCCGTGCCGGCGCCGATCACGGCATGGCTGAGCGTTGTCAGACGCAGCCGGCGATCGCGATAGGAAGCCTCGATGCTGCCGCTCTGCGGCGCCTGGGGGAGGTCGGGATATCCGGTCAGCAGCCGGCCGTTGGCGGTCTCGACCCGGTAGTAGACGCTGTCGCGGTCGCCGGTGTCGAACATCTCGATCGCCGCCGGCGGAATGGTGGCGTCGAGCACGCCTTCGGCCATCGCCACCCGCTCGGCGATCGCGCGCGCCGAGCCGACCAGCATCCGGTCGGTGACCAGATCCGCCGTCGCCAGCGCGTTGCGCTGGCTGGTCCACAGATTGACCGTCACCAGCGCGGCAAGCGGCAGCACCACCCATGCCAGCAATTGCAGGCGGAGGCTGCTAATCTTCATGGCCCCTAATCTTCATGACGGAGCAGATAGCCCAGGCCGCGCAAGGTGGCGATCTGCACGCGCGAGCCTTCCAGCTTCTTGCGCAGCCGATGCACGTAGATCTCGATGGCGCTGGGATCGGCGTCGGTGTCGAAGTCGTAGATCGCCGCCGAGAGTGCCGCCTTGCTCACCGTGCGCCCCGCCTTGACCACCAGCTGTTCCAGCACCGCATGTTCGCGCGGCGTCAGCGAAAGCGCCGCGCCGCCGAGCGAGAACAGCCTGGTGTTGGTGTCGAAGACGAGGTCGCCGCAGGAGATGACGGGCGCTGTCCGGTCGTTGGCGCGGCGCAGCTGCACGCGGATGCGCGCTTCCAGTTCCTCGATCTGGAAGGGTTTTGCCAGATAGTCGTCGGCGCCCTCGTTGAGGCCCTTCACCCGGCCGTCGAGACTGGCATTGGCGGTGAGCACGATGACCGGCACCGGGTTGCCGCGGGCCCTCAGCCGCTTCAGCACCTCCATCCCGCCCATGCGCGGCAGGGCGAGGTCGAGGATGATCAGCGCATGGTCGCCGGCCGCCAGCGCATGCTCGACGTCTTCGCCGTCATGCACGACGTCGACGACGTAGCTCGCCTGGCGCAGCGTCTTGCTCAGCCAATCGGCCAGTTCGCGATTGTCTTCGACAAGCAGGAGCCGCATCGTCCATCGCTGTTCGGCAAATGCCTCCATCCGGGTGGCGCCGGGCTTTCGCAAGCGCGGCGGGCGGTCCGAACGGAAAGTTTGAAAGCAATCGATAGTCTCGATCCGCCGACAAGGCAAACGCCGGCTGAAATCGGTTCCGTCGGTCGGCCTGGAGGCCCAATTCGCTCGCGTGATGGATAAAACCGAACGGTTCGGTTCAATTTATGTTGACGGTTCGTGTAACTCAGGTGAACGCTGGCTCGCTGTCCAGACCGTGAGACCTCGTCCGCTAATACTGCAAGTAGTTGATATTCAAACAAAAGAATGTGGCAGCCGCGCTGTTCACGCGATTTCAAGGTCGAACCGAACGGTTCGATTTGCACATCTTCGTGATTGGAAATGGCAACAGGACCGACCCATCTCGGGGTGGTCCGAGCGACGCGAATTTCCATTACGGCACGCCACTTGACGGACAGGATTTTGAAAATCTGGAGTACCTAAAATGAACAAGATTGCTCTTACCGCCGCGGTCCTTCTCGTTGCCACGGGCAGCGCCTTCGCCGGCAGCGACCATTACGGTTCCGACAACGTCAACCAGCCGGCCGTCACCCAGTCGGTTGCGCCGCGGTCGGGCGACAACATCGACCGCAGCATCACCGGTTCGATCCGCAAATTCGAGCAGCGCGATCTCAGGATCACGCCCGATCAGAACCAGCCGGAATCCGGCCAGGGCATTTGGGGCCGCTAGGCCTCCGTCCCGAACCGATCAGAACCACAACTCTCAAATCTGGAGTAACTGAAATGACCAAGATCGCTCTTACCGCCGCTGCCCTTCTCGTTGCCACTGGTGCCGCTTTCGCCGGCTCCGACAACTACGGTTCGGCCAACGCCAAACAGCCGGCTGCTTCGGTCGACACCTCGTACACCGCTTCGGTCAAGAAGTCTGATGCGAATGTCCAGAAGCCCGTCACCCAGGGCAGCGACCGCGACCTGTTCGGCAACCACTAACCGGCCTGTCAGGGCAACCTTGCCAACATCCCCCCTCAATTTCGGAGTAACTGAAATGACCAAGATCGCTCTTACCGCCGCCGCCCTTCTCGTTGCCACCGGTGCCGCTTTCGCCGGCTCCGACAACTACGGTTCGGCCAACGCCAACCAGCCGGCCGCCTCGGTCGACACCTCGTACACCGCTTCGGTCAAGAAGTCGGTCGCGAATGTTCAGAAGCCGGTTACCCAGGGCGCCGACCGCGATCTGTTCGGCAACCACTAAGCGGTCGATCGTCGATAGACCTCAAAGCGGCGGGCTTGTCCCGCCGCTCTGCGTTTATGCAGCCGGCTATCCGCAGGGCCGGCTTGTGTCGTGGCTATAGGCCCGGCTGCGCACAGAGGCGCTCTATTCCAAATCCTTCGGCCTGACGAAATGCGTCAGTCGCGCTCCGCCGAAATCGAGGTTCGCCCAATCCTCCTTCACCGTGAACCGGGCCAGTGCCGCCGTCGGGAACTTCGCTTCGACTTTCTTGAACACGCCCTCGTCCGATCCGGTGCCGGCGAGCCGCAGCACGAAATTCTGCAGGCCGGGATTGTGACCGATCACGATCAGGCTGGTGGCTTTCGCCTGCCGCACGCACGCCAGGATGGCGGCCGGCGCCGCCTCGTAGAGCTCCTCGGCGAATTCCGCCGGCCCATGCTTCGGCAATTCGGCGGCGACCAGCCGCCAGGTATCGCGGGTGCGCAGCGCCGGCGAGACCAGCGCCAGATCCGGCAGCCAGCCGCGCCGCGAAAGCTCGCGGCCGATCAGCGGTGCCGTCTTCAGCCCGCGCGGGGCGAGCGGACGGTCGAAATCGGCGAGCTTGGGATCGTCCCGGCTCGACTTGGCATGGCGCAGCACAAGGAGTTGTCTGGGCGTCGCCATGGCAGTCCTTACGGCGTGATGCGCGCCAGCTGTTCGAGGTCGGTTTCCTCGCGCAGCGGGTCGGGCGCCATCACCACTGAAGTGGCGTTGTCGGCGTCGTCGGCGAAATGGGCAAGCACGGTGTGGCCCTTTTCCATGCGCGCCTTGCCTTCGGCGACCAGCCCCAGCGCCAGCGGATAGAGCCGGTGCTCCACCTTCAGCACCCGCGCGGCTAAAGTGTCCTCGTTGTCGCCGACCATCACCGGCACGGCGGCCTGGGCGATGATCGGGCCGTCATCCATCTCGGGCGTGACGAAATGCACGGAGCAGCCATGGATGCGCACGCCCGCGCGGATGGCGCGCGCATGCGTGTCCAGCCCCTTGAAGGCAGGCAGAAGGGCAGGGTGAATGTTGACCATGCGCCCCTGCCATTTTTCGACCAGGCCGCGGCCGAGGATGCGCATATAGCCGGCCAGAGCCACGATCTCGGCGCCGAAGCCGGATAGCGCGGCATCGATCGCAGCGTCATGTGCGTCCTTGCTCGGATTGTCGGCGCGCTGAATCACCTTGGTGGCGATGCCGCGCGATTGCGCGAGGCCGAGGCCCGCGGCGTTCGCACGATCCGAGATGACGCCGACGATCTCGGTCGGATAGGTCGGGTCGCTGGCTGCCGCGATCAGCGCCGTCATGTTGGAGCCGCGGCCCGAGATCAGGACGACCGTGCGTTTCCTGCTCATAGTTCGATCGAGCCCCGGTAGATCACGCCGGCGTCGCGGCGCGGCACGATGCGACCGATCGGCGTCACCGTCTCGCCGGCTTCCTGCAGCACCGCTGCCACCTGCGCCGCCTGGCCGGAAGCAACGGCGAGGATCATGCCGATGCCGCAGTTGAAGGTGCGCATCATTTCTTGCGGCGCCACGCCGCCGGTCCTGGCGAGCCACGAGAATACAGGCGGTACGTCGATCGCTTCGAGGTCGAGCTCGGCGGAGAAATCCTTGGGCAGCACGCGCGGAATGTTTTCCGGAAAACCGCCGCCGGTGATATGAGCCAGCGCCTTGATGCCATGCGTGTTGCGGATCGCCTTCAGGATCGACTTCACATAGATGCGCGTCGGCTCGAGCAGCGCCTCGGCGAGGCTGAGCTCATCGTTGAACGGCGCCGGATCGCTCCAGCCGAGCCCGCTGGCTTCGACGATGCGGCGCACCAGCGAAAAGCCGTTGGAGTGGAGGCCGGAGGACGCGAGGCCAAGCAGCACGTCGCCCTCGACGATGTCGTCGGTGGGCAGCAACTGGCCGCGCTCGGCCGCGCCCACGGCAAAGCCGGCAAGGTCGTAATCCTTGTCGTGATACATGCCGGGCATCTCGGCGGTCTCGCCGCCGATCAGCGCGCAGCCGGCCTGCCGGCAGCCTTGCGCGATGCCGCCGACGATGGACGCGCCCTGGTCCGGATCGAGCTTGCCGGTAGCGAAATAGTCGAGGAAGAACAGCGGCTCGGCGCCCTGCACGACGATATCGTTGACGCACATGGCGACGAGGTCGATGCCGATGGTGTCGTGCTTGCTGGAATCGATGGCGATCTTGAGCTTGGTGCCGACCCCGTCATTGGCCGCGACCAGCACCGGATCGGTGAAGCCGGCGGCTTTCAAATCGAACAGGCCGCCGAAGCCGCCGATCTCGCCGTCGGCACCCGGCCGGCGCGTCGCGCGCACGAGCGGCTTGATCTTCTCGACCATGAGATTGCCGGCATCGATATCGACGCCCGCCTCGGCATAGGTGAGCCCGTTCTTGCGCTTGGCCTTGTCGCCGTTGCTCATCTTCGGCTCATCCCTGTTTCCATTGCGGGCTCATCGCATGAATGGTTTCGGGGGGCAAGGCGCGTGAGAGCCAATCTCCCCCCTTGAGGGGGAGATGTCGCTGGAGGCGACAGAGGGGGGTCGCCTCGCGTGGAGCTCCAGCGCCTTGTGCGCCAGATGGAGGTCGGCGATCGACGCGTGAGGCGACTGGCCTGCCGGCCATCTTCCCCCTCGAGAGGGGAGATCAGCAACTCCTCCCTTGCGCGCACCTCTCATCTCCATCAACTATCTTCCAACAAAACCCATGACGGGACATCACGTGACCATACCCAACATGATCACGATCATGCGGCTGCTGCTGGTGCCGGCCGTGGTGTTGGCCATGCTGCAGGCGCGCTGGGACTGGGCCTTTGCCGGCTTCCTCGTCGCCGGCATCTCCGACGGCATCGACGGTTTCATCGCTCGCCGCTACCGGTTGTTCTCGCGGCTCGGCGCTTATCTCGATCCGGTCGCCGACAAGCTTCTCCTGGTCTCGGTCTTCGTCGTCATGGGTTATGCCGGGGAACTGCCGCTCTGGCTTGTCGTGACCATGGTCTCGCGCGACGCGCTGATCGTCTGCGCCGTGCTTTTGTCCAGCGTGATGGCGCAGCCGGTCGAGATGAAGCCGCTCTTGGTCTCCAAGGTGAACACCGCCGTGCAGATCGCGCTGGCGGCGCTTGTGCTGGGCGAGCTTGCCTTTTCCATGCATCTCTATCCGCTCCGGCCGGCGCTCATATTGCTCTCCGGGGTCTTGACCGTGGCTTCGGCCGCGGCCTATCTCGTGGCCTGGCTAAGGCATATGAGTGGCTATGGCGAAGGCTCCCGGACGAGCAACACCAAGTCGGGCAATTCCAGCACGGACACCTGACGGCGAAGCCTGGACGGCCGCGGCCTCGACCGCGTTGCGCCGGCAGATCGCGTTCTGGCTGATCGTCGCCGTGCTTCTGGCGCTGTTCCTCTATGTCTTCTCCGGCATCCTCTTGCCCTTCGTCGCCGGCATGGTGCTCGCTTATTTCCTCGATCCGGTGGCCGATCGGCTGCAGCGGCTCGGCCTCTCCCGGCTGATGGCGACGGTGGTGATCCTCATTGCCTTCGTCGTCGTCGTGGTGCTCGCCTTCGTTATCCTGGTGCCTGTGCTGGCCACGCAGATGGCCGATTTCGCGCGCAAGCTGCCGGAATATCTCACCCGCCTGCAGTCGCTCATCACCAGCTTCGACCCGAAGTGGCTGGAGCAGCGTTTTGGCGTCAACGCGGCCAGCCTGCGCGACGGACTGAACTCGCTCCTCACCACCGGTTTCGGGCTGCTCACCACCGTCTTCACCTCGATCTGGAGCTCGGGCGTGGCGCTGGTTTCGGTGGTCAGCCTCTTCGTCGTCACCCCGGTCGTGGCCTTCTACATGCTGCTCGACTGGGACCGCATGGTGGCCGTGGTCGACAGCTGGGTTCCGCGCGACTACGTCGAGACGGTCAGGGCGCTTGCCCGCGAGATCAACACCGCCACCGCCGGCTTCGTGCGCGGGCAGGGCACGCTCTGCCTTGTGCTGGGCGCCATGTACGCCACCGGCCTGACGCTGACGGGGCTGAACTTCGCCATCCTCATCGGCTTCTTCGCCGGGCTGATCTCCTTCATCCCCTATGTCGGCTCGCTGACCGGGCTGGTGCTGGCGGTCGGCGTCGCCTTCGTCCAGTTCTGGCCGGATTGGACGATGATCGTGGCGGTGGCCTGCGTGTTCTTCGTCGGCCAGTTCATCGAGGGCAATATCCTGCAGCCGAGGCTGGTCGGCAAAAGCGTCGGCCTGCATCCGGTTTGGCTGATGTTCGCGCTCTTTGCCTTCGGTGCGCTGTTCGGCTTCGTCGGCCTGCTGATTGCGGTGCCGGCTTCGGCGGCCATTGCCGTGCTGGTGCGCTTTGCGATTGCCCGCTACCTCGAATCGCCGCTCTACAACGGCCATGCCACCGAGCCCGCACCTCCTTGGCCGGCGGATCGCGGCGGCGGCCACCGCTCACCGCCGCGTGGCTGAAATGGCTGGCGAACGAACCGGTCCACCGCGCCAGCTGCCGCTCGATCTCGGCCACGGTACCGGCTACTCGCGCGACGAGCTCGTCGTCTCCGGGGCCAACGCGCAGGCCGCAGCACTGGTCGACCGCTGGCCGGACTGGCCCGCGCCGGTGGTGGTGCTCGCCGGCCCTTCCGGGTCCGGCAAGACGCATCTCGCCCAGATCTGGCAAGCGCATGCGCACGCTGTCGTCATCGCTCCCGATCACATCGGCGAGCACATTGGCGGGCTTGGCGCGAGCCCTGCGTTGATCGACGACATCGACAAGCTCCCGATCGACGAGCAAGGCCTGTTCCACCTGATCAACACCGTGCGCGGCGCCGGCTCCACGCTGCTTCTGACGGCGCGGCGCTTTCCCTCGGCCTGGCGCGTCGTGCTGCCGGACCTCATCTCGCGGCTGAAAGCGGCGGCGACCATCGAGATCCACGAGCCGGACGACCTGTTGCTCGCCGGCGTTATCACCAAGCTCTTCGCCGACCGCCAGGTCGAGGTCGAGCCGCATGTTGTGCAATATCTGGTGCGGCGGATCGAACGCTCGCTGGCGACTGCCATGCGGGTCGTGGAGCGCCTCGACCGCGCCGCTCTCGAGCGCAAGACGCCGATCACCCGAGCGCTCGCCGCCGAGACCGTCAGCGCCATGGACGAGGGCCAGGGCGAGTTCGATATTTAGGATGTCGAGGAAGGCTGCTCCGGGATTGTGCGCTCTCTACGCCCATAGTCCGGCCAGATGCCGAGCCAGCAGATAGACCCCCGTATGCGCTGCCACGTAGCATGCGCCGACAAAGACGAAGAACACCAGGCTGGCGATCCGCGACCGGGCGACGCTGCCATTCTGCCTCTTGCTCGGCCGGTTGTTCCAAACCCACAGAGCAGCGCACAGGATTGCCCAGGCGACCGCGACCGGAACCGCGAAGCCATAATAAGCCAAATAGGCTGGGCCGATCAGCGACAGCAGCGCCTCGAGAACAGGCATCCAGAGTCCCCCTTGCCCCGTTTGTCCGGAGTCTAGAGCAACTCCGGGAAAAGTGCGTAGCGGTTTTCCGTCCGGAGTTGCGGGACGATCGTGGCTGTCCCATTTCGAGCCATCGCCCTGGCATCCATCTTGCAGCGTGGAAGACGCCGGTTGATCCCGGTCCCGGTCACATTGCAGATCGGGTTGTAGGCTCGCCGGGCTCGAGGTTGTTGGGGACTCGCCCGGCGGGTTTACTCGGTTCCACGCCGAAGGCTCCCTTCAGAGATCAAAGCCGTTGCTCGATGCTGGACACCTTCAGCCCGTCTTGCCATGGCTGGTGAGCAAGCGCAGCACTTGCACGCTCTTCGGCAGCTCGATCAGGAATTCCGCGTCGCGGTCGAGGTGGTGGACCTGGGTCGGCCCGCCGCCGGTGAAGCGCGCCATTGCCTCGATGCTCTCCCAATAGGAGATCGTCACGAACTCGGAATGGGACGCCGTGTCCTCGCGAAATGTCTGGACGCCGAGTGCCTTTTCGATGAGCGGCTTGATGCCGGTCTCGTAATTGTAAGCTTCATAATCGTCGGCTTTTTCCGGCAAGGTCCGGCCGCGCCAGATGCGGGCGATGGTGGGGGTCCTTTTAGTGTCGGCCATGGCAACAGAACTTCTGAAGGCCGACAGGGTTCCCGAAGCGCGGGCTCTAGGATGTTCAGGAAACTGGTCGGAGTGGCGTGATTCGAACACGCGACCCCCTGATCCCAAATCAGGTGCGCTACCAGGCTGCGCTACACTCCGAACGGCATCCCCATAGGGTTCCGAACCATTTTGAGCAAGCCCCAAAATGGAAGAGCGGAACGAACGGCGTACATTGGCAGAGTTCGGCACGCAAAGTCCCACGGAAAGTCCCACGGTGTTGCCCAGTCGTTCCCCCCTCCTGCTTTCGAGCCGAAGGTCAAAAATGTAATAAGTCTCGATGCCGGCTGCGGGCGATGGGCAGGCGCAGATACGCGGCGGCGTACGGATGCGCGCCCAGCAACATCTCTATCGACCGCGCCCGCCGTCGAGCTTCGATGCGCAAGGGACGGTAGAGGCCGGAGGATGCTGACTGAAAGCCACAGACAAACAGCAGGTTAGGACGCAAGGAACGCTAAAGTCGATTTTTCCGTTTTCGCGTGCGCGCGAAGATACGCAAGAATAGCAAACGCAGCTTGATTGTGTGGCGCGAAATTTGTCGTCTCTTCCTGCTGCTCGTTCCGAGGGCCAGCGACGTCGTTCATCGGAACGGCGGACCTGGATAGACTCGCGCCGTTCGCCCCCAACACCGATCAGATCCAACCCTTTAGTTCAAATCCGATAGCAGCATGTGCACGCACCAGAAGCGAATCTCCGGGTTGCGTCGCTATGGCTAGGCGTCCATCCGCTCCAGTCTGGAGACGCCTGCGTTTGCCGGCTCCAGTTTTATGTAGCACGGACTTACGTCCGACTTCAGCTTTCGCAGCTGTAGACGGATTTTGGCGCGAAGCATTGGGTCGGCTTTGTCCTCGACGGCGCTCAGCACCCTGGTGGCCTCATCCACCTGGCTAAGCTGCGCGAGGCTGCGGCCAAGACCATATCGCGCCCCCGACAGGTCTGGATTAAGCTCAAGCAATTTGCGGAAGGCGTCGGCGGCGTCCGCGTGCCGGCTGAGCAGCTGAAGTTCGACGGCAAGCCTTGACCAAGCCTTGACCGATTTCGGTGCGATCTCCACGAGCGATCCGAAAGTATCGGCCGCCGACCAGTGGTCGCCTTTGGCGGCCAGCAGCTGGCCCAATCCGTAAAGCGTGCGCGGATGGCGAGGGTTGACCTCCAAGATCTGGCGATAGCCATTTTCGGCGTTGGCAAGGTTGCCTGCTTCGTGGAATTTGGTCGCCTGCTCCAGCACGCTCCCGACGGACCTCTCGTCGATCCGGTCGCCGAGATTGCGACCGGTCCTGGTCTTGATCAGGACGCAATGGATGGTGGTCTCCTCCACGCCGTAGGAGTACTTGTACGGTTCGTTGCCGCGCAGGAAGTCGTAGTTGCGGAAGCCCTGTTCGATCGCATGACGAATGCAATAGCCATGCAGCACGAGCCCGGACGGGATGTCGTTCGCGGTCTCGTCGCGTCCCGCGAGATGGAACAGCATCGTTTTTTTGACCCGGTCGACCAGGAATGCCAGGCCCCCGAGCGGCTTGTCGCCCTGCCACAGGATCGGCAGGAACAGCGTTCCGCTTTCGAAGGCGTCCTTGAACAGGATCCGGTTGGACCTGACTAGGCCAGGCAGGAGGTTGCCCTTCCGCGGCGCCCATTTGATCCGCCACATTTCGAGGATGATGCCGATGTCGCGATCTATCGTGGAGGCGTCGGCATGGGTGATGCGGAACTCGCCGGATCCATCGAGCTTGCGCAGGAAGCGTCTGATCTTCTGGCGCGTGTTCGAGCTGGTCTTTTGTTCGAGATAGCTGTCCCAATCGCCTGGCAGTGCGGCGGCCGGGCAGATGCAATTGTCGACATTGTCGGTTTTGTTGACGCGCGGCATCTTGTGGGCCGTCAGCCGCTTGTCGGCAAGGTTGTCGATGAGCAGGCGCCGTCGCTTCTCCGACATGCGCAGATTTTCGAGATGCAGCTTGGCCCAGTTCATCTTCAGAAGATGCCTGGCAAGAGCCGGGATCGCGCGCTCGGCAAAGCCCGGTGCGCACAGGATACCGGCATAGTCGGCCGCGTAGTTGCCGGCCATGTTGATCTCGTTGTGGCAGATACCGGTCTTCTTGTTCAGCCTGGTGCGCAGTCGCAGAGGCAATAGGGCGACATAGGAAGATCCTGGCGGCCCCGAGCGTGCCGCCAGGACGGACCAGGCGTCTTCATAGCGTCGCATATAGGACGACAGGAACGTCCAGGAGAGGAAAAACTGCGCTTCGGGATCCTTTTGGTAGAGATCATCCCAGTTCTTTCTGAGCCGGTTCAGCTCCTCCCGTTTCGTGATGACGTCGATCTGCATGGTTCCCCCGAAATCGTTGCCTGTTCGTAGGTCTCACTGCTCCATGAAGGCTCTCGCCATGCTGTCGGCGATCGGCTTCGTCAGATAGCTGAAGAATGTGCGCGACTCCGTCGCGACGAGGATCTCGGCGGGCATACCCGGGGTCGGCGTAAAACCATGCACCTTTGCCAGTTCGCTTGCCGGCACGCGCACGCGCGCCAGATAGACTTCCTTGGGCGTGGGGCCGCTCATCTCCGGCAACGCATCTGCCGAGACATAGTAGACTTCGCCCTCCAGAACCGGCGTCGTGCGGCGATTGAGAGCGATCAGCCGGATCGAGGCTTGCTGCCCGACCTTGATGTTGTCGATGTCGGTGCGGGGCACCTGGGCCTCGATGACGAGAGGCACATCCGAGGGCAGGATCTCGAGGATCGCCTTGCCGCTCTCGATAACGCCGCCGGCGGTGTGATAGTACATGCGTATGATCGTGCCGGGCTCGGGAGCCTTGATGGTCACGCGGCGAAGCACGTTCTCCGCCTCGCGCGACTTTTCTCGCACGGCGTCCAGTTCGGCCTCCAGGCTTTGCAGTTCCTGGAGCGCCGCCTGGCGATAGGTATCCTTGGTCTGCGTGATCTGCTGCTCGAACCTGACGATCTGTTCGCGGTTCTCGGCGACCTCCGCCACCATCTTGCCGATCTGGCCATCGGCGTCGGCCATCGCGCGCTGGATCGCCTTTACCTCGGTGCCGCGGATCAGGCCCTGCTCGAGGAGCCTTTGCTTGCCCTGATATTCCTCCTTGAGGAATTGCAGTTGCCGGCGCACCGACGAGATCTGCTCCTCGATGCCTTCGTTGCGGAATTCCATTGCCTTCTTGTTCTGGTCGAACAGCGCTATGTCGCTGTCGCGCTTTCGTTCCGCGGCCTCGAAGTTGGCCTGCTGGCTTTCCATGATCGGGGAGACCTCCGGATCGTACCGGTTGTCGAGGATGATCGCGGGAAACCGGATCTTGCCGCTGCCCTGCACCTCGGCATTCAGCCGGGCCGCGATCGCTTCGAGCCGCGCCTTGCGCAGGAACAATTGCCGTTCGTTGGTCTGCGCGGCGGTCTCGTCGAGCTTTATCAACGGCTGGTCGAGGCTGACATGGTCGCCTTCATTGACCAGGATTTCCTTGATGATGCCGCCTTCGAGATGCTGGACGATCTTGTTTTGCCCGGTTGCGACAAAGCTGCCCTGGGCGATGATGGCGGACGCGAGCGGCGCCGTGAAAGCCCAGGTGCCGAAGCCGCCGAAGGCCACCGTGATCAACAGCGCGCCAAATGCGGTCTGCTTCCAGATCGAGCGCGGCACCTCGGAATACCACTCTATGTCGTGAACTTTTGCGATGTCGGTCGTCATCTTTTCGGCCCCGCTACTGGATCTGATGGCCGAACGAGCCGCCTTCGATGCTCAAGCCCCGGTTTGCAAGGGCCTGCAGCACTTCGTGTCGCATGCCGAACAGGGCGACGGTGCCGTTGACGAGCAGCAGTATCTTGTCGACGCTCTTCAGCAGCGATGGCCGCTGGGTGATGGTGATCACCGTTATCTTGTTTTCCTTGGCGTGCTGGAGGGCTCGTTCCAGTGCCGCGTCTCCGGCCGAATCCAGATTCGAATTCGGCTCATCGAGCACCACCAGGCGGGGATTGCCGAAGAACGCGCGCGCAAGCGCGACGCGCTGCTTCTGCCCGCCGGAAAGCGGCGCTCCGTCGGCGGCGACGAAGGTCTCGTAGCCGTGGGGCAAGGTCGAGATCATCTCATGAACGTCGGCCAGCGCCGCCGCTTGGTAGATCTCGGCGTCGGTCGCATCGTCACGCATACGGGCGATGTTGGCCTTGATCGACGCCGGGAACAGCTGAACATCCTGGGGCAGATAGCCGATATTCTCGCCGAACTGGCGTGGATCCCAGTTGCGAAGATCCATCAGATCCAGCCGTACGTTGCCTGACGTCGGCAGGATCGACCCGACCAGCATCTTGCCCAAGGTCGTCTTGCCGGCGCCCGAATTGCCAATGATGGCCAGCGAATCGCCCGGCGAGAGCGCGAACGAGATTCCGTTCAGCACAACCCGCTTCGTTCCCTGGGGCACGAACAGGAGCCGTTCGACGTCGAGACGGCCCTCGGGACGCGGCAGGTTCAACCGCTCGAAATTGAGCGGCGACGATTGCAGCAGCGATGCGATCCGGCCATAGGCGGCGCGGGCATGCACGACGTGGTTCCAGCCCTCGATGGCGCCTTCGATCGGGCCGAGCGCCCGGCCGGCGATGATCGATGCGGCGATGACCATGCCGCCGGTGAGATGCCCTTCGATCGCCAAATGAGCGCCCCAGCCAAGCATCGTCACCTGGGTCAGCAGCCGAACGGCCTTCGACATGGAGGCAAAGACGATGTTGCGGTCTTGTGCGATCACCTGCGCCCTGAGCGAGTTTGCGGTGTCCTTGCCCCAGATCTTCACGGCCTCGGGGATCATGGCCAGCGCGTTGATGATCTGCGAGTTGCGCGACATCGAATCGAGATGGATGTTGGCTTTGCTCTGGTGCGCGTTCGCCTCGCCGAAGGTCGCGGCCGTCGCGCGCTGGTTGAGAAGCGTGATGATCAACAGCAGCACCGCCGAGGTCATGACGATGAAGCCCTGATGCGGGTGGATCAGAAACACCACCAGCACCATCAATGGAGCCATCGGCGCATCGAGGAACGACAGCAGCGTGCCGGAGGTCAGGAAGGTCCTCAGTTGCTGCAGGTCGCCCAGGACCTGGTACTCCTTGCCGTTGCTGTGAAGCGAGGCTCTGGCCGCCGCGCTGAGGATCGGCGCACCCAATTGGGCCGCCATCTCGACGGCCGTGCGCATCAGGATGAAGCGGCGAAGCGCATCGAACATCGCCTGCAGCATCACCGCGCCGACGATCACCACCGTCAGCATCACCAGCGTGTCGGGGGAACGGCTGGTGAGAACGCGATCCGAGATCTGGAACAGATAGATCGGGATCGCCAGGACCAGTATGTTGCAGGCGACCGTGAACAGCATGACTATCAGCAGGTTTTTCCTGACCGCGCTCAATCCGGCCCTGAGCGAAGCGCCGAAATCGACCGGGCCGAGGCGCTTGTGGAAAGCGCCGCCTCCGCCGCCACCACCGCCGCGCCGGCCCTTGTCGTCCACACCTCCTGGGGGAGATCCGCCTTGCTGCGTCTTGATGGGACCAGTGTCGCCTTCGATGGTGATCATGCCGGGCGACTTTGCCGCGTCTTTCATCTCGGTTACCGACGGCTTGGCTGGCTCGTCGGGCGCGACCTTGGCCTGCGGTTCGGCCGGCCGTTGGGCCGCAGGCTGTGGCCTCGGCGGCGCTGCATTGGCCTGGATATTCTGCCTTTCGGCCGCTGGCATTGGCTTGAGCGTGGGTTCGGCCGGCCGTTGGGCCGCTGGCTGTGGCCTCGGCGGCGCTGCATTGGCCTGGATATTCTGCCTTTCGGCCGCTGGCATCGGCTTGGGCGTGGGTTCGGCTGGCCGTTGGGGCACAGGCTGTGGCCTCGGCGACGCCGCGTCCGCCGGGACATTCAGTTTGTCGATCGTCGGCGCTGTCGTCGCGGGAGGCTCGGTGGCCACCGGCTCACCTTTTGCAACGGCGGCTGAAGGCGGAGCAACAGGTTTCTTGGCCGTCAAAGCTGGCCCCTGCCACTCGGCCGGTCGCGTCTGGAATGTTGGCGTTGGCGGCAGCGGCTCAGGTGCGACAGCCGAACGCGCCCGTGTGGTGCCGAGGATGGAACTTTGGCTTGGCTGCGGAGCTGGCTCCGGCTTGCACAGTTGGCGCTGCGCCATGAAGTTCGGTATGTCAACGGTGGCTACGGGTTTGGGCGCTGCGGAAGAAGCCGGAGGATGCCCCGCATTGGCGCGCATCTCGTTGGTGAGGTTCGGTGGCCCGCCTGTCGTTTGCAGAACTGGATTTGCTCTTTCCTCGGGTCGCCCCTCCTGCAAGGCGGGTGCGATTTTGATGGGGCCGGCCGCGGCCGCCTTCGCTTCGCTGACCTGTGGACTCGTCGTTGTGGGAGGCGTGACGATTTGCCTGACCACGCCGCCCCCGTCCGCCTGCCCAGCCGGGCTGGTCGATGCAGGGGTTCTCGCTGGCTGGTGCGCAGGCAGGGGCGCTCTGGCCTGCTCTGGTTTCGGCTGACTGGTTACTGCGCTCCGGCCGTCGACCTGCGGCAAAGGTCGGTCCTGACCGGCCTTTACCTCGCGATGGGGGACTGCATCGTAAAACTGGCCGACGGCATTGTCGATTGTCTTGATGGTCCGGTCGATCGCCTGCTCATGCTGCCGCAGGGCGTTCGAAAGCGTCTTGCGAGGCACCGCGGAACTCGACGATCCCTGGTCGTCCTCCTGCATCGCCGCCTCTAGGTCTTCGGCAAACGTGTCCCAAGGCAGGTCGCGATCATCGGTCATTGTATCCCCCGGTTCCCGGATCAGCCCAATATTGTTTGCACGCCGTCCGCCTGAACATGATCCGGCGTCGGGACTATCAAATGGTCCATCTGCGTGTCGTCGGCGCCCGCATCGTCGGCCAGGAACGCGATCGCTTCGTTGACCAGCGCGTCTGGATTCTGTCCGCCGAGTTCAGGATCGCTCGAGATGATGTCGGCCTGGATCAGGATCTCCTGCGAATAGTGCTCGCCGCCGACATAGGTCTTGTCGGTTCCGTCGACGTCGATGATCCCCGCGAAGTTCGCCACCTGATTACCGCCGGTGGTGACAGTCCATTCCGCCTCGGGATGGGCGACGAACTGGTTCATCGCCAAGGCAACCTGATCGCTGTCGCCCAGCACGTTCGTCTGCGACACATACTGCACGTTGAGCAGGTCGCCGGAGATGTAGAGAACCCGCAAGGCGCCGATACCGGCGAAGGCTGGGTCGTTCAGTATGTCGCCAGGGCCGGCGTCCTTGCCGGCCGCGAAGTCCTGGGCCGCTTGAAGATAGGACGTCGGCAAGGCCTCATAGTGGTTCTGGCCGCCGACATTGATGATCGTCGCATCGTTCCAGAGCAGGTTGCCGGCGGTCGAGTAGGAGCCTTCTCCGGAAGTCTGGAAACCATCGACCGCGCCGATGAGATCGTTGTCGATCAGGAAATTCATCTGCTGGATGATGTTGGCGTCGTAGATGTTTCCGCCGATGATGATCAGGTCGTAGTAGTGACCGAGCTCGTTCAGCGACACGTCGTTGATCGCCGTGTTGTCGCCGGTGCTCACGCTGGTCCTGACACCCGACGAGGACATAACCGTGGTGTCGTTGTCGGTCATGAAGCAGTACTGCTGGATCCAGTTCGTGATGATGAGGTCGCCGGTGACCTGCGTCACCACCCAGGCGGCGGGGAAACCGTCCGCTGCGGTTGGCGCCACGCTGCCGGCCGACGGGTCGATGTGCTTGAACGCGGCGATGTTGAAGGCCTCGTCGGGGGCGTTGCCCAGCTTCCACCCATTCAGGGAGGAGCTTACGATATCCGTGTCGCAGCGTGCGTTGATCTGGATGATGGCATTGATTTCATAGCTGTTGCCGACAGTGGCGACGACCGATGTCGTCGTCCAGTTGTTGGTCAGCACGGCCGAATTGATCAGCGTGTTGGTGCCGGTGTCCAGTTCAACGCATGGGCTGAGCAGGCCGTTGCCCCAGCCCGACATGAAATCGGAGGAATCCGGCGGCGTGTTGTAGTCGTCCTTGTCGGGTCCAGCGCTGGCAACCTCGTCATCCTGGTGCTGTTCCTTGAGGAGATTGATGTGGTCCTCCGCCTTCGGCGCGTCGGCATCGTCGACCAGCTGGCCGTTGACATAGGTTCCCAAGATCGAGCCGGAAGTCGCGTCTGGGTGCAGGACGAAGACGTTCGCTTCGCCGCTCGGGTCCTCGGTGTAGGCGGCGATGCGTTCGCCCATGGTCACCACCGCGGCCGCCATGTCGTCGGGAGTGCCCAGCAACGTCACATCGTCGATCGGCGACACGTCCGCCGCCGCGTTCATCAGCGAGGCCAGATGGCTGCTGTCGTCGACCGCCGCGGGCGTGAAGATCAGCCCATGTCCGCCGGCGCCGACATAGTCGTTGTCGGACAGGCGGATTTCCTGGTTGATGTAGGCTGCGATCGCGCCTGGAGGTTCGATGTTTGGCAGGACCATGCCGCCACCGAAAGCCGGCAGATGCGGCAGATGGAAGTGATGATGGCCGGGGCTCAGATGGCCGTGCTGAACGATTTCGGGCGGCGTGTACCAGAAGCTCGAACTGACCGTGTTCAGCACCAGGTCCGGCTTGACCCCCATATACGGAACGTGTGGATCGAAGTCGTCGAGGGTATAAGGCGCCTTGACGTTGACATTCGTGTTTGGAAGGTCGGGAGTTTCTTCCTTGGTGGCCGCAGCAATTTTGAACTCGTCGTAGGTCTTTAGCTGCCGTGCCTCCTCGACCGAGATCTCGAACATGCCGATGAAATGCGAGATGACCTCGGTCATCTTGTCCAGCTGCATCGTGTACACGGTAGCCTCCGTATCTTGAGATCATTCGCGCTCGGTCGGGGCGGCATGTCTCCCGGATGGAAGGACTGCGCGGAAACTCCGCGCAGTCCCAAGCTGTCTGATTTCGTGACGAAATCAGTCGTGTGACATCGATCAGGTACCGGTATGGTCGCCGGCGTCCTCGCCAGTCAGCGTGTTGTGGTAGTCGCCGCCAACCACGGTCTGGTCGACCAGGTTTTCCTGAAGGTTGGCGCCCATCACTATCTGCTGATTGAAGGCGCTGACGTCGATCAGGCCGTCGGCCGAAGAGTGGCTCGTGCCGGTCACGTAGCCGTCATCGCCATTCTGCGAGCCCCACATCCCAGCGTCGCCGCCGGTGCCGCCGTCACCGTTGAAGGCTTGGCCGCCAGCGCCGCCGGCACCACCGTAGCCGGAAGCGGTGTATCCACCCGTGGCGTCGCCGCCGGTACCGTCAGCCCAGGCGCCGCTCAGCGCATGGCCACCGTCACCACCAAAGGCCGCTGCGAAGCCGCCGAGGCTGTCGCCGCCGTAAGCGTCGCCACTGGTGGCCGCGCCGCCGGTTCCGTCACCGCTGGATCCGTCACCGCCCGTGCCAGCACCGCCCGTGCCGCCGGCACCGCCGGTGCCGGAGCCCGAGCCCGAGCCCGTACCAGCGCCCCAGCCTGCGCCGAGGGCGTCACCGCCGTACGATTCGGAGTCGCCGCCGTTCGAATTGGCGTTGCCGCCATCCGAATTGGCATTGCCGCCATCAGCGTCGCCGCCGCCGCCGCCACCGCCGCCACCGCCGCCGCCACCACCACCGGTGGCGTCGCCGGCGAGGCTCTTGGCGTCGCCGCCTTCACCGTAGTTCAGCAGCGACAGCTTTCCGTCGACATCGAGGCCATCGCCGCCGTCCGACTTGGCATCGCCGCCGGTCACGTCGCCGCCATCACCGCCATTGCCGCCATTGCCGCCATCGGCCTTGGCATCGCCAGCATCCGCCTTGGCGTCGCCAGCATCCGACTTGGCGTCGCCGCCGTCGTCAGACTTGGCATCGCCGGCTTCCGCAGCGCCGATACCGAGGCCCAGTCCGAGGCCGAAACCGAGGCCGAGGCCATCGCCACCGTTGGCGTTGCCGCCGTCGCCGTAGCCGCCCTTGGCGTCGCCTGTGTCGACTTCGCCGCCCTTGGCGTCGCCGCTATCGCCGTCGCCGGCCTTGGCGTCGCCCGCGTCGGCCTTGTTGTCGCTCTTGGAGTCGCCGCCGATAGCCGCGCTGAGAGCCAGGCCGCCCTTGCCGTCGCCGGCTTCGACGTCGTCGGACTTGGCGTCCCCGCCATTGCCGCCTTCGCCGCCATTGGCCTTGGCGTCACTGCCGCCGTCCGCGGTCCCACCACCTGCCGAGATGCCGTCACCGGCTTCGGAGTGGCCGCCCTTGGCGTTCAGATCAAGCTTGAAATCGGCGTCGTTCTTGACGGTCGCGTTGTCGAGCTTGTCGTTGTCATACATGTTCAGGGTCTGGTTGATGATCGACGCGGTGTTGGTGCCGGCGCCGGTCATCGAATTGTTCAGGATGTCCTTGAAAGTGACGTCGTCGCCAGGATCATAAGTGACGTTGCCGTCCTTATTGTTGATCATGGTGTCGATCTTCATGTCGTCGTTGGCATAGATATCGGCGAAATCATCGTCGGAATTGCCGAGCTCACCTTCGAGCTTGACGCCAACGTCGACGTCGACGTCGACCTTGGTCTCGTTGACGTTCTTGTTCTCGTTCGAGTTTTCGTTCTTGGACTCGTTCGAGTTTTCGTTCTTGTTCTCGTTCGAGGCCTTGTTCTCGTTTTCGTTCTCGTTCGAGGACTTGTTCTCGTTCGAGTTGTCGTTGTCGCTCTTGTTTTCGTTCTCGTTCGAGGCCTTGTTCTCGTTTTCGTTCTCGTTCTTGGCGTCGTTGGTATTGTAGTTCTTGTTTTCGTTTTCGCCACCGCCGTCACCGATATCGAATTCGCTGTCGACGATCTGCAAACCGAATGCGTTGATGTTGTTCTTGTCGAGGTCGAGAGACATGGTCGTGTCCTCTGTTTGAAGGCCGCGACTGCCGAACCGCATTCTTCTCTTACGCGGCTATGGGCTGTACGCGGACGTTGCGTTTAATGCGGTGAATGGACTGCCGGACCGAGGGGACTGAGGTCCGCAATCCGAATTTCGTCATGACTTGCTTGAGTACCTCCCTTTGACTTCGGGAGAGGCGGCCGTCCCAAGGCAAAACCCGGGGGAGCGCCGGATCACCAAGGATCCGGTCGTTCAAACGGGAGAGTCCTGGATATGCCCCAATCCCACATGGAACCCGGGAAAGTCTGGAACCAGAGGGCGGTGATTGTAAGCTGACAGTTCGGGCTAGCCCGTTCGGCCGGACCGCTGCCCGGACGTGCTCCGGCCGCGCAAATGCCGAGATTCCTGCCCAGATCAGGTGGCGGCGACTCTGTCGAACGTCTCCAGTCGGCAGCGACGACGGAGAAAATTAGCTATAGCTCATCCGAACTATATCAGTCCGGTCTAATTTGGTGTATAAGTCGTTAAGGCTAGCTGTTTACGGGGGTGGCGGCCCCCGAAAATTTGAAGAAGGGAAAGAACTAAACCGACAGTATTCGTCTAGGGTGGGGTGGCAACCATGTCCAGAGTTAACGTGCACAGCACCGTAGGTAGCGGTGCCGGAGAGAGTTGGGCGGCGCGTAGAATTATCCTGACTGTTTCCTCTACTGACAGCTTTCCAGAATGTCTAGTATACGCCATCGAGAGGGAATTTCCCTCGATAGTCGTCGAGCAGGCTACAGGCATCGAAGCGGCCTGCGCGCCGTTCGAGCATCCCGTCTGCCTGGTCCTTATCGACACCGAGCTCCTGCATAAGATCGACGGCTATGCCGCCGAACTGATGCGGCATCATCCGGCAGCGCCGATCGTCCTGGTGCAGCACGACAGCCGAGCTTCCGTCTCAATGCACGACGTTCTCGATCTCAAGATCGTGCGCAGCGTCCTGCCCATGGATTTGAAGCTTGATGTCTGGCTTTCGGTCATCCGGCTTATGCTTCGCGGCGGCGAATATTTCCCCTTGGCGATGTTCCAGTCATACGCACGCAGCCTCTCGCAAAAGGCGTCGGATCATTCGACGCCTGCCGAACAACCAAGGCCGGACCGGTCCGGTTTCGAGGAGATGGGCGAACTGACCGACCGTGAGTTCCAGATCCTGGAAATGGTCGCTCGCGGATTGCAGAACAAGATCATAGCCGCGACCCTTCGCCTGTCGGAGCACACGGTCAAGATCCATCTGCACAACATCATAACCAAGCTGGGGGCTCACAACCGGACCGAGGCGGCCGCGGTGTTTCATGCGCGCAAGGATAGCTTTCACGGCGGCTTGGAACGATCCGGTTCGCCACAGTCCGTCCAATCTTCGCCGTGAGCCGATGATGCCTCGGTTTCAGGAGATACTGCTCCTCGTTGGCCAACTGAATTACACATGGACCAACACCGAGAGTCTGCTGATCTATCTGATTGCCGGTCTTGCGAAGGTCGACAAGGAAACGGCGATCATCATTTTCCTGACGCTGAACACGACCCGCGCGCGCATCGAGCTGGTAGAGCGGCTGGCGAAAATCCCGAAGACGCCGGCCGCCTGCCGTCGGGCGGTGCTGACAGTCACCGGCAAGCTCACGCGCCAGGCGAAGCTGCGAAACAAATACAGCCACTGCATCTACTCGTTCGACGAGGCGGGAACCCACGGAAGCACGCAGCTGATGCGTATCGTTGACGGCAAGGACGAGGTCAAATACGGAAAGATCGAAGCGCTCGATGACGAGGAGATGAGAAGAATCCACGGTTCCATCGAGGACATCAGAGAAATAAACAAGGATATCTGGTCGATCGTTATCGACAATTCGTTCCCGAGATAGGCCGCGGATCTCGTCCGGATTGGTTGCTCCCTGCTAATGCATGTCGCCCGGAAATGTGCGCAGTTCTACGACGATCACATGCATCAAAACAAAGACTTGAAGCAGGTCGCCGGAATCCGTTTCAGCGCGACGCGCTTCAAGCAACCGAGGCAGGGATCCGCCCGATGGCTTTCAGCGCCTCGGTGCGAAGCGCCAGGGCCTGGCTGTGGCCCGGCTCCAGCGCGATGCATTCGTCAAGGCTTGTGAGCGCGTCCTTTGTTCGGTCGAGCTTCATCAGCGCCAGGCCGCGATTGTAGTGCGCGGCTGCGATGTTCGGATTGATCTCGATCGCCTGGCTCACCTGCCGCTCCGCGTCGCCATAACGGTGCTGCTGCAGGCAAATCACGCCGAGAAGGTAGCGCACGTCAAAGCGCCCGGGTTCGACGTCCAGGATCTCGCGGTAGATCTTTTCCGCCTCGGCCAGGTTTCCGGCCTGGTGCAAACGGGCGGCAACGCTGAGCTTTTGCGGCAGAAGGGACTGTCGCGCGGCATCCAGTTGTCGAAGCAGCGATAGCGCCTCGGCATGGGCCGGATCGGCAGCCAGGATCTGCCGGCAACCACGCAGAGCCGCCTCAAGATCGCCAGCCTGATGAAGCGCTTTGGCGCGCGCGAGCACGACCGGCAGGCTCCGGCTCTCCAGGCGGTCGCGCAGATTGCGGCGGCTGGCCGTGCTGACGAGAAGGCATTCGACCCGGCGCTCGAGCCCGCCGAAATCATATTTGTAAGAGAAATCCCCGGTCTGCAGATCATAGACGGCAAAGCCGTTCTGAATGGCCCAGCGTATGCTGTAGAGATGAAGCGCGAAGCCGGGCGCGGGCTTCTTGACCGCGAGATCGCGCCCGTTGAGCATCCCGATTAGTGCCCGGTTCTTCCGGTCGATCAAGGTGGCCTGCACGCCGATCGGGTTGTCGTCCCGCCACAGGACCGGGAGATAGAGGGCGTCGTCCTCGAAGGCACAGCGCAGCATGTTACGGAAGTTGTTGATCATCGCCTGCGGCAGGCCTGGGTGATATCGCGCCGCCAGTTTCGCGCCCCACTGACTTTCCCAGAACCGGAGTAGCGTCTGCAGATCGCGCTCCAGCGTTGCGGCGGTCACGTTGGTGACGCGATACTCGGATGCGTCGTCGATTGCCCTTAGCGTGCGCCGCGCGGTCTTGCGGGTCGCCGCGCCAAGCCGGTCATTGAGAAAGTCCTCCCAGTCGCCCGGCAGGTTCACATAGACATAGATGTCGTGGTCGATGCCATCGCCGTCGTCGGGACGCCTCACCTTGCCGGTCACGAATTCCGGCGCGGAAAATTGCTCGAGGAACGTATTCAGCCGCGGCGGCGATGCAAATATGTTCTCAAGATGCAGCTTGGCCCAGTTCAACCGCTTCGTATGCTCGGCGAAGGCCCGGACAACGGCATCCTGAACCTCCGGTTTGCAAAGGAAGCCGGCATATCCGGCGAAGTAGCCGCCGCCCGTCCGCAATTCGTTTTGGAACGCACCGTCCCTGGCTCGTTCCGTTCGGAGCTGAAGCGGGAAGAAACCGACATAGCTGGCTGAATCGTCTTCCTTGGCGGCCAGGACGAGCCATTGGTAGCGAAGCCGCTTGAACCAGCCCGCCATCCATGGCCAGGACATGAAGTAGTGAGCCTCCGGGTCAGCAGCGTAGACGGCATCCCAATTGTCCCTCAGCTCAACGAGAGCATCGAAACTGTCGATGACATCCACACGCATGGCGTTGCCCTTTGCTCGTGGAGCGTCGGCAATAGTCGATGGTCCTTGTATCGGCTATTCCCCAATCCTTGGACAAAGCCAAGGAATGCCCCCGATGATGGTTCCACGGCGGAATTGGCCGTGCAAGCCGATCAAAGGATTGATGGATCTCTGCGCGGCGCGAAATTGCGCCGGCGGTCAAGGCGCGGCACTGCGCCGACGGGGACAATCGATCAGGAAGCGATCCGCAGCCACTTGCCGTTTTCGGACTGGGATTGCCGCGCAAAATAGCGATAGGAAGTCTGCGCCCAGTTCCTGACGGCGTCGGTTCGGTTGTCGAGGATCAGGTCGCCCTTGTCGGTGCGAACGGTAAGCACGGTGTGGCCCGCGCCGCCCGATGTAACGACCGTCAGCAGCAGGGCTGAAGCCGGCCAGCCGCGCTTCATGAACTCGCTCTTCTTCAGGATCGCGATATCCTCGCAATCGCCGGCGTTGGTCGGTACCCGCCAATCGTCGCCGAGGCCGGTGGAACGGTCGTCACGTTCGATGATCCTGGCATTGACGGAACTGTTGACCGCCTTCAACTCGGCCATGCGCCTTTCGGTGAGCTTCACCTGCTTGACGTGTCCGCCTGGGCTGCAGAGCCTTGGCTGCCTGGCGCAGAAGCCGCGGGCGGCCGGCGGGGCGAAAGCGTAACCCTTGGTGACCATCATGGACGCAGTGCCGGAAGTCTGCATGGTTTCGCTGCAGCCAGCCATAGCCATGACTGCGGCAACGAGCGCTGCCAAACGAATCACGTTCCATCCCCTCGGATCGATAGACCGAGATCATCTTCGCCGGTTTGGTAAATCAAGACTCGCTATTAGCGTTTGCACAGATTCTAAAACAATGTATGCTTAACAAATTGTTTCCGATGGTCGGAAACTTTGACATAGCGCCCAGTTTGGGGACGGGAGCGCCTTTTTTCCCTTCTTAGGAGGAAGAAATGCACCTGTACCCAAGGTGCGCGAGCAGCGCTCGCGCAATTCTGCTTGTCTCATCCGCCCTTATGGCGGTGAATTCGACGCTTCCGGCATCGGCACAGAGCAATGTTCGACCGCGTTTGACGGCCGCCCAATGCCAGCCGCTGACGGAATCCAACTACGCGCTTTGCTGCATCGCCAGCAACCGCGCAAGCATCCTCACGCGCGCACAAATCGCAATGTGCCCGCCAATCACAACGGCTCTCATCGCTTCCGTCCTTGCCAGCGACGGCGAGGGCGGCGGTTCCGGCGGCGGTAATGGGGGTTCCGGCGGCGGCAATGGGGGCTCCGGCGGCGGCAATGGTGGTTCCGGCGGCGGTGATGGCGGCGGTGATGGTGGCGGTGACTCCGGTGGTGGCGATGGCGGCGGGAGCGGTGGCTCCGGCGGCGGCGGAGGCTCGGGTGGCTCCGGCGGCAGTGGCGGATCCGGCGGCGGCGGATCAGGCGGGTCCGGCGGTGGCAGTGGCTCTGGCGGCGGCTCGGGCGGTTCCGGCGGCAGCGGCGGCTCGGGCGGTTCCGGCGGCAGCGGCGGCTCGGGCGGTTCCGGCGGCAGCGGCGGATCGGGTGGCTCCGGTGGTGGCGGCTAAGTTCGGCCCGCGTTCATGTCATGACGAGGTTGGATGGGCGTCCGCCTGGACGCCCATCCACTTCAGCCCATTCGCCCTTCCATCTGCCCGGGACGTGGCGACATCGAGCCTCGGTCCATCTGTCCGTGCCTGGAGGAACTTCGGGCGGCGAGCATCCGGCACAAACAGTGCTGAAAGCGCCTCCCGGGAAAGCAGAGCGATCCGTGACGTCGCAGGCCTACCTTGCCTGGCCGCCTTCTATTGCGATCACGACTTTCTGGTACAGTACTCCTCAGGAAAAACGTCGTTTCCACGGGAGGTGATTTACGAAGATTGTGGGATTCCCCGAAATGGGCTTCCCATTTCTGATCAATCGTGATTGGTTTTCAGCCACTTGTGTTGCGCAGATCGCCGGAGGGGGCTTGTGCGACTCATATCGATGATGGTCGAACTCGGCGTGATTGTTGGCGGTCTCGGTTTTGAAACCGATGCCAGGTGCCGTGATCTGGCCGCCATGGCTACCACTTCCATCTCTGATCCAGATGAAGCCCGGCGTCTGCAGGATGAACTGGCGCAACAGTTCTCTCTGCTGTCCTACGGCGCTGGTCTCGGCCTAGACCTTTCGCCCTACTGGGATGAACTTCTTAGCCTCGTAGAGTCGGTTCGCTGCGCATCTCGCCTGAATTGACCAGGCGATCAAGGCGCTCGCCGCAGCGGAACACAGCTGCCAATCAACGGCGCTAGCTACGAGCGCTGCGGTCTTGCCATCGCAAGGCCCCGTTCCAGCGCCTCCTTGAGGCTCGTGGTATAGTGCGCGGTGTCCTCCAGGCCGCCGAAGAAGTTTATGCGGTGGACATCGCCTTTCTTGCTTATGACGATTCCAGCTGCACGGAGGGTTTCCTGAACCGACTTGTATGTCATCTCCGATTACCTTAGCCACCCAGAGATTAAGGTTGCATCTTAATGTAACAAAAACGTGTCGCTGACTGTGAAAAAAACAACATAGGCTGCTGCCGGCTAGAGCGCATCGCGGCGAAATGGATCGAGAAATACGCTTTTAAGTCTTTGTTTTGTGCATGTCTTTTTCGAAAAACCGCTGCACAAGTTTGCGCGACATGCATCAAGTCCTTCTTTTGATGCATGTCTTCGCCCAACCCACTGCACTTTGGGGAGGCGACATGGTAATCTGATCGAGCTAAAGCCCATTGAGCTAATTGAGCGAGCGGCGAGAAAAGCGCACTGTTCTGTTTGCCGAGCCTCAGCATCAACGCCAGCTGAGATTGCCTCGGATAGTTTGTCGAACCCAGCCTTCTTCCCCGAAGCCCGTCGGCAGACAAGGCGGACCCGGTATTCCCTGGTCCGCCTTTTTGCGTCCTTCTAATGGCGAGTTCGCGGGTAAGCCTTACGTCTTCGTTTCGGGGGAGAAAATGGAAAAGCGAAACGAACGGCGTACTGCGGCAGGAATCGGTGCAGAAAGGCCCACGCAAAGTCCCCACACATCTTCGTCAGTCGCTCACTCCCCGGCGGGTGTGTACGCGCTGGCGACCTTGTTTGATATCGCCACCCCGCCGGACATCCGCTCGCCTTCCAACTCGGAATTCTCCTAGGAACACGTCATCCTCCAAGCTTTCGACCTGACGTTCCAGCGTCTTCCGTTACCGTGCTGCTCGAATGAGAAACTCGGTGCTGCGTCGAAATTGGTACAGATGGCGATACTTGCTCGATTACTAAAATAGTGAAATTTTCGCCTCGAGTGCCTGGAAGCAGGATTGGGGAGATGTACTTTCCTCAGTTTCTGGTCGGAATGCTTATCACGTCGAGCGTAGTCGGAACCTGGGCCTATGAGGCCACGAGGTCCGTGTGGATGAGCATTGCCTGGAGCCTCCTAGCCGCGCTTCTGTTGCAGGTCGGCTATCTCGCGATTGTGTTCAGGCTTGTATATGGTCGGCGACACTCCGAGCCGAAGGCGAAGGAGACCGATCCGGACGCTGCCAAGCAACAATCCCTTCCACATCAGCCACGACATACGGACGGCCGCTGACCAACTGCCGGCTTGGGCGTTCTCGTCCCTGCTTTTTTGGAGACCCGTAGCGTCCGCGCAGGCCCCGGTATGTGTCCGATCACAAGATTCCCGCCACATTGCCGAGCTTTGGTTAGCGTCGCTCCCGGGTGACATGCAACAATTGCTGGAGTCGGACCGGCAGGTGCGGCGAGGCCTGCAATTCGGTACAGCTCTTTTTCCATCGGCGGAGATATTCGGCGATTGGAACCCCGCTGCGGCCAGGCCAGCGGTTGAGCGCGCCCAGCGCCTCAATGCAATCGGGAACCTGTTCGTATTCTGCGAGAATGGTCAGGCACATTGCTTGCGCGAACGGATTGAGACCTGGAATTTCGATCTCGTTTCGGTGGTCGGCGAACCACCTCGCAGCATCTCGGGTAAGTCCCTGGCTGTCGGCGAGCGCGGTATAGCGTTTGATGATGTCCGCGCGATATTCGGCAATGGCATCGCCGAAACCGCTGTCACCTGCGAAAGGGGGGTCCTGTTTCCAGTCTTTCGCTAGGCGTCCCAGGCCTCGCAGCGAGAAGGCCTCCACCATGGCTTCCTCCAGCCATTGGCAAGGCGGTGCCGGCTTCGCATCGGCCTGCCAGCTGTTGGCAAGCACATGGCCGAGTTCATGGCCGAACTGGTAGGCAAGCTTCGACCAGTCCCGTTCGCCGATGTCGACAATGATCCAGGCCATACTGCTGCCGTCGGGATGCAGCCAGATCGCCGGCTGTCCGGTGCCATGGCGGTCGACGCGGAGCCTTGCCGGCTGGCGATCAGACAGCAGTCGGACGCCGTCCAGGCAGGCGCGCCGCGCCTTTTCAACGACCTGTTCTGCCGCTTGCGGGAGCATGCGGCCCCAATTGCCCGCGAGTTCGAGGGGGGCGGACAGAAGCGTCGCGGGTGTCTTATTCCGGGGGGATGGCATAGCTGCATAGCCCGGGTCCAGGATGGCCGAAAACTTTGCCATTGCGGTAGCCGATGCTGCCGCAACGATGATGCCAACCGCCAAATCTCGGCGCCTCATAGCCTCTCCAGTTGGCGGACGCAAATCCTCCAAAAGTTCGAATGCCTGGTCCAGGCCGTCTCGCCAGCTATCACCGATCCGGCTAGACTTGAAGTTCTCTCAAGTGGAGGCCGGGGCGCAAGCTGGTTCGCTCGATGCAAAGTGATTGAATGGACGAACCATCGCCAAAATGGGGCTAAAAGCGTCATGTCGGAGATTTATGTAATCAATCTCGATCGAAGTGTCGGGCGGCTGGATAAATTTCGCAAGTTGAACTCGCACCTGCCGGAAGTCCGGAGGTTCTCCGGATTTGACGGAAAATCCATCGACCGCGACAAGCTGATAGAGCGTGGGGTTATCAGTTCGGATTTGGAGTATGCGCCTGGGAGTCTGGGCTGCGCCATCTCGCACGTGACGCTCTGGAGAGAGGCCGTCGGTCGGCACAAGGTGATAACGGTTGCCGAAGATGATGCGATCTTCTCTCGCGAGTTCGAACGACATACGAACGCGCTCTTGGCGAACATCCCGGCCGATTGGGATTTCATCCTGTGGAGTGCAAGTCTGCGATGCTATGCTTGGCTAGATGCCCTTCCTGGCGGAACCGGTGCCAGGCTGGAGTTCTTTCCGGGCGAAGTCATGACGCATATTGCTGACTTCCAGGAGGCGGCAATCGAACCTGCTCTGCTTCGAGCGCGCTATCTGCTCGGCACGGTTTGTTACTCCGTCTCGCCACGTGGCGCGCGCGCGCTGTTGGAGTGGTGCCTTCCGATACGGCCGATGATCGTGGATTTTGCAGGCTTCGGCCTAAGGCTGAACAATGCAGGCATCGATTGCATCATGGCGGGCGTGATGCCCTCGCTCAAAGCCTATGTGTGCTTGCCGCCGCTTGTCATCAGTGACGAACGGCCGGAGGAATCGGTACGGATCAATACGTGAGCGAGAGGCTGGCGTTGACCGCAGTCGGCCAGTCCGTCCCATCAGGCAACCGATAGCCTTCACCGGACACCCACTTCGCCGAGCGGCGATGCTCGATCTTCGTGCCGGCGCCGAATGAAGAAATCGAGGTTGTTCCTGAGACGCTCATTGCCCGGGTCAAGCTCGAGCGCCATCTGCCCCCATTCCACAGCGCGGTCCATCGCATTCAGGTGCCATGAGGCGATGGCGCCCAGATCAAACAGCCGAAAGCCCCAGCAGTTCGGGTCATCGAGATAGCTTCCGGTGCGGCGAGTGTTTTCGATTCCGTTGCTGCACGCCCAGAACAGATTCAACCAGTCGGCCCTGCCGTGGAGTTCCTCCGCAAGGTCGGCCCAGATCTCGCGCCGATGCGGCGCTTCCATTCGCGCTTTGTCCAACCACACCAATCTCTGGTCCGGCATCATGCGTGCGATGTAGCGCATCGCTTCTGACCGTTCCTCGCCCCAGGTGCTTGTCGGCAAGCCAAGGTAGCGCTCAAGCAATTGAACGGCCTCGTCGGGCCGGTTGGCCCACATCAGGTCCCGCCCGAGCCAGAAACACATCTGTGCGTCGTCGGGATCTTCCTTGTAGGCAACCTCCATCAGAGGCAGGTAGCTGCTCCTGGTTGGCTTGGCCAGGTCCTGCACCTCGAACATGACCAGGTCGTTGCTGGTCGTGACCACCTCCCTTTCTCCGGTGAAGACGAGGGCCTCATGGACGGGGCGCTTGAAGCGATATCCCCAGCGATGGTGAAAATTCTTGGTGGCCCATTGCCGCAACGGTCTGGGGTCGTCGACACTCGCTCTATAGATCGTCTGACAATAGAGGGCTGTCGTTTCGGGTCTCCAGGCCGCCTCCAGCTTGGGGCGCCAGCCGGCCTCGAGGAAACGATCCATATCCATCGTGCAGCACACGTCGACGTCGGCGGGGATGAGCGCCAGGGCGGCATTTCGGGCGTCATCGAAGCGCCATGGGCGGACCGCGATCCGGTGCACGGTAACGCCGGCGTTGATCAGTCGCGATACCGTGTCGTCGGTGCTGCCGGTGTCGGCGACTATCCGATAGTCGGCGCCGACAGCCGAATTTGCCCACCTCTCGACATGTGCGGCTTCGTTCAACGCGATGGTGTAGACCGCGATCTTCAAGGAAGGGGTCCGCGATTGGACGCAGTCGCTAAGCCACCTCCCGCTGAACGGCTGGACTCGCCCGAACCCGACCGCACCGCCCTGTGACGCTCATCGAACAAGGCCGACGCCTCCGCGCTTGCGGATCGCCACTAGCCCTCCGAGCAATTTTGCCTGGCTAAGCTCGAAGTGGCTGTCGAAGAACCGGATTTCGGCAAACTGATCGGCAAGGTCGCTGATACCGACCGGGTCGATTGATCGGGCCGTGCCGTGCTGTTGGATTTCTCGCAATAGATGCTTGGTGAGTGTAATTTCACTGGCATTTTCGCCTGTTGGCTGCCAGTCGAGGTCTTCGATGAAATACCATCCACCCTCTGCGAGCAGCGGGAAGAATTCGCGCAGCGTCAGTTGCTCGTCGAACGAGGCGTGGCTGCCGTCGTCGATAATCACGTCAAGCGAGCCCGGTTCCAGCTTCGCCGCGACGGAGCGCAGATCCTCCAGCTTGGATTGATCGCAAACGAAAGACTTGAACCTCTCATTGTTGAACTGAGAAAAATCCGTCAGGTCGACACCGATCACCTCGGCGTAAGGAAAATAGGACTGCCAGAGCGAGACCGAGGGCGTCTCGGACTGGTTGCCTTCCGCCGCGATGCGACAGAGGCCGATCTCTAATAGCCTCCGCATGGAAAGTCTCCGGCTCGACAGCAGCCGCTCGTAGACGCGTGCGTAAGCATGCCGGTTGCCGGTATGGCGGTTCTTGTCGGTGTTGAAGCGATCAGCAAGATCGATGAGTGTGGGAAAGCTCCGCAGCGGCTCGACCAGCAAGGAGATGAGCGGCGCTCCTTCCCCGCCCGAGCGAGCCTCATTTCGTGCCGTCCACAGGTGTGTTCCGAAGACACGCTCATCATTCAGGTAGACAGCCACATCGGCGAGCGGCTTTTCGAACTCGCCTATCTCGGTCCAATCGATCGCGTTAAAGAACATCGGCCCGAAGACCCAATCGCGCAGCTCGGCGCCTTGATCCGAAGCAATGTAGTCGGAGAGCAGTTTCGGGCCGATTTCGCCAAATCCCTTGCCGCTTGCACCGAAGAAGCGCTCGATTGACATCTCGTAGAGCGCTCTCAAATGGGGGCTGAAGGCTTCGGCATAGATGACGTTGCCGCAGACGAAGTGGCCTTGGTGCCCGCCGCGCCATTGCAGATTGAAAAAGTAATCGCCGCGGAACGGAAACGGTCGCAGCATGACCACGTCGCAATCCATCCACAACCCGCCATGTTCGTAAAGCACGGCGTAGCGAAAGGCGTCGCTGAAATAGCGGATCTCGGAGCCGGCGACCATTCGCTCGAACAAGCTGCGCGGCATCACGTCATCCGCGGCGCGTACCTCGACGCCGAATGGCACGAGGAATTGAAGCTTGTTCGGCGAGTAGCTCCAGACCCTCACGGGATGGCCTGCCGCGCGCATCGACGTGGTGGCGGCAATCAGGGTCAGATGCTTCGCAGTGTCGGAAAGCACCTCGTAAAAGCAGTGGATCTGAGGCAGCGCGGCATCTCCCCAGTCCAGGAAGGGGGCTATCCGGCTATCGAACGCCCAGGATTGATCGCGACGCTCATGCGGCGAGTCTGCGAAGCGAAGGAACGGCGCCAGCTCGAGCAGGACCTCCTCTGTGCCTTTCGCATTGCCGGAGAGGACAATCCTGCTCGCCTCCTTCGGGAGTCTGCTGTCAGGCCGGGTTTGTTGATGGAGGTCGCCGGGTTCTTTGCGCTGCTGAGCCGCCACAATTTGTATGGTCGCACCGTCCGCCGACGTCGTCGCAAGTGAGCTCCAATATGCCTCGCTTGCGAACAAATACTCGGTCCTCTCCAGCAGCGAGCTTACCTCCGAGGCATCGACGGCGGCGATCCACGCTTCGCTCTCGGCGACGCCGTACGAAATCAGCAGGCGCTCGTCTTTTGGGTGCCAGGCTAGGCCGGCGGCAAATTCAACCCCCTTTTCATTGAAGAAGAACGGCCGGCTGATCTTTGCCAAGCAGCCTGTTTCGTCCAACCAGACGAAGCGGTGCTGGCAGTATGGCTGAGCCCCGTCGGGCCTTGCCCGCGTCTCAAGCGCGAGTGTCAGCCATCCGCCTTCGAAGGCAATCGCCTGGGTGCCTCCCTTGAGCTCGTCGGCAGCGACGGAAGACGGCTTTTCCGATATCGTCTGCCCTTGATCGCCGACGATGCGGATAGAATCTCCCATAGAAAGGAACTGCAGCCGCTCCCGGTCGGTGCCGATGCCAGCCGGCTTGACGAGGGGGAGCCAGTTGTTGCCGTTCACCTTCGCACCGATCGGCCGGAGCACGCGCCAGTCAGTCATCCGGTATGGTGCAGGCCCGCCATCGTCGATGCGCGCGATGACCGGTTCGCCTTCTGCCGCCGGCGCGCGCATATAGGCGCTGCTCCACAATTGCCCCTCCCAGGCAAACAGGCGCATAGCCTCGAGGCCGCAGCCGTAGGCAGGTCGCGGCAAGTCGGTCGGCTGTGAAATCTCATCGGCCGATGCGATCCCGAATTCGCTGTCGATGCGCAGCAAGAAATTGCGTGTGTGCACCGCCGCTCGATCCGGCGCTCGAGCCCGGAGATTCTCTTCCGCCGCCGCCAAGGTGATGGCCCCCTGCAACACTACGATCTGGTTGTCCCAGCGAGCCACGGAGGGGTTTGAGAGCCGATAGCCGTCGGGGGGCATGAACCCGACCGGTTGCGCAGTGAACGACGGCATCATCGTCTTGGCGGGCTGGATGTAGAAGAACAGGTTGGAGCGCGCCAGATCGCGGGAACCGTCGGCGATGCCGCGGCTCAGCGCCAGCCAATTGCACACTGCGAACCCGCGGTCCTTGCGCAATGGATCGCTCGCGTAGTTTGCCGCGATCGCGTATTCCTCGCGAAGGCCCGTCGTGTAGATGAAATCCTCGAGAAACAGGATGTCTTGCTCGGGTTTCTTGATCGCCAGACCGGCTTCCGAAAACAGCACGCTGGCGTCATTCATCCCCTTCTCGCGATGGAACCGCGCGAGGTCGTAGAGGGGTTCGGTACGTTGCGGGCGCTGATTGAAGGCAGCAAGCGCCTGGCGAACGAAGCCTGCATCGTCCCCGAGTTTTTTTAAGCAGCGCGCCTCCTGCAGCCGGGCGTTCCATGCTTCCTCGTCCCAGCCGCCCATCGCCGCGCGTTTGGCGTAGGCCACCGCCGCCTCGGCCGCGCGTCCGGCGTCGCGGTAGGACTGCGCCAAGTAAAACCAGTATCGGTGGTTCTCCGGGTCTTTTTCCAGCGCTTCAAGTAGGAGCTTGATGTCGCGCTCGAACTTGTCGACGCGGTTCGATCCGCTGGCATGGTCCTTGTACCAAACGCCCTGCAGTTCCTTCACGTCGCCGGGAACGTCGAGATATTCATGCGTCACGCCACGGTAGCGGGCACCGGCATCGCGCCGGACGATACGGGTGTTCCAATAGGCGAGGTTGGAACCGGAGCGCTGGAGCAGCCGATAGCCGGGACAGTCGAGCTGTGCTCGGAAGCCCGCGTCCTCGACGACCAACTCCATATCGGCGTCGTCGAAAAGCAGATAGTCATACGCGAGCGACGAAGCATATGCATGATCGAGGGCGGCGTTGCGGGCCTGCTCGAAATTCTCGAAGGGGAACTGATGCAACTCCCCGGGCAGGCCGCGATCGGCGAAGAAAGCCCTGATGTAATCCTGGGTCCCGTCGGTCGATCCGGTGTCGCCGATGACCCAGCAGTCGATGTGGTCGACGACCGCCTCCAGACAGCGCTGCAGGTTCGCCGTCTCGTTCTTGACGATCATGTTCAGGCAAAGTCGCTTGCCCGTGGTCATCCGTGAAATTGCCATCTCTCGCTCTGACGTTGCGCGACGTTCAGCAATGCCATTCTTCGTGCCGCGGATGAATTCGCGGAGCCGTCTCGAAGCTCCTATTATCTACTTGTCCCGCCACTGGAGCGGGTAAGGTCCTCAGACGATCTCCGCCCACTTCACCGCCATTTGCCGAGCGACGTCAAGATCGACGAAGCGGTGGTTGGCGTCGACCCCGTCGCGACGCCCCAACGGGGATGACAGTGCTCAAGCTCGATCACGTTTCCGGGCTTGACGCAAATGCCGCGGTGAGGGTTAAGTTATGGATTTAAAAAATATTTTCTAGAGTTTCGGTTTGTAATATTTCCCGACCTAATACTTTAGAGGTAGGCCGGTTTAGTCGCTTCCATAGTTTACAGATCGCTAATTTTCAAATTTACTAATTTGCTGCTGTGAGGGGGGGCCCACAGGTCGTGGGTAGCTGGCATTCTGCGGAAGTCGTAGGGGAGTCAAGCCAGAGGGTTCCGGAGTAGCTAAGGCCAAAGTCGCGGACGACTAAGGCACGTGCGTTTAGTGAGCGCGCGGCCGCGTAAGCGTTTGTCTTTTTTGTTCGGGTCGATCGGGTTTTCCACTCCGGAGCTCTCTCGCGAGTTTTCGCCAAGAGATCGGCGTCGGCTGTGACGGGAGTGGATCGTGTATCACGTGATATCACGTGCGTTTCCCAGGGAGTTTGAAGCCCGCCGCTTCGACAAACTTCAAACCTATCCGCAACTGAGCGCCGCAGGCCGTGCCTATCTATGCGCCGGCGGGAAATTTGTTGCTGCAAGGTGCTGCGGATTGCTCCCGTGCCCCGTATCCAAACCAAATCTCAACAGAGCTATTCAGGCCGAGTGCCGTCCGCGAACGGCGCCGTCTGCGACTTCCTGCCCGCCGATCGGACCGGGAGTCGTCTGGAGCAAAGGCTGCAGCCCATCACGTCTTCGCGCGCGAGCTTGCGGCCAAGCCCGTCGGATCGAGGGCGGTACTGCGGTGATTGAAAATCAAGTGTCAAGCAAGAGAAGCCGCGGCACCAGCCGCCGCCAATCGGGGAGTGCATGATGACCTACGCAACTTTGTCTACTGGAATGGATGTGACCGTTAGGGGCGTTTTGCCCATCGGCGACGCGACCGAGCATATAACCTATTTCATTCTGGATGCCGCCAAGAACGCGATCGTCGGCCAGGTCATTCTTCCCGCTGCCGTCAAGCGAAGCCACGCTGTCGCAATAACTGTCAAGGTTCCAAGCACCGCCGGCTCTCTCGCGATCGGGACATTTGACGAAGGCGGGAATTTCCAAGCCTCCGGTTTCCTCCGCGTGGAGGCCCCTGCCGTTGGCCGTCCAAGCGGCGCCATCGGGCCGTCCGGAAGATGACCGCGGCCAAGCGCCGTTTCCGCGCCGCTCGCCGACTAAGCCGGTGGGCGGTTTCCCTTTTTTGAAATGAATTGGAAGCGAACAGGAGCCAGTCATGGCCCGTGCCTCTGAAATTCTCTTTGTGGATCCTTCGATCTCCGATCTCGAGACTGTTCTGAGCAACGTGCGGCCGGGGGTCCAGGCCATCCTGCTCGATGGCCGTCAAGGGCCGGCGGCGCAGATGGCTGCGGCGCTGAGAGGGCACGAAGAGCTCCGCGCGGTCCACATCATCGCGCATGGCGCGCCGGGTCGGGTTAATTTCGCTTCAGGAGAATGGTCGGTCGGGACATTGAAGGGCGCGGCTGAGGAATTCGCCGCAATCGGCAGGGCGCTCGCTGCGGACGGCGAACTGCGGCTATGGAGCTGCGAGACGGCGCTGGGAAAGGCCGGCGATGCGTTCGTCGACGCTTTGGAAGCGGCCGTCGGCGTGGATGTCTGCGCGTCCAGTTCGCTTGTTGGTGCGGCAGTCCTGGGCGGTGCGTGGGAACTACCCGCACGTGCGGGCGCGTCGGCGCCCCTGCCGCCGCTGACCCCAGTTGGCGTAGCAAGTTACATCGGGCTCCTGGTCGCGGGTGATCTGACGCTTACTGGCACGATTACTGGCCCCGGCAATAGCAGTAACGTCAACACATACTACTTGGTGGATACAACAGCCACTCCTGACACGGTGGTCGGTAGCTTCCAGCTTCCATCTGCAACCAACGGTTTGGTATTCAGATTTGCTGCAACGATAACAGTTCCAGACACCACGCATAACTATACCATTTACAACCAGAATTTTGGCGTAATGGGTACACTTACGCCTGGCCCCGGTAATACGTATATTTTCACATCCGGCGCGGCTAATCCCACCAATAACAATAACTTCGATGGCGGGAGTTTCGCCATCACGAGTCAAGTAGGCCCGACCGGCCCGGCTGGCGCGACCGGAGCCACGGGTGCGACCGGCGCTACGGGCGCGGGTTCAACAGGCGCGACGGGCGCCACCGGAGCAACAGGCGCGACGGGCGCAACCGGCGCGGGTGCGACGGGCGCCACAGGTGCGACCGGCGCGACCGGAGCATCAGGCGCGACGGGCGCTACCGGCGCGGGCGCGACGGGCGCCACAGGTGCGACCGGTGCAACGGGCGCCACCGGCGATACCGGAGCTTCGGGTGCGACCGGCGCTACGGGTGCGACTGGAGCAACCGGCGCTACAGGTGCGACTGGCGCCACGGGTGATACCGGTGCAACCGGCGCTACAGGTGCGACTGGCGCTACGGGTGAAACCGGAGCAACGGGCTCGACTGGAGCGGCCGGCGCTACAGGTGGGACCGGCGCCACAGGTGCGACTGGTGCAACCGGCGCCACAGGTGGGACCGGCGCCACCGGCGATACCGGAGCAACGGGCTCGACCGGAGCAACCGGCGCCACAGGTGCGACCGGCGCCACCGGCGATACCGGAGCGACGGGCTCGACGGGCGCGACCGGAGCAACCGGCGCCACAGGTGCGACCGGCGCCACCGGCGATACCGGAGCAACGGGCTCGACGGGTGCGACTGGAGCAACAGGCGCGACTGGCGCCACCGGTGATACCGGAGCAACCGGCTCGACCGGTGCGACCGGTGCGACCGGAGCAACCGGCGCCACAGGCGCGACCGGAGCAACAGGCGCGACTGGCGCCACCGGCGATACCGGAGCAACGGGCGCCACCGGCTCGACAGGTGCGACCGGCGCAACCGGCGCCACAGGTGCGACCGGCGCCACGGGTGATACCGGAGCAACGGGCGCGACCGGTGCGACCGGAGCAACCGGCGCCACAGGTGCGACTGGCGCCACCGGCGCCACAGGTGCGACCGGCGCCACGGGTGACACCGGAGCAACGGGCTCGACTGGAGCAACCGGCGCCACAGGTGCGACCGGCGCCACCGGTGATACCGGAGCAACGGGCGCCACCGGCGCGACGGGTGCGACCGGTGCAACCGGCGCCACAGGTGCGACCGGCGCCACGGGTGACACCGGAGCAACGGGCTCGACGGGTGCGACCGGAGCAACCGGCGCCACAGGTGCGACCGGCGCCACGGGTGATACCGGAGCAACGGGCTCGACGGGTGCGACCGGAGCAACCGGCGCCACAGGCGCCACCGGCGCGACCGGCGCCACCGGCGATACCGGAGCAACGGGCGCCACCGGCGCGACGGGCGCGACCGGAGCAACCGGCGCCACAGGTGCGACCGGCGCCACCGGCGATACTGGAGCAACCGGGGCCACTGGCGCGACCGGCTCGACTGGAGCAACGGGTGATACCGGAGCAACGGGTTCGACCGGGGCCACTGGGGCGACTGGAGCAACCGGCGCCACTGGTGCTACGGGCGATACCGGCTCGACCGGCGCTACGGGTGCCACAGGCGCAACCGGTGCAACTGGCGCTACGGGCGATACCGGCTCGACCGGAGCAACCGGCGCTACGGGTGATACCGGAGCAACGGGCTCGACTGGAGCAACCGGCGCCACAGGTGCGACCGGCGCTACGGGTGCCACAGGCGCAACCGGTGCAACAGGTGCAACTGGCGCTACGGGCGATACCGGCTCGACCGGAGCAACCGGCGCCACAGGTGCGACCGGCGATACCGGAGCAACGGGCTCGACGGGTGCGACCGGAGCGACCGGCGCCACAGGCGCGACCGGCGCCACCGGCGATACCGGAGCAACGGGCGCCACGGGTGCAACAGGTGCAACGGGCGCGACCGGCGCCACCGGCGATACCGGAGCAACGGGTGCCACCGGCTCGACAGGTGCGACCGGCGCCACCGGCGATACCGGAGCAACGGGTGCCACCGGCTCGACAGGTGCGACCGGAGCAACCGGCGCCACAGGTGCGACCGGCGCCACCGGCGATACCGGAGCAACCGGCGCCACCGGCGCGACGGGTGCGACCGGAGCAACGGGTGCGACTGGTGCCACGGGCGATACCGGAGCTACAGGCGCCACCGGCGCAACAGGCGCGACCGGCGCTACGGGTGATACCGGAGCAACGGGTGCGACTGGCGCCACCGGTGCCACCGGCGCAACTGGTGCAACCGGCGCTACGGGTGATACCGGAGCAACGGGTGCGACTGGCGCCACCGGCGATACCGGCGCTACCGGCGCAACAGGTGCAACCGGCGCTACGGGTGATACTGGAGCAACGGGTGCGACTGGTGCCACCGGCGATACCGGAGCAACCGGCGCCACCGGTGCGACCGGCGCTACGGGTGATACCGGAGCAACGGGTGCGACTGGTGCCACCGGCGATACCGGAGCAACAGGTGCGACTGGCGCCACCGGCGATACCGGAGCTACAGGTGCCACCGGCGCCACGGGCGATACCGGCTCGACTGGAGCAACGGGTGCCACCGGCTCGACCGGCGCTACCGGCTCGACTGGTGCGACTGGCTCGACCGGAGCAACGGGTGCGACCGGCTCGACCGGAGCGACCGGGGCTACGGGTGCAACCGGCTCGACTGGGTCGACAGGTGCGACCGGCGCTACGGGTGCCACAGGCGCTACCGGCTCCACAGGTGCGACCGGCGCGACCGGAGCAACGGGTGCGACAGGTGCCACCGGCGCAACGGGTGCGACTGGAGCTACCGGAGCAACGGGTGCCACAGGTGCGACCGGCGCGACTGGAGCAACGGGTGCCACCGGCGCAACAGGTGCGACCGGAGCCACCGGCGCGACTGGAGCAACGGGTGCCACCGGCGCAACAGGTGCGACCGGCGCCACGGGTGCGACCGGCGCGACTGGAGCAACGGGTGCCACCGGCGCAACAGGTGCGACCGGCGCCACGGGTGCGACCGGCGCGACTGGAGCAACGGGTGCCACCGGCGCAACAGGTGCGACCGGCGCCACGGGTGCGACCGGCGCGACTGGAGCAACGGGTGCCACCGGCGCAACAGGTGCGACCGGCGCCACGGGTGCGACCGGCGCGACTGGAGCAACGGGTGCCACAGGTGCCACCGGCTCGACCGGAGCGACAGGTGCAACTGGAGCAACGGGCGCTACCGGCTCAACTGGAGCAACGGGAGCAACCGGCTCGACCGGAGCGACCGGCGCTACGGGTGCAACCGGAGCAACCGGTGCGACTGGAGCAACGGGCTCGACCGGAGCAACCGGTGCGACCGGAGCCACGGGTGCGACTGGAGCTACCGGAGCAACTGGCGCGACCGGAGCGACCGGCGCTACAGGTGCGACCGGAGCCACAGGTGCCACGGGCTCGACGGGTGCGACCGGAGCCACCGGCTCGACCGGAGCAACGGGTGCTACCGGCGCGACTGGAGCAACGGGTGCGACAGGTGCGACCGGCGCTACGGGTGCGACAGGTGCGACCGGCGCCACGGGTGCGACCGGCTCGACCGGCGCCACGGGTGCCACCGGCTCGACTGGGGCGACCGGCGCTACCGGCGCGACCGGAGCAACGGGTGCGACTGGCTCGACCGGCGCTACAGGTGCGACCGGAGCGACAGGTGCAACCGGCGCCACGGGTGCGACTGGAGCAACCGGAGCTACCGGCTCGACGGGTGCGACCGGAGCCACCGGTGCGACTGGAGCAACTGGCGCGACTGGAGCGACCGGCGCTACGGGTGCCACTGGCTCGACCGGAGCAACCGGCGCGACTGGAGCAACGGGTGCGACTGGAGCTACCGGAGCAACGGGCTCGACCGGAGCAACCGGCTCGACCGGAGCGACCGGCGCTACGGGTGCAACCGGAGCAACCGGCTCGACAGGTGCGACCGGAGCCACCGGTGCGACTGGAGCAACGGGCTCGACCGGAACAACCGGTGCGACCGGAGCCACCGGTGCGACTGGAGCTACCGGAGCAACTGGCGCGACTGGAGCGACCGGCGCTACGGGTGCCACGGGCTCGACCGGTGCGACCGGAACTACCGGCTCGACCGGAGCGACCGGCGCTACGGGTGCAACCGGAGCAACCGGCTCGACAGGTGCGACCGGAGCCACCGGTGCGACTGGAGCTACCGGAGCAACTGGCGCGACCGGAGCGACCGGCGCAACGGGTGCAACCGGCTCGACGGGTGCTACTGGGCCGGGCGGCGCAACGGGCCCGACCGGAGCGACCGGCCCCGGCGGCGAGACCGGTGATCGCGACAAAGGCAACAACGGCCATGGCAATGATCCTGACCACAACGACAGCAGCAATCCTGGGAAGGGACATCCCAAAGATGGCACTGATGCCGATGGCTCGCCTGGCCATCGCACCGCCGCGGTCACGGCCAACTCGCTCGGGCTCAAGGACACGACGCAGTTCCTGCAATCCGGCTCGACCGACAGTGATGCCGTCAGCCATGCGTCGTTCCGTCAGCTTGTCAGCCAGGCCGCCGGTTCGGTGACGACCGACCTCCTGAATGTTCTCACCACGATCAGGGGATTTGGTCAGAACCAGAACAAGCCGTTGGGTGCAAGCACCGACCTGACCTCGGATCAGAACAAGCAGGGTGCCGGCTTCGCCAACAGCGACGACACGGTGAAGAAGGCGCTGAAGGACATTCTGAAGCCGCATGACTGAGCATGAGTGAAGAGGAATGGCGACCGGACAGACGACGATAGAAACCGGTCCAAAGCTGAGAAGCGGGCGCGCGGGCTTTGCCGAAAGGCAAGGCCTGCGCGTTCGGCCTTTCCGAGTGGTTAAGGGGCTCGCGCGACCGGCCGCCGTGGAGTATCATCAGCGCCACCAGAGATTCCGGCGGGAATGGTCCGCCGCGGGCAATGTCGAGCCATCGCCGCCTACCCGAAGGGGAGTCCATGGTGAACGTTCCTGGGAGTGCTGAAATCCAGCCTGTGGAGCTGCGTGCCGGGACCGCGGCCGACCCGACCGGCATGCCCCGCGGCACCAGCGAAACGGGGCGGAGCCCCGGTGGCCCCGCCGAGTTCGACCAGGTCGGGCCGCGCCTCAAGGCGATGCTGCGGGTCGCCCGCTATCACGGTATCGAACTCGATCCCAACGAATTCAGGGCAGCGAGCGCAGGCCCGTTTCCAAGCGCTACCGACCTGTCGGAATGGGCGCAGAACGGCGGCATGTGGTCCCGGGCAGTGCGTGTTCGCTGGTCACACCTGTTGCGCTTTCAAGATACCGGACCGGTCGTTCTCTTGTTCAGCGACGGCGGCGCCGGTCTCCTCACCGGGGCGAGCGCCGAGCGCAACGTGGTCTTCCTCAAAAGTCCGGAAGCGCCCGACGATGGTCCATCCACCGCTGTCGACGAGTTGCGCCTGTCGCAGGTGTGGACGGGCGAGGCGGTGCTGCTGCGAAACGCGCGATCCTATGTTGCCGCGGATGCGCCTTTCACCCTTCGCTGGATCGCCGAACTGGTGCGGCTCGAAAGCCGGCCGCTTCGCGACGTGGCCATCGCCTCCTTCACACTCAGCGTTCTGACCATTTTGCCGCCGCTCATCGTCATGACGGTGGTCAACAAGGTATTGCAGTTCAACAGTGTCTCGACGCTGATACTCTTGTCGGCCATAGTCGCTGTCGTCTTCGCATACGAGACGCTCCTGGGCCACGCGCGGCGACTGATCATCAACGTCGTCGGAGCCCGCCTGGACACCAAGCTGCAGCTGCACGTTTTCAGCCGGCTGCTGCGCCTGCCGCTCGACTATTTCGAGCGCCATCCCGCTGGCGAGACAATGTACCACCTCGCGCAGGTCTATCGGATCCGGGAGTTTCTGACGGGCAAACTGCTCGGCACGTTCCTGGACCTGATCACCCTCTGCGTGCTGCTGCCGGTGATGTTCTATATCAACGTGACGCTTGCTTGGATCGTCGTTGCCTGCGCAGCGGTGATCATGCTGATCATCCTTGCTTTCCTGAAGCCGCTGCGCCGAAGGTACCAGCGGGTGATCGAGGCCGAGACCTGGAAGTCGGCGGCGTTGGGCGAAACCGTTGTCGGCATAAAGACCGTCAAGGCGCTTGGGCTCGAGCCGCAACGCAAGGCGCTTTGGGACGAGCAGGTGGCGGAGGCGGGAAGCGCGCGTCTCTCCTTCGGGCAGTTCGCCAGCTGGCCGCAGACCCTGGTTACGCCCATTGAACGCGTAATGGTGCTCGGCACCATGCTGATTGGCGCCTATCTCGCGATGAACGACAGTTCCGGCTATATGGTCGGCGGTCTGTTCGCCTTCATGATGATCTCTCAACGCGTCGCGCAACCGCTGGTCGGGTTGGTGCGGCTGATTGAAGACTACGAGGAGGTGGGGGCGGCAATCGGCGAGGCGGCATCCGTCCTTAACCGGCCGTTGGAGACGAGCTCGAACTCCCTCGGTCTGCGGCCAAGGCTCCTCGGCGAAGTTACGTTCAGCGATCTGACCTTCAGCTATATCGGTACCAAGACGCCAGCGCTCGACCGGGTCAGCTTCCACATTCCGGCTGGGACCATGTTCGGCATTGTCGGGCGGAGCGGATCGGGAAAATCGACCATCGCGCGCCTGCTGCAGGGGATCAACCGGGATTACAGCGGGTTCCTGAAGCTGGACGGCGTCGATCTCAAGGAAATCAACCTGCGTCATCTTCGCCAGGGGCTCGGAGTGGTCCTGCAGGACAATTTTCTGTTCCGCGGCTCGATCCGCGACAACATCATCGCCGGGCGCGCAGGCCTGACGCTGTCCGATGCCATGCGTGCCGCGCATCTCGCCGGCGCGGAAGAATTCATCGAACGCATGCCGAACGGATACGACACTTACATCGAGGAAGGTTCGCCCAACCTTTCGGGCGGTCAAAAGCAACGGCTGGCGATCGCGCGCGCCCTCATCCACGATCCGACCATCCTCATTCTCGACGAAGCCACCAGTGCTCTCGACCCGGAAAGCGAAGCGGTCGTCAGTGCCAATCTCATGCGCATCGCCAGCGGCCGCACCATGATCATCGTCTCGCATCGGCTGTCCTCGCTCACCGACTGCGACCAGATCCTGGTTATGGAGCAGGGCAAGGTTCTCGATGTCGCTTCGCACACCGTCCTGCTCGAACGATGCGCGCTCTATCGTCAGCTGTGGTCGCAGCAGAACCGACATTTGGATAACCGCGGCGGGCGGCCCGCGGCCGTACCGTCGCGATTGGTTTGATGATGCCGTGCCGCAGCGGGATCGAGATTGAAATGGTGGTTCTCGCCAAAGATGAGTTGGATACGAGGTCCGGTAAGCCATGAGTAGCACCTCGCTCACCGTCCGCCAGGCTCGCTGGGGCCGAGCGAAAACGAACGATCCGACGACGCCGGCCATACTCGAGTTCCAGTGGCCGTCGACAGCAGTCTCGAATGCGCCGATTCCTCGGGCGGCGCGCGGCATCGTATGGATGATTTCGAGCCTCGTGATCGTCTTGATCACCGTGGCCGGACTGATACCGGTCGACCAGGTCGTGACGACGAGGGGGCTCGTGGTTTCACAATCGCCCAACATCATCGTGCAGCCGCTGGAGACGGCGATCGTCCGCTCGATCGAAGTGCGCGAGGGACAGCATGTGCAAGCCGGCCAATTGCTTGCACGTCTCGATTCGACCTTCGCCTCGGCAGACCTGCAGGCCTTGGCCATGCAGGTCTCTACGCTTGAGGCCGAAGTGGCACGGTTGAAGGCGGAGGCCGACGGCAAGGAGTTCAACTATGACGGCCTCGACCCCAGCTGGACCCTGCAGGCCTCGATCTTCGAGCGCCGCAAGGCGGTCTACGAGGCTAAGCTGGAGAATTTCGATCGGCAAAGCGATGAACTCACTTCCGTGATCTCGCGCGCGCAATCTGATGCCGCTGGCTACCGGCAGCGGCTCTCCGTCGCGGCATCGATAGAACAGATGCGCAAGCAGCTGGAAGAAAGGCAAGTCGGGAGCCGCCTCAATACCCTGCTGGCCGAGGACAATTCGGCCGAAATGTCGCGCGCGCTCGGCAACGCCGTGCAGACGGCGGAAGCTGCCAGGCGCCAGCAGGCTGCGGTGGCCGCCGACCGCGCCGGCTACATTCAAGGCTGGCGCGCGGAAGTCTCGCAAGGTTTGTCGGAGGCGAGCTCTCGCATGTCCGACGCTCGCGAGCTCTTCAACAAGGCAAAGCTGCGCAAGCAACTGGTCGAGCTGAAAAGCGAAGGAGATGCCATTGTCCAGTCCGTGGCAAAAGTGTCGGTCGGCTCGGTCCTACAGTCGGGCGAGCGCCTGATCACGCTGGTGCCCGCCAAGGCGCCGCTCGAGATCGAGACAAATGTCGTCGGCCGAAGCAGTGGCTTCGTCCACGTCGGCGATCCCGTCGTCATCAAGTTCGACACCTTCCCCTATTCGCAATACGGCCTCGCTCACGGCACCGTGCGCACGCTCAGTCCGGATTCCTTCTCCGCTCAGGAGAAAGCCCGCGATCCAGACAGTTCGCTGGCAATGCTGCCCTCGAACACAGAACCGTTCTATCGGACGCGCATTTCCATCGATCAGGTCGCGCTGCATGACGTACCCGCCGGGTTTGCCCTCACCCCCGGCATGCCGGTGACCGCCGACGTTCAGGTCGGCCGGCGCACGGTGCTCAAATATATTCTTGGGGTGATGCTCCCGATCGGTCAGGAAGCGATGCGCGAGCCGTAGTCCGCAGCTCGACAGGAACCGGAGCAGTCAAAGGCTGGCCTCGATGACAATTCTGGATCGCCTGACTGGTTTGGCTAGCCCGTCCCTAGCATTGCGCCGGGCGATCCAGCTTTCTGAAAATGGCAAGCCCACGGAGGCCTTTCCGCTCTTCGCGGCGGCTGCGCGTGCGGGCATCGGCCAGGCCGAGTATCGGGTCGCGCGTTGCTATCTCGAAGGTTCCGGCGTGCCGCCGAGCCGGGCAGAGGGGACGCGCTGGCTGCGGCGAGCAGCGGATCACGGGAGCGCTGATGCGCAGGCGCTCCTCGCCGCGCTCTACGTGACCGGGATGGCGGCAGCCGAAGCTGACAAGGGCTCCGAATCGGAACGGTTGTTCGTGGAGGACACCACGAGCGAGCCAGACTTTGCGTCAGCGCTCGATCTTGCCACGAAGGCGGCCGAGGCGGGCTCCGCCACCGGCCAGGCACTCCTCGGCTACATCCTGACCAGCGGTCCCGAACCAATGCGCGATGCGGATGCTGCCTACAGGTGGTACGAGCGGTCGGCCGCGGCCGGCTGCGCCGAAGGAAGCCTTGGTTTTGCCCTGTCGCTGGCACGGCGGGGTTTGTCGGCAGACCGGTCCAGGATTGCCGATGAGGTCCGGCGGGCGGCGGACGCTGGCTTGCCGACGGCAATCTATCTTCTCGCGATCCTGACCGAACACGGCCGCGGCGTCGCAGGCGACATTGCGGGTGCGGCGCGATTATACCAGTCAGCTGCGGAGAAAGGGCTTCCTGCGGCCCAATTCCGATTGGGTCTGGCGCTTATCGACGGAAGCCTCGGCGATCAGGATCCTGTGACCGGAGAGGCCTGGATACGGCGTGCGGCATTGGCGGGCAACGTCGAGGCGGCGAATCTTCTCGGGGATCGTAACGTGAAGAGCCGGCCGCCGGACTTTTCAGAGGCGGCAATTTGGTATCGTCGTGCGGCCGAGGGGGGTCACCAGGCCGCCGCTCGCGCGCTGGCCTCTCTCTACCTGACGGGAAACGGTGTCGCCAGGGACGAGCAAGAGGGGGCGCATTGGCTGCGCACCGCCGCAAGCAGCGGGAACCGGGCAGCGCAAGTCGATCTGGCCAATCTTGTTCTTCAGGGAGCCGGCGAGCCGGACGACATCACGAGCGTAGCGGGGTGGTTCGAGGCGGCCGCATTATCGGGCGACCTTATCGCCGCCTTCAATCTCGGGCTGTGTTTCGCCAAAGGCGTCGGCGTGCACCAGGATGAAACTCGCGCCGCGCAATGGCTGAGGCGCGCGGCTGAAGGCGTGGCTGAGGCTCAGTACATGTATGCGCGCATTCTCAGGGACGGGCGCGGCGTGGCTGCCGACGCGCAACAGGCTCGTGCCTGGTTTGCCCAAGCGGCCGAAGGCGGCATGCTCGATGCGCAAGTGGCACTTGCTGAGATGCTGCTCAATGGGAGCGGAGGCAAACGCTCTCCCGAAGCCGCAATACAGCTGTTCCGACGGGCTGCTGCCGACGGCCATGCCGGCGCAATGTTTGCTCTCGGCGCGCTGCAGAGCTCCGGCGAGGGACTGCCGGTCGATCACGTGGCGGCGCAGAAATGGTTTGCGGCCGCGGCCGAGCGTGGGCACGGGCAGGCCCAACTGATGCTCGGCCGATATTTCTCGAAGGGCCTAGCCGGAGAGCACTACCCGGCAGTCGGCCGCCTTTGGCTCGAGCGAGCGGCGGCGCAGGGTCTTGAGGAAGCGGCCGACGAACTTTCCGAATTGGCCGGCTGAGGCATTCATTGCCAAGGCTTAGCACCGGCATCGGCCGCGCCCGACTACTGCGCGCCGGGCGTCCACTCAGGCAGCGGCGCAAGGCTGTGGTTGAACTGTTTCCACCACATGGACTTATCGATCTCGCAGCAGGCGAGAAGCAGGTTATGCGCCTTCTCGAAAGCCTGGGTAGCGATTTCATCAAAGGTCATCTGCGCGTCGTACGGGACTGACACCACCAGTTCCTGACCGGTTTGCGTGCCGCCTTCGTCGACCTGAAGATAAAGCCAAACGACAAAATGCGCGCCCTGGCCACTCGCGTCGGCGTTGCCGATCTTGATACGGTCGATGCCTGCTGCAGTGACTTTCATGCCGAAGTCCTTCATTTTGGGATTCATGGAACTCCAGAAGTTCGCAGCAATGAGAAAGGTTCCGGGACCGCTGTTCCTATGGTGAAGCATTGATAAAGAGGTACCACCTGGCTGCCGGGCGGGACGCAAGCGGCTCACGCGCGCACAAAGCCCTGGTCGCCCGATCGTCGCCGACCCAGCAGCGGTCGTTCGATGATGCGCGTTGCGATGGCCGCTGACGGCGCGATCTAAGACAATCCAGCGTCTTGCCCTGCTGGCGGCGCCGTCTGATGGCGAGCCAGGAACGCGCCTTGCCAGCGAAGTTTCGCGCGTCGCCCCCGTCGACCCATCAACCGCGCTGCGAAGGCTTGTTAGCGGTCATTGCAACGCACAGCGATGGCACGCGTTTTGTTGATGGCAGAGCGGTGACCCTTGTGAGCACCGCTTCATAGGCTGACAAAACGGAGGCGTTAGGTGGCTAAGTTCAAAGAAGCCCTTGAGCGCGGCAAGAAAGCTCCTCGCCATGAAGAGGAGGATGCGAATGCCACGGTGCCGGATTTCGGCACCCAAGCCAGGGCCTGGCTGGACGATGTCGTTGTTGCGTCGTTGGTAGCGGCCAAGGCAGAAGTGTCGGGCGAGATGACGATCGACATAGACACCGCTCCGCGGGGCCGTGACAAAGCGCTGACGCCCTCAGTTCGGTTTCGAATCTACCGAAAGCCGGAAGTGAAAAACACCGCCGGAAGGGTATTCACCGTCAACGTTCACGTCAGTGGGGAGGTTTCGGTTTCTTCACCCGGTATGGTGGCTGAGGATGTTGGAAATATAGGGAACAGGTCCGGCGAGAGGTTTCGCAATTTGGTTGTCAAGCTGATCGAAGACGCTGCTAGGGACTTGAGCTAGCCCGACTGTCATGCTCGATTGGTCGACCCGGCCGAGGAGATCCCACCTCAGCTCGGCCTTCTGGTCGTCAGGCAGAAAATCTTTCACCGTCAAGCGTGACTTCGATAGTGACGCCGGCCGGGTCCCAGTTTCGCTCGACTTGGCCAAGCTGGCTCGCGGCGACGCGGACCAGGCGGCTCCCGAAACCTTCTTCTTCGGTTGCGACGGGAGGTGGTCCTCCAACCTCTCGCCATTGAATAAGCACCTTGCCGTCCCGATTGGCGCAAGCGATCTCTATTGAGCCGGCGGCCGCCGAGAGGCTGCCATGTTTGGCGGCGTTGGTGGCGAATTCGTGCAGCAGGAGGGAAAGTGGCGTGATCATTGCCGCGGGCACGGGAATATCGATGCCGGTGATCGCGAAGCGGGGATGCTCATCGGCCGCATGGCGGTATGGCGCGAGGATCGCGTTCACCAATGTATGCAGGCTCGTGGAGACCTGAGCAGAGCGGCCACCAGACGTGAGCATCGTCAGCGCATGCGCCCGCGCCAAGGCGCCGAGGCGGTCAGACACGATCGAGGCGAGCGCCGCCGGCGTTTCGGCGGCCGAAGCGCTCAGCTTGACGATCGAGCTTGCGATGGCGAAGAGGTTCTTCACACGGTGGTCCATCTCGCGGAGCAGTATCTCCCGCTGCTCTTGCGCGCGCAGCCGCTCGGAGATGCCGCGGGCGATCTTGGAGGCACCGACAATTGCGCCCGACGCGTCCGCGATGGGGGAAACGGTCAAAGAGATGGGAACGATGCTGCCGTCCTTGCGCAGGCGAACGGTCTCGAAATGCTCGACATGCTCTCCATCTCGAATGCGCGCCAGAATATCCCGGTCCTCGTTCCGGCGATCGGGCGGTATCAACAACATGAGCGAACGACCGACAATTTCCGCGCGGGGGTAGCCGTAGAGCCGCTCGGCGCCACGGTTCCAGTCCGTGACGATGCCGTCCGGATCCGTCGCGATGATCGCGTCGTCCGAGGATGCGACAAGCGCGCTCAGCCGCGTCGCAGTGGTTTCCGCCTGGTCCCGTTCGATCGCAAACCCGAGCTGGCGGGCAATGGTCAACGCAAGTTCGCGTTCACGATCGGTGAAGCTATGGGGTGCTGGGTAGTAGACCATGAACTTGCCGATGAGCTCGCGGGAGCTGGCAAGCGGGATAAAGGCGAGCGCTTCGATACCTTCGCCGAGGACCGTTTCGATGAGTTGCTGAGATTCACCGCTGAAACGAATATCCTCGACAAAGATCGGCTCGGCGTCGCGCTGATCGCTTGTCCACGGCGTGTGGCCGTTGACAGCCTTGCGGTATTCTTCAGACAGTGAGCGCCACGCGACGAAGCTCATGACGCCGTGGTTGTCAAATCTCAGGATCGAGGCGCGCGACGAACCGAGGGCGTCGCATATGGCATCGAGGGCCGCATCGTAGATCTCGACGAGGCCATGGGCGCGGTAAAGTCGGTCGGTGAGGCGAAAGAGGACGGTTTGCTCGCGGGCAATATCGCCGTCGGCTTGCTCACGCTGGCCGCGCCCTGTGGCCGTAACACTCATAGCCCCTTGCTGCATCGAGTCCTTGACCCAACCGCTTAACGCAGCACCGCGTCGATCGCTCCCTTCGACCGCCGGGTACGATCCCCGACCATGCCCGACAATATGCGCTTTGCGCGGTTTCGCAATAGGACTTGTCGCGTTGCGGCGCGGCGGCTGGTGTCGCCGACGAGCCGCGAGCGGCGCGCGTCTAGCGGCTTGAGCCAAATGGCAATTCGCGATCCCAAATCAGGTGCCTACCAGGCCGCGCCGTACTCCGACGCTCGCGGCATTTAAAGCTTCCGCGGCCGGCCCAAAACGGAAGCCTCGCGCGCAGACTGGCGCCTCAGCGCCTTTGCTTGGCAATCCTGCCGGCGATCGCCGCGCCCTGGATGCGCGCATTGGCGAAGCAGCCGCGAATGCTCGGCCGCATGCCGGTGAACCAGAGGCCGGGCAGTTTCGGGTCGTTCGCCGGGCCGTTGAACAGCGGCACCCCCTTGGCATCGAGCACCCCGAGCCTGCCCACCATCGCCTCCAGCCCGGTGCGGTAGCCGGTGGCGGCAATGACGATGTCAGGCGCGATCGACTGGCCGCTTTCGAGAACGACGCCGTCGTGCCTGAATTCCTTGACCTGCGGCACGACGATGATGCGGCCGGCCTTGATCGCGTCGACCGCACCGTCATCGGCGGCGATCGCCGTATAGTCCGAGCCGAGGCGGCTGGCGCCGCCCGACGGGGCGGGGGGCAGGCCGTACCTCCCGAGATCGCCGAAGACCAGCCGCTGCGTCGCCGCCATCACCGCATCGGCGAGCCGGGCAGGCAGTCTCGCCATGACGGGCGAGAAACGATGCACGGCGATCTTGCCGATGCGCTTGGGCAGCAGCGACGGCCCGTTGCGCGCCGAGAGCCACATCTGCCCGGTCTCGACCCCGGAAAGATGGTTGAGCGCGTCGAAGCCGGAATTGCCGGCGCCGACCACCAGCACTTTTGTCCCAGCATAGTCGCTCGCCCGGCCGAAATGCGCCGAATGGACGATCTTGCCCGAAAAATCCTTCATGCCTTTCCAGGCCGGGATAAAGGGTTGTCGGTCGCGCCCGGTGGCGATCACCACGTGGCGCGCCGCTCGCGGTCCCGTGCTGGTCTTCAGCAGCCAGTGATCGCCGCGGAAATCGATTTCCTCGACGACGACGCCGAAGGCGATCGGCAGCCGGTGCGTCTGGGCGAAGTCGTTGAACAGGCGGATCACCGCGCTGCGGTGCGGAAAGGCGGGCGTGCCTTGCGGAAATGAAACGCCGGGCAGCGTTGAGAGGTCGCGATGCGTGTTGAGATGCAGGTTCTCATGGCGGTGGTGCCAGGGCTCGGCCAGCCGCCCCTCGCGCTCGAGGATCTCGGTGGCGATCCCGGCTTCGATCAGGGCGTAGGCCGCCGCCAATCCGGCCGCGCCGGCACCGATCACGATCGCGCCTTCGAGGATCGCCGGCTCGCCGGTCCAATCCGACGAGATTTCCGCTTCCATGCCCATTCTTGTCTTTATCGTCGTCATGGCTCTCACGTGCCACGGCCATGTATCCGACATATGCCGCTGACGAGGCAATGGGAATAGGCCGTGGTTGCAAAGAGCCCGGCATTGTGTCGCGGATAGGGAGATTATCCGTTGGCGGGGTCGGCGTGGCGATGCACCAGCTTGAAGGCGCCGTCCTCCAGCCGGAACACTTCCGTCACCCGCAAGGTCATCTCGGCCGGCTGTCCGTTCTTGCCCATGCGCGCCTTCGCATGCTGCAGTCCAGTCCAGAAGGCGAGATCGCCGCTCGCGGAGGCCTGCAGCACCTCGATGTCGGTGCTGCCGCCTTGGTGGAAGCTGGCGGCGTCGCGCTCGTATCGGCCGGCAACGGCATCGGCGCCTTTGAGATGGTCGCCGCGCGGCGAAAAGAAGGTGGCCGGCTCGCTATGCGTCACGATTGCCTTCAACGACGTAGCATTGCCGTTGACATAATCCTCGGCGATCTTCTCACGCTGCTTCATGAAGGCGTCGAAGGACGAGCCGCCCGGCCGCACGGTTCTGATCCACGTCTCCAGCGCCTCGATGAAATCTTTCAGGAGGGCGGCCGTGTCGCTGTTCTTAACCGCGCCGCTGTCGTCGAGCAGCTCGGCGACATTTCCGATATAGGCCTCCGGCTGCTGCATCACCGGCATGTCGAGGAAGACGAAGGTCTGCCTGAGTGCCTGGTTGGAACCGAAGGCGCCGATCTTGCCCGGGCTGACGCTGACGACGCCGGCGGGCAGGCCTTTGAAGACGCTCTTGCCAGAGGGGCGTGAGCCGACGTCGAGGGCGTTCTTCAGGCAGCCCGGGATCGAACGGTTGTATTCCGGCGTGACGAACAGCACCGCGTCGCATTCCCCGATGGCGGCGCGGAACGCCGACCAGGCGGCAGGCGGCGTCTCGCCGTCGAGATCCTGATTATACAAAGGCAGCTCGCCGATCTCGATGAAGCGGCAGCGCAACGAATCCGGTGCGCGGGCCGCCAGCGCCTTGGCGATCTTGCGGCTGTAGGATTGGGCCCGCAGACTGCCGACAAGCAGGGCCAGCTGCAGGACGGGATGTTCGGTTGTCATAGTCATGGCGGACTGTCCAGGCTTGTTGACGGGGATCGCGACGCAAGGCGCGCAGGGCGACGGCCCGCGACTTTGGACCTTTGGTCGTAGCGGCTGTGCTGGTCGCCTCTCTTTTCGGTTAATGTCCGGGCTAGCGCGAGGTTCCGCCCTCCGCTGGCCGAGCCCTGGCTGCGTATGGCCTTGCCGCCGGCGCCGTTGCACAGTATTGACGGGCTGGTGCGCGGTCGAGGGTTCCGGCCTTTTGGGCGCGCGGCTAAATGATTGCCCGGTCTTCGGGCGGCAAAGAGGTGGCCATGTCCGCGCGCATTTTCAGCCCAGCCAAAACCGCGATGCAGTCCGGCAAGGCCAAGACCGGCCACTGGGTGCTGGAATTCGATCCAGCCCAGCGCAAGAAGATCGACCCGCTGATGGGTTACACCTCGTCCGGCGATATGCTGAGCCAGGTGCGGCTCACCTTCGATACCAGGGAAGAGGCGGTCGCCTATGCCGAGAAGCAGGGCATTGCCTATCGTGTCGAGGAGCCGAAGGAGCCGAAGCGCCGGCAGATTTCCTATTCGGACAATTTCCGCTATGACCGCAGGACGCCCTGGACCCATTGACCAATCCGAGCAAAAGTGCACAGCGGTTTTCCGTCCGGAATTGCGTAACAAAATCGGAGCGGATCATCCTTTTAGATCGATCCGCATAGTCGCATCAGCCGGCTCCGGCCGGCCAGCGGTCCCGTAGCTCAGCTGGATAGAGCACCGGCCTTCTAAGCCGATGGTCGCAGGTTCGAATCCTGCCGGGATCGCCATTAATTTCAACCACTTAGCACTTCCTGGCTAAAAGGTTCCAACTCGAAAAAAGAACCGATTTCCAACTTTCAATCCGTTTCGCGGTTGCGGCCGAGGCGGCGGCGAGTTCGCGCTGAGTGCCTCCTTCGACACCCACCGAACGGTCGATGATGGCATGAAAGCGATCGTTCCCGAGGTGATCGCCCGCCGATGACCTGAATGTCTGATCCAAGTGGAAACACGGCGCCTTGACGAATTTGGATGCTTGAAGACGCGCGCGGTGCCCAGTATATCCGCGCCGAAGGGCAGACGGACTTAGAGTGTTACAGGAAAGTTATCTCGAATTTGTATTGCGCTGGCATCTGTATCGCAGATGGCATCGTCCGCCGCGTCCGAAGAGGCAGGCTGAGTTCGACTTTCATCAGCTGATGAAATCCCTTCCGCGCCATGGCCTTTTCATCGACCTCGGGGCCAATGTAGGCGACGTTACCCGGCACGCTCTCAGCTACGGCATGAAGGTAATCGCCTTTGAGCCGGACCCTAGGGCTCTCAAGATCTTGAAGGGCCGGTTCGGCAATGACGAGCGGGTAACGATCATTCCAAAAGCGGTAGGCGGCTCCGCGAGGACGGCAATCCTTAATCAGAGGCCCGACACGAAAAATGTTCGGATGACCGAGTGGTCATCTCTTTTCGAGGTGCCCGAGCACGCGAACGGCCCCGCCGTTGAAGTCGAGGTGATCGATCTCGTGCAGTTTCTGAGAGGGATCGAGGAACCGATTGCCGTTATTAAGATGGACATTGAGGGTGCGGAAGCGGAATGCATCGAGTCCATGCTCGATGACGGCATCTATCGGTCCATCGGTCATGTTCTGGTGGAGACGCACGAAAGGCTTTCGCTGGATTTGGCCAATCGGATCGCCGTGCTTCGCGACCGCATCAGTAGAGACGGGATTACCAATATAGACTTGGGCTGGGGCTGATCTCAGGCTGAGAATCACGAGAGCTATGGCTGGCTCATTTACTGCTAAATCGCAGAAGGGCTGCGGGGAGCTCTGCATATGTCTATCTTTTCCAAATGGTTGCGGGATGCCAGCTCTAAACTTCCGGAGAATGTTGCTATCGGCCGCCACACTTACGGCGTGACGTGGCGAAAGGTTCTGTTCCCATCGAAGGAATCACCTTTGCAAGTAGGGGCCTTCTGCTCGATCGCGGGTGACGTGCTTTTCATGTGCTCCGGTCAGCATTCGACCGGCAGCGCCACCTCATTTCCAATCCACAGCCGGATACTGAACCAACCGGAGCCGATCGGAAATGGCGGCAAACCAGGCGGCATCACGATCGGCAACGACGTCTGGATCGGCCACGGCGCCATAATTTTACCAGGAGTTGAGGTCGGCGATGGCGCGGTGGTAGGCGCCGGGGCGGTGGTCACTAGGGCCGTGCCGACCTATGCGATCGTAGGCGGGTCTCCGGCCCGGCTCATCAGATATCGCTTTTCGCAAGACGTCATCTCGAAGCTGCTGGCAATCCGGTGGTGGGAGTGGGAGGACGATAAAATAAAAAGAGAGGCGGGCGCCCTCACTGGTCCCATCGAAACTTTCATCGAGAAGCATTTTGTGACAGGCACCAGGCCTAAATAGGCCTACAAACGGTTCAAATGACCAATTCGTGTTTTTTTCTGGCGGCAGATGCCAAGTACTTTCCGTATGCATGCCTAGCAGCGCGCAGAATTCTCGACGTTTCGCGCAAAACGACGCCTGGTTTCATCATGCATCTCGGGGCAAATGAGGACGATGTCGGCATTGCGTATCGGTTGCTGAAAGACCGTGTCCGGATCGTGGACGTGACGAACTTCATGGCTGACTCGGGCTACCGTTTTCGGCCGGGGAGCGTCGCCACCTTCATCCGCCTGTTCGCCGACCGGTTCAGCGAATTCGCGATATACGATCGCATCGCACATATCGACTGCGACGTTCTGTTCAACCGCGACATTGCCGATCTGGTGGACCAGCCTATCCACGCGCACCTGCTAGCGGCCCACGACGACTACATGTACTTCCGCCCGGGTTACCGAGACGAGATGTCGATGCAACCGGGCGCGCCCTATTTCAATGCCGGCATTATCGTCTTCAACATGCGGCCGGTGCGAGAGGAAGACCTGTTGAAGCAGGCCCGAAAGCTCGCCGTTGACGGACAAATGAACGACCAGAACGCGCTCAATGTCGCCTTCGAGGGCAAATGGCAGACGATGCACCCGAACTGGAATCTGATGTCGAACGGGGCCCGGGATTATCGGTTTTCTCAGGCCTATGCACGGCATTTCGCGGGCGGCAAGCCTTGGGGCAGCCAGATTGGAGTCGAGCTTGAAGCCCTCAAGATCTGGCGCGATCTGGCAGAGGATACGCCTTGGAATAAGCCCTTCCGGCAGCGGCTGCCGTTCGAGCGCGGGATAACGAAACGCTTCCTCCGCCGCTTCGATGCCGTCGGCGGTCTCTTCGGTAACGACGTGCATCGCCGCCGCGCGCGTTACGACGCGGCGAAAATGCACCGGATCTACGCAAGGCAAGCGGAAGAGGGCGCGATGGCCGTACAATTCCCGGAGGTGCTCGGCGGGTTTGGCTGATCTTCTTTCCAAATCGGCCGCATCCTGTGGATATTAGCCGCCCGTTCACCATGACACTCTCTTTGCATTGAGCGCCGGCGGCCGGCTCGTTGAAATGGCACGGCCTGAACAACAGGCGCCCCGAAAGTCCAGCGGCCGGCGTTTTCATGTAGCCCCGTCAGGATGTCCGCAAGGGCGTGCTGAAGAGTATGCGTCGGTCGCTGCTCTCACTCGCCGGGATGCCGCAACCGATACCGCACAAAATCAAGCCCGCCCCGGCGATGGGAAGCCGGAACGGGCTCGGCTTGGGTCTGGAACCCTGTAGTCAGGAGACTACGGGGAAGTAACAGGTCGGCGGCTGCAATGTTCCGAATTTTCTGGCTTACGGGCTGCCGGGAGCAAGTCCTTGGCGGTAATTCGACACGATCCGGGTGGCGGATTTTTCCGCACGGGATCGCGACACGCTTCAGGCCAGCAGGCCGGCGGCCTTCGCTGCCTTGCGCAGTGTTTTGCGGGCTTCGGTAGGACTTCTCAAGCCGTCGAGCGCGTCGCGGCAGACGCGGCTTGCCGACCGCCAGGCGCGGTCGCGCGCCCGCCTTGGCCAGCGCAGGTCGAGGCACTCGACTGCCTCGAAGCAGCTTGAGACCTTGCGATGTCCGCTTGGTTCGAAATCGATCACGACCGGCTCGGAAAACCAGACGTCGTTCATCACATGCTCCGTTCGTATGTTGGTCTTTTGATAAGCAACGGCGCCGGCAGGCGCCTGTTGGGATGCGGGCCCGGGATGATCGGCGGACCCGCGCATTAACCAAAAACTGCCGATAATGTTCCGGAGAATTTTAGAGATCAGCGATGGGCGGCCGGAGTTGGCTCACGCAGCGGATTCGTTGCGCCGGCGCGCCGCGCAAAAATATGTGCCGACAGGCGGATGAACGCGGGAAGCCTTCTATGGTGATTGCCGCGCCCGCACCCACCATTACCGTCGCCACGCTGATGGGGACCGCTTTCGGGCTCTATTGGGAGGTTGGGCGCAGCCAGTTTTACATCGAACCGGACAGCAAGCAGCGGTTTCGGCCGGCGCGGAAGCGTCCGGTCAATTCGCGCGTCGTGTCGCTCTTCTACAGAAGACAGGATGCCGCCTTGGGACTATTCGACCAGCACATGCGCTTCGCGGGCAGCGCTGATGAAGGCTTCCCTGGCATTGTCGGCCGGAACGTCGCCGCTCATAGCCCGGCGGCAGGCGCGCAGCGCCGCGCCATGCTGCACGCTGCCGGCGTCGCGCCATTGGCCCGTCAGCAGTTCCACAGCCTGCTGGGCGTTGGAAATGTGTCGGATCGAGCCTGCCACGCCGACGGCGACTTCGACCGGCCTGGAAAACCATCCCTGGATCATCGCGAAACCCCTAATGCGTTGTGAGCGGATGATAAACGCGCCACCGCGCGGCAAGTTTCATCCCGATATTTCAACAGGATGTGAGCAGCGCGCCGGTAACGGGCGTGGCTGCCGCCTATCTTCCGAGCGGCTTGCGGGACAGTTCGATGAGTTCCGTCTCATCGGTGATCCCGGCCATGTAATTGGCGATGATGCGGGAGGCGCGCGCCTCCTTCTGCTCTTCGGTTTCTCCATCGATGCGGCCGCTCTCGAAGACACGCCCCAACAGCGCCGTCTCGGCGGGCGTGAATGTGTTTCGCGACATATTGGACACGGGCTTCTTCCTCCAGCTCATGTCCCCCTTGCTCCCCGGCTAAACATTAGCACGGGTTCGGAAACGAGAGTGAGTCCTCAAGGAAACGGCGACAACGCGAGTACTTTTCGCGGCGCCCGGCCGGTCTGGTTTTCGTCTCGTTGTCTGCCCGACGGCATGCCGGAGATGGGGCGAGCTTCGCTATCTTGCTGAAAGGACGAAGCGCTGATACTCATTAGCGGCGCGGAATTATTCCGAGTCTGCGCCAACTTGCGTCGCGCAACAACGCGGCGCAGGCTGTCCGAGACCAAGATCCCGACGTGGTGGCAACCGGGTTACGGAGGGTATTGGTCGAACAAAGAAGCAGGGCAGGTTCCGACTGCGTGTCGGAGCAGGCCCATCAAATGCTCTGGAATTCCGAAGCCATTGCCCCCGTGGCCTCGGAAGAGCATGAACATGGGGAAACCGATGGTGACCAAGAAACTTACCGCCAACGCAGAAAGCGCGGCAGCCTTTCTTGCGGTGATGGGCAACGAGAAGCGTTTGCTCATCATGAACTACCTGGCCGAGGGCGAATTGTCTGTCGGCGCGCTCGCCGACAAGGTCGAACTCAGCCAGTCCGCACTCTCCCAGCATCTGGCCAAACTGCGCAGGTTTGGCCTGGTCGACACCCGCCGCGACCGCCAGATGGTCTATTATTCCTGCAAGTCGTCCGCAGCGCGTGAGCTCCTCGTTCTGCTCGACGGGCTGCTGACCATGGACAGGCCGCTCGCCGGCCCGGCCCGGCAGGCTCTTGTCGAAAGAATGCGGCCGCCGCAGGCCGCCTGAACGGCTCCGACGCAGGCGAGGGCGAGCAGCCTTCGCCTGCACGGCGCGCCCTCTGAAGGCGCGATGCAAACAAGATGGCAATGCGCCGGCCGGGCATACCTGCCCTGGCCGCACTTTATCATCACTTCATTCGCCGGGACGCGATCCTGGCCAGAATGCTGCTGCCGGAGAAACCGGTAGCGGCCGGATTTCGTCATGTCGTCACGGGCTGGCCGCCGTCGTCGCCGATCCGGCCCGACTTCTCGCAGTCCTCCCATCACTTTTGATTGAAGGATGATGCGCCGGCGCGGTCGCGGATGCTCACAAGCCGATGATATTATAGCACTTTTCTGCCGCCGCCGCCTGCTCCCGGCACGCCGAGGTTTACGGATTTGTAAATCGCGCGCCGGACTTCGGGTGGCTAGACTTTTACGCGATCCACACCCCCGGATCACCACGGGCCAGACACTTTGGCACCGTCAGAGGCTCGCCGCTCCCGGCGGGCCTCTTTCGTTTTGGGACAAAGCCGCGGATTTACGGTGCGGCTCGCCGGCGCGCAATCACGCTGCGCACGGCGAGCACCAGCACGGTGATAATGATCAGGATCACCGAAAGGGCTGCAATCGCCGGATCGATGTTGTCGCGCAGGCCCATCCACATCAGGCGCGGCAGCGTGATGGCGTTCACCGAGGTGATGAACAGCGTCACGCCGATCTCTTCCCAGGAGAGCACGAAGGAGAGGAGCGCCGCGGTGACGATGCCGAACTTGATGTTGGGCATGATGATGCGCGTCGCGCGCTCCCACACACTGGCACCCAAGCCTCGTGCGGCGAGGTCGATGCGCCGATCGAGCTGGCTGAGCGAGACCAGGATCAGAACGGTGGCGAAGGGCACCGTCATCACCGAATGCGCCATCGCGACACCCAGCCAGGTGTCGTAACCGAAGAAGGATGAGATGCCGGAGACCGAGGTGAGCAGGAAATACAGCGTCACCGCCGAGACCACCGGCGGCACCACCATTGGCAAAAGGACGAAGCCGACCAGGGCGGCGGTGAAGCGCGGCTGGAACATCCACACGCCGAGGCTGAAGGTGAGCGCGAGCACCGTGGAAAGCGCGCTGCTGACCACACCGATGCGGATCGAGAGCAAGATGGACTCCAGCCAGCGCGGATCCTCGATCAGCGAACGGTAGTGGCGCAGCGACAGTTCGCCGGTCGGCATGGTCAACATGCGGCTCGGCGTCAGCGACACCGGGATGACGGCGAGCAATGGCATAAGCAGGAACAGCGCCACCAGGACGGCGAGGATGAGCGAGACGGGACCGGGGCGGTAGGTGGGCATCTTGCTACACCAATTGCTTCGGTTTGACGTAGCGGAACAAGAGCGCCATCAGCGCGCCGACGAACACCACCAGCACGACGCTGATTGCCGCGCCCAGTCCCCAGTCCGGACTCTGGAAGATGCGGAGATAGATGAGTTCGGCGATCATCACGCTGCGGCCGCCGCCGAGGATCGCCGGCGTGACGAAGAAGCCCAGAGAGAAGACGAAGGTGATCATCGCCGAGCCGATGATGCCCGAGCGCGTCATCGGCACGAACACCGTCCAGAAGGTGCGCATGCGGCTGGAGCCAAGCCCGCGCGCCGCGAGCAGCACGCGCTCGTCGAGGCTGCGCATGGCCGAAGCCAGCGGAAATACCGCAAAGGGGATGAGGAAATGCGACATGCCGACGATGACGCCGAACTCGTTGCGCACGAGCGTCAGCGGCTCGGAAATGAAGCCGATCGATTGCAGCCAGGTGTTGACGAGGCCGCGGTTGGACAACAGCGCCACCCAGCCGAAGGCGCGCGTCAGCACCGAGATCCAGAACGGCACCAGGATGCAGAATTCCGCAAGCACGCGCTGCACCGGGCTGCCGCGCACCCAGACGACCGTGATCGCATAGGCGGCGGTGACGGAAACGATGGTGACGATCGCCGCGATGCGCAACGTGCGGACGAATACCGACTGCACCAGCGGGTCGCTGACCAGCGCGCCATATTGGCCGAGTCCCGGCGTCGGCAAGGTGAAGCTCCACTTCACCACGCCGAGGAAAGGCCAGGCATAAGCAAGGACCAGGAACAGGAGCAGCGGCGCCATCAACAGCGCCGCGCCCGTCCTGTCGGAGAGGGTGCCCCTCATGTCAGTTCAGCATCTCCGCCCGCTCAAGCCGAGATGATCTTGGTGTATTCGTCGAGCGCCGCACCGTAGTTCTTGGCGTACCACTCCATGTCGAGCGGGATCTGCTTCTTCATGTTTTCCGGATCGACCGGGTTGATGCGCTTCTTGTCGGCCGGGATCAGCGCGTCGGCGGCCGGGTTGGCCGGACCCTGGCCGAGTTTGTCGAACATCACCAGTTCCTTCTGCGGATCCTGCGTGCTGGCGATGAACTTCATCGCAGCTTCCTTGCCGCCGGGATTGTTTTTCAGAACCGCGAGCGCGCCGGGCGAGATCAGGCCCTGGTCCCAGATGAACTTGATCTGGCCGCCCGAGTCCTGCTCGATCAGCGAGGCGCGCGTCGACCAGACGATCGCCATCGAAGCCTCGCCGTTGAGCAACACGCTCTGGCTTTCGGCGCCACCGCCCCAATAGGAGACGACGTTTTCCTTGAAGGCGGCGATCTTGTCATGCGCGCGCTTGAGGTCGAGCGGGTAGAGCGAGGCGGGCGCCACGCCGTCGGCGAGCAGGGCGGCTTCCCAGCTCGACACGCCCCATTTGTAGAGCGAGCGCTTGCCGGGGAATTTCTTCACGTCGAAAAAGTCGGCCATGCCGGTCGGCGCATTGGAGCCGAACTTCTGCGAGTCGTAGGCGATCACGTAGGAGAAGAAGTAGGTCGACGCGGCAAATTCCCATCCGAAGCCCGGCCGCATCTTGCTCTTGTCGACGATCTTGTAGTCGATCGGCTCGAGCATGCCCTGGCCGCCCAGCGTAATGGCGGAGAACGGATCGACGTCGACCAGGTCCCAGGTCGGCGCGCCGCTCTTGAACTGCGCGGCGATCGCGCCCTCGGTCGGGCCCGAGCCGTCCATCTTCACCGGGATGCCGGTATCCTTGGTGAAGGCCTGGCCGTAGGCGGCGTCGTAAGCGGTGATGGCGTCGCCGCCCCAATTCACCAGCACCAGCCCCTTGGTCTCGGCTTGAGCATGGGTCGAGCGCAGCAGCATCGGCGTGCCGGCGAGCACGAGGCCTGCAAGCTGCGCGAATTGCCGGCGCGAGATCTCGCCGCGTTTTGCCCTCTCTGCGAGGGAGTCGATGGTCTGTTTCTTGGTCTCGTTCATGTCAGTTCCCCTTGTTTTAATTGATCTGATCCGGAAACCGACGCGGCGAATTCACGCCGCTTCGGCGCTCATTGTCCTCCGTCCGGCAGGAGGAAGCCCTTTTCCGCCGGCCAGGTCAGCCAGACGGAATTGCCCTTGCTCAACGCTGCCGCGGCCACCTCGTTCGGCACCGAGACGGTGACCTTCGCACCCTGGCGCGTGGTTAGGTCGAGCTTGGTCGCCGCACCCAGATAGGTCGAAGCGACAGCAGTGGCGGCGATGCCGTTTTCGCCGGCCGCTGCCTCCGGCGCGATCGACATGTGTTCCGGCCGGATTGCCAGGATAGCGTCGCCGCGGACCTTTTCTGCTTTGCAGCGCATGTTGACCGCCCGGTCCTCGCAGACACCGGTGGCGCCATTATCGGCGGACTTGACGCCCTTCACGGGCAGCATGTTGATCTCGCCCAGGAACTCGGCGACGAAGCGGCTGGCCGGCCGGTCGTAGACCTCGTCCGGCCTGCCGACCTGCAAGAGCTTGCCGTGATTGAAGATGGCGACGCGCGAGGAAAGCGCCAGCGCCTCGCTCTGGTCGTGAGTGACGAAGACAAAGGTGGTGCCGGTCTCCTGGTGCAGCCGCTTCATCTCGGCCTGCATCTGGCCGCGCAGGCTCTTGTCCAGCGCCGAGAACGGCTCGTCGAGAAGCAGCACGCCCGGCTCGAACACCAGGGCGCGGGCGAGCGCCACGCGTTGCTGCTGGCCGCCGGAAAGCTGCGCCGGCAATTTCTTCTCGTGGCCTTTGAGACCGACGCGCTCGATCATCTCGCCGACACGGCTTTTGATCTCGGAAGCCGATTTCTTGCGCACCTTGAGCGGAAAGGCGATGTTCTGTTCCACGCTCATATGCGGGAACAAAGCATAGCCCTGGAATACCATGCCGGCGGCGCGCTGTTCGGCCGGCCGGTCGGTAATGTCGGTGCCGTCGCTGAAAAGCCTGCCTTCGCTCGGCTGCACGAAGCCGGCCAAGATCATCAGGAAGGTGGTTTTGCCGGAACCGGATGGCCCAAGCAGCGTCAGGAACTCGCCGCGGCCGATATCGAGCGTGAGATTGTCCAGCGCCCGGAACGAGCCGAAGCTCTTGCCTATCCCGTTCGCCTTGATCTCTGCGGCCCGGCCGGGTTGCTGCATCCTGCCTTCGTCCTCACGCTTGTTTCAAATCGTATGCACGGCGCGCGTTCACCGCAACCGAATAGTTTTCCTCTGTTCGGCAAATTTGATTCACGGATGGGCAGGTGGCGGGAGCGTCTCCCGGACTCGGGCGTTCGGCGCGCTTCGCGATTGGCGAAAGCGTTCATGCCGTCGTCATTCCAGGGCGGAGCAAGGAGCGGAGCGACGCGCGCAGACCCTGGTTGCCATGCCGTGACCTCTGGGAGTTGCAACGGTGCAGAATTCTGATCAAGCGTGCCTTTCGCGATCGCCACGGAATGGATCCTCGGGTCAAGCCCGGGGATGACGACCGGACGGTTGGCACTCCGAGGGACATCCTAGGGCGTGCCGGCGTCCCCCGCCTTCAATACTTCGCCAGCCTGCTTTCCAAAAGCTTCGCCCGCAGCCAGTCGCTGAAGGCATTGAGTACCGGGTGGCCCGCCTTGGCATGCTCGAAGACCAGATAGTAGGAGCGCGGCGAGGGCACCGTCGCTTCGAACGGCTTGACCAGCCTGCCCTCGCTCAGCGCCCGGCGGCCGGTCAGCTCGTCTCCCATCGCGATGCCCTGGCCGGCGATTGCCGCCGAGAAGACGAGGTTCATGTCGGAAAAGAAGATGCCGCCTTCGGTGTCGGGATTCTCCACCTTCGACAGCGCCAGCCAGCGCGCCCAGTCCTCGGTATCGCTGAGATGCAGCAGGTTGGCGCGCAGCACGTCGGCGGGCTTGGAAAAGCCGCCCACCTTGTTGAGCAACGTCGGGCTGCAGAGCGGGGTGAAGGAGACCTCGCAAAGCAGCTCCACCGCGCGGTTCGGCCAGTTGCCGACGCCGAAGGCGATGAAGGCGTCGGCCTCCGGATTGCTGACATCGTCGAGCCGCCGCGGCGTCAGCACCGAGAGCGCGACGTCCGGATACATCTGCTGGAACTCGCCGATATGGGTGCACAGGAACATCGAGGCGAAGCCCGGCGGACAGGAGATGCCGAAGGAGCCGCCGACGCCGGCGCCGCTGTTCTGCGTCCCCGCGTCGCCGAGCACGGTCAGCGCTTTCCTGACACCGGCGGCGTAGCGCTGGCCGCGCGGCGTCAGCGCCACGCCCTTGCCGATGCGCTGCAAGAGATCGAAGCCGAGGTCGCGTTCGAGCAGCCTCAGCTGATGCGAGACGGCGCTGCGGGTGAGGTGGAGTTCATCGGCCGCGCGCCAGACGCTGCCGTGACGAGCAAAACTGTCGAGGGCGCGAAGCGCCTGCGTGGAAGGTATGCGCAAGAGGCCTCAGGTGAACCGAATTTGCACGAGCCGGGAAAACATATCACTTTTTGAAGAGCCGCTTCACTGCTTTCTTTGCGGCATGGAGAAACCGGTGACGACATCAGCGCAGGAAACGGCACTGGCCTGCATCGACGGCATCCAGCCGCTCTTGTCGGCCTGGACGCGCACCATCTTCGACCTCGGCGAGACCGCCTGGCGCGAGTACCAGTCCGCAGCTTGGTATGTCGACCGGCTGAAGCGTGAAGGCTTTTCGGTGGAAGAGGGCTCGGGCGGAATGCCGACCGCCTTCTGCGCGCATTGGACGAATGGCGAAGGACCGACGATCGGCATGTATGCCGAATACGATGCCGTGCCCGGCAACTGCCAGGATGCCGCGACGGTCAAGCAACCGCGGGCGGGGCTTAGCGTCGAGGCGGGTGGCCATACCGATCCGCATTCGGGCCTCGGCATTGGCAGCCTCGGCGGGCTGCTCGCCGCCAAGGCCGCGATGCAGCAGCATGGCATTCAAGGCACGCTGCGCTTCACTGGCGAGCCGGCAGAGAAGGTGAGGGGCTCGAAGCCGATCCATGCCGCCAAAGGCTATTATGACGGCCTTGCCGGCATGATCTCCTTTCATCCCTTCTATATGCTGCCGCTCTGCAACACCGCGCGCTGGGACACGCATTGCGGTGCGGCCTATGCGATGATCTACCGCTTCATTTGCGACGAGCCTCAGAATTGGGGTCGCGCAAGCGATGGCGCCCCGATCCCGCAGGCGCATTCCGCGGTCAGGGCGCCAGGTGCCAACGACGCGCTGATGATGATGTACATGGCTTCCAAGGCGCTGCGCGATTCCATGCTGACGCACCAGGGCGGCTGGTCGATCAGCGAAGCGATCCTGACCGCGGGCCAGGCGACCGCCGACAATCTGCCGGCCGGCCTTGCCGAGATCCAGTACATGATCCGCGTGCCTACCATCGCCATGGCCGAGCAGGTGACCGCCGTGCTCGACCGAAACGCGGAAGCCGCCGCCAGGATGAGCGGCTGCCGCTACGAACGCCACTGGGTGTCGAAGTCGCGCCCGGGACTGGCCAACCACGCCATGGCCCGCATCACCTATGAAGCGCTCTCTACCGTCGGTCCGCCACAGTGGAACGAAGAGGCGAGGGCGATCGCCCGCGAGGTCCAGGTCAATGCTGGCGGCGAGGCGACCGAGAATCCGTTCATCGACGAGCTGGAGCGCCTCATCACGCCGCAGGAGGCCGAGGCGGTTCTGCGGCGCGACCTGCCGCCCTCGCAGGTGAATTCGACCTCGGACGACTATACCGACATGAGCTGGCACGCGCCGACATCGCGCTTGTACGTCGCCCGCCCGGCGCTGCGCTCGGCGAACGGCCACGCCTATCCCGCCTGGGTGATGAATGCGTTGGGCGGCATTGCGGCCACCATCGACCCGATGGTGACCTGCGCCTCCAAGACCGTCGCGCTCACCGCGCTTCGCCTGCTGGAAGACAAGGCGGCGCGCGATGCGGCCATGGACGAATTCGTCAGGCGAACCGGCGGCGGCGCCGGCGGCTCGAACTGGATCGCGCCGCTTTGTGACTACGAGCCGCCGATAAACTTCCGCTGGCCGGAATATGTTACCACCGCGCGCGGGCGCGACTGGTGGATACCGAGCAGCCAATGATCTCAAGCAGACCGACCCACGAGGAGAACACCATGACCGTCCATGACCGCATCGTCGCCGAGCCGTTCTCGCTGCAGCGCCGCAATCCCAATGGCGGCACCAAGCCGCTCACTGCCTGGGGCTTCGCCAACGAGACCGACGTTCTGACCGACGTGCTGCTCGGCTCACCCAATTTCCTTCGCCATCTTTCGACCAGTTCGCTGTCCAGAAAGCATCTGCGCGAGGCGCCCTGCAACATCCAGATCGCCCAGGCGCAGCACAAGGACCTCGTCGCCGCTTACGAGCATTTCGGCGTCACCATCCACTGGCACGAGCCGACGCCGGAACTGCCGATGCAGGTCTATTCGCGCGACTCCAGCGTCATGACGCCCTACGGCGCGTTCATCACCGCAATGGCCAACTGGTGGCGGCGCGGCGAGAACTACGCCGCCATCCGCACCTATGAGAAGCTCGGCATCCCGATCTACGACATGGTGACCGCCGGCACCTTCGAGGGCGGCGACTTCAACGTCATCGAGGAAGGCGTGGTGCTGATCGGCTGCGGCGGCGCCCGCACGCAGGAGGAGGGCGCGCGCCAGGTGCAGGCCTGGTTCGACAAGGAAGGCTGGGAGACGCGCATCGCCTTCATCGACGAATACTACGTGCACATAGACCTGATGGTGGTGCCGATCGCCGAAAAGCTCACGGCCGTCTGCCTTGCCTGCACCGAGCCCGGCATCGTCGACTGGCTGAAGGGCAAGGGCCACGAGATCATCGACGTGCCCTTCCAGGATACGATGGCGCTCGGCTGCAACTTCATGTCGCTCGGCAAGGACAGGGTGATCGCGCCGACCTCGAGCAAGACGCTGATCGAAAAGCTGAAGGCACGCGGCTTCGAGGTGGCGGCCGTCGACATGAGCGAGATCTCCAAGACCGGCGGCGGCATTCACTGCATGGCGCAGGCGCTGAAGCGGGTGAAGGCGTAGGAGCACGGCGCCGAAGCTGCCAATCTCCCCCGTTGAGGGGGAGATCTCCAGCAGGACAGAAGGGGGCGCGAAAGAGCGTCGATCTGTCCCGTTTCGCTCCCGCTCTACGCTGCGCCGGTCCGTTCAGCGTATCGCCTCAGGCCCATGCCGGCGAACAGCATAATCATCATGATGGTGAAGAAGAAGGCCATGCCGAGGTAGAAGAAATTCGCTATGGGCGAAATCTCGACATACCGCACCTGCTTGAACGGCACGCCGCTCGGCTTTGTCGCCGCCAGTCCGAGCCAGAAGAAGAGGGTGACGGCAACGAGCACGCCGATATAAGGATCCATCCAGTCCGGCACTCTGACGAAGCCGAAATTGAACGCAAACGCCCGGTTCGCTGACAATAGCAGAACAGACGATATCGAACAGGCAAACAACATGCGTTTCATGCGGCGTTGCCCCATATCCGCAGCGATAATCTCTCTTGATTGAAAGCCTGTTATTCCTGCCCGTCAAGATTGCAGGCAAGGCGCGTGCCGTTCTTGCCAATCGTTTGTTGAGCAAGGCCCGCACGGCCGGCTCGCTGCCCGCGATAACTTGCGGGACGCCGAACATGAGCGCACACTAAAATTCGGGCGGAGGGGGCATCAACAAGAACGGGAGGAATTCATGAATGCCATGAGCTTCACTGCCCTTGATGGCGGCAAGACCACGGTCGATGCCGCAGCCCTGGAAACTTTCGACGCAAATACGCGGCACGGTGCTGCGGGAGGGTGACGCCGGCTACGACGGTGCGCGCAGCATCTGGAATGACATGATCGACCGGCGGCCCGGGCTGATCGCGTGCTGCGTCGGCGCCTCCGATGTCGTTGCCGCGGTGAATTTCGCCCGTGAGAACGGACTTCTCGTCTCCGTGCGCGGCGGCGGTCACAACATTGCCGGCAGCGCCATCTGCGAGGGCGGCCTCGTCATCGATCTCTCCATGATGAAGTCTGTGCGGGTCGATGTCGCGGCGCGGCGCGCCTGGGTCGGACCCGGCGCCACGCTTGTCGATGTCGACCGCGAAACGCAGGCCTTCGGGCTGGCGCTGCCGACCGGCATCAACTCGACCACCGGGATCGCCGGCCTGACGCTGGGCGGCGGCTTCGGCTGGATCACCCGCAAATACGGGCTGACCATCGACAATCTCGTTTCGGCCGACGTGGTAACCGCGCACGGCAAGCTGCTGCGCGCCAGCGAGACCGAGAACGCGGACCTGTTCTGGGCGCTGCGCGGCGGTGGCGGCAATTTCGGCGTCGTCACGGGGTTCGAGTTCAAACTTCACCAGTTCGGGCCGCAAGTGCTGTCGGGCCTTGTGGTCCATCCCTTCGCCGATGCCGGGAAGGTGCTTCGGGAATACCGCGCCGCGCTCGAAACCGCCCCCGACGAACTGACCTGCTGGGTGGTCATGCGGCAGGCGCCGCCGCTGCCCTTCCTGCCGGCCGAATGGCACGGCAAGGAAGTGCTGGTGCTGGCCATGTGCTATTGCGGCGATATCGAGGCTGGCGAAAAGGCGACGCAAAAGCTCCGCGCCATCGGCACGCCGATCGCCGACGTCGTCGGTCCCAACCCTTTCACGGGCTGGCAGCAGGCCTTCGATCCGCTGCTCGCGCCTGGCGCCCGCAACTATTGGAAGAGCCATGACTTCACCGAGCTTTCCGACAGCGCGATCGAGATCACCACGACCGCGATATCCAGGCTTCCGGGTCCCGAATGCGAGATATTCTTCGGCCATGTCGGCGGCGTCGCTGGCCGCGTCCCGGCGGTTGCGACGGCGTTTCCGCAGCGGAGCTCGCATTTCGTCATGAACGTTCACGCCCGCTGGCGCGAACCGGCCATGGACAAGGCCTGCATCGAATGGGCTCGAGACATCTATGAAGCATCAAAGCCTCATGCTGCCGGAACGGCCTATGTGAACTTCATGCCGGAGGATGAGATCGACCGTGTCGAAGCGGCCTATGGCGGCAATTATCGCCGGTTGCTCGAGATCAAGCAGCGCTACGATCCGCAGAACCTGTTCCGCATGAACCAGAACCTGCGTCCGAAGGAAGGACTGCGGGCCGCCTGACGGGGCAGCATGCCTCAGCCGCGCCGTCCCGACGCGTCTCGTTGACGAAGCCTTGAAGCCTGGAGCGCGTCGAGCCGTTGCTGGAGATGGCCGTTGAACACGATCATCTCCTTCAGCGCCTTCACCGGGTCGCCCTTGTGCCGGGCGATGAACCGCTCGGCGATTGCCTGAAGCGCCGCTTCCTCGCGGCTGTCGAGCCTGACGATGTGATCCATCTCGGGTGCTCCGCAAGTTTCCACTAGCATGTGAACAAAAAGGGAACAAAATTGTCAACGACGAATTGACTCAGCGAGGAACGGGTTCCTATTTTGTCAGCAGATGGGGCGGTTGCTCAGGATCACGGAGAGCCGCGTTGGGCAGACGGAAAAGCCGCTATGACAGATTGTTCCGGTCGAACGCGGAGGCGATCATTCGCGATGCGTTGGAACTGCGCCAGACCGTGCTGGCGGCGCAGCTCAATCTCAAGACCAACGGCGAAATGTACTGGCGGCTCAACGGGTTGGTGGAGAGGCTGCATGAGATGATGGGCGCGGTGGCGGGCAGGGACCTCGATTTCCGCGCCGCCTGGCTCGGCCTGCTGCCGCTGCCTGAGGATTATTCAGACCGGACATGAGAAATGGCCGGACCCATGGACAGCGTCGGCCGGGCGGCCAAGGCCAACATGCTGCTGATAGTCGAATGCCGCCACTGCTACCACGCCGGCCGCTTCAAGGCGAACGACGTGGCCAAGGTGGTCGGCTGGAACAAGCCGCTCGAAACCATCCGCTTCCGCTGCAAGCGCTGCGGCCGCAAGGACGCTGAGGTCAAGACCCAGTTCATCGACCAGGATCACCCGCCCAAGGGTTATATCTGGGTGCTGCAGAAGGCGAGGGGATAGCAGCTGTCACTCAACACGCGAGCTATTTCTGAGACCTGGTTTTGCCGCGTTCGGGATCGACGGTGTCCCTGGCCGAAGCTACAGTGGCGGCCCTCGACACCATCGAGCCTGCCCGGAGCGCCCATGGACAGCCGCCTCGACCGCATGATCGCCCGCCTCACCACCCAGCGCCGGGCGCTGGAGCGGGCGGCGGAGGAGACCCGGGGCTTGCCCGGCCCGGTGCTGGAGATCGGCCTGGGCAAGGGCCGCACCTACAGCCATCTGCGCAAGCTGTTCCCGGACCGTCGGATCATCGCCTTCGACCGCGACCTGCACGCCCCGGCTGATGCGGCGCCGGCCGGCGCCGACCTTGTGCTGGGCGATTTCCGCGAAACGCTGTCCGCCTTGTCCGGCTGCGCGCCCGCAGCCTTGGTCCATGCCGATTTCGGCAGTGAGGACCGCGCCCGCGACACCGCCCAGGCCGGCTGGCTGGCGGCGCTCATCGATGCGTTGATGGCACCGGGTGGCCTAGTGGTCAGCGACCGGGCGATGCAGTCGCCGCGCTGGACCCCCTTGCCCTTCGACACGCCGGACTGGCCTTATTTCCTCTGGCGCGTGAACTAGCCGCCACCACAGCTCACTTCACATCCGGCATCCGTTTCCGCGGCTTCGTCGGCCGGGCGGCCAAGGCCAACATGCTGCTGATAGTCGAATGCCGCCACTGCTACCACGCCGGCCGCTTCAAGGCGAACGACGTGGCCAAGGTGGTCGGCTGGAACAAGCCGCTCGAAACCATCCGCTTCCGCCGCAAGCGCTGCGGCCGCAAGGACACTGAGGTCAAGACCCAGTTCATCGACCAGGATCACCCGCCCAAGGGTTATATCTGGGTGCTGCAGAAGGCGAGG